>CAZLUB010000006.1:0-75454 GCA_964562595.1 uncultured Muribaculum sp. | reverse complement strand
GCGTGTTGTTGATAACCAACTGACACTCTTTTGATTATTTTCGTCGAATTCACGTAATTTTTAATTAATGAAAATCTGCCTGGAGCGGTAGGTGAAAGAGTCGTGAAGAGATAGAATAAAGAGATTGAAAAATAGTTGATAAAAATACGGCGCAAAATAGTTTAGGTTATGAAAAAACAACTATTTATAGTATTGACATTGCTTCTCTCCTTGGTAGCAGTGAATGTGTCGGCGCAAAGTTTTTTGAAAAAAATTAAAAAAACTGTAGAAAAGGAGGTTGTGACTCAAGTTAAGGAGGAACTTAATAAACTCAAGGGGCAACAGACTAAATCACAATCGCAAGAACAAACAACTCAGACGCAGGAGCAACAATCGCAAAACCAAACGTCGCAAAACCAAGATCAACGCAAGTATAGTAGGACGCATGAGGTTAAAACTATAGACCCGATTGTTGACTACGGTCCTATTAAGGGGAATTTAAATGGCCATGAGTGGGTTGATTTGGGATTGCCATCGGGAACAAGGTGGGCTACATGTAATGTGGGTGCTACAACACCATCTCAACCGGGTAGTCATTATGCATGGGGAGAAACCACTACAAAATCAGCTTATACAGAAGGAAATTCTAAACTAAATGGCAAAGATGTTGCAGATTTCTCAGGAGATAAAACAAAAGATGTTGCCACTCTAAAGTGGGGTAAAGGATGGCGAATGCCTACCCAGGAAGAGTTTAGAGAATTGATGTTTTATTGTTATTGGAAATATGTTCAAGTTAATGGCCGTTGGGGCTCACAATTGACATGTAATACCAACAACAATTCTATATTTCTGCCTGCTACAGGTTTAAAAGATGGTACAAAACTCATGGAGCCTAGTGGTTGTGGATGGTATTGGACATCTACTCCTCGTCCTTCGGTGAAAAATAATGGGGCGCATGATTATCATTTTGGTGGAGCATTGGGTGAGGTGTCCACTTCTGAACGTTATTATGGTCAAGCAATTCGCCCGGTGGCAGATTATGATGTAAACACTGAGATTCCATCGTCGGGAGAAATAAATGGTCACAAGTGGGTTGATTTGGGGCTCCCTTCGGGGCTAAAATGGGCAACTTGCAATGTTGGTACTGACGCGGTTGATCAAGATGGTAAACACTATGCTTGGGGAGAGATTAAACCCTATATCGAAAAGGGAACGAAAAACGAGCTAAGTGGGAAGAAAATGGGAGATATAGCCGGAAATGTTCGTTATGATGTTGCAAGAGCATTGTGGGGAGGTACATGGCGACTCCCTACAGAAGATGACTTTAAGGAGTTGATGGACAATTGTACATTTGAGTGGACAAATCTTGGTCGACGTAGTGGATTGAAAGTTACAAGTAATAAAAATGGTAACTATATATTCTTGCCGGCTTCGGGAGTATTTTCAAATAGTTATGATGCGTATGGGCGAGCCGGTGACATAAATGGAGGTGCTTGTTATTGGACTTCTACTCCGGCGCGAAATGATTATTCCTATGATGCGTACGCGTTCAATTTATCAAAGCGAGGATACTTTATTTTATATTATGACCGTTATTGCGGCTATAGCATCCGTCCGGTATCAGAATGAAGCAGAAGAAGTGAAACATATATACAACAGCGCGATTGGTCGATATCAATCGCGCTGTAGTCTTATAATGTGGCTATAATAATTGTCGAAGGACCTAATAAGAACCAATGCTTTTGTATTTGGCCGGGAATCCATATACGGTAATACGTAATACTCGTTTGCCGTTCATCAGATTGGTGTATTGTGGATTTACAAGCAATGCACAATTATATTTGATTACGGCTTCGGTAAGTGCCAATTCTTCGGCTTCACGCAATGACAGGCCATTAAGTTTGGTCTTGCCTTCGGGTGTAGATATGTCGATAGTGTAGGAGACACCCTCGGTAGACACGTCTAAGTCATATTCATTGAGGCTCTTTATCTTTGTTTTGGGTATTTGGTAGGCATTGGTAGAATGGGATCCGCTTTTAGATGTACTGCAAGAACTCATCGATAGGATCGTTAATGCAATTGTCAAGAGTATTAAAATCTTGGTTTTCATGATGTATGAAGCATATTAGAAGTTATAACGTAGGCCGATGCCCAATGTGTAGTGGCGTGAGATGTTGTCTTTCAGAAGGTCTACGCCGCCCGATAATGAAGTGCCATTGTTGAGCGCAAAGTCGTGTTGTATCATCGGGTTGGCCATTACAACATGTTTGGCTTTATTCTGTACTGAGTTTGCTTTAATGAGGAAGTAGGTGGTCCAAGCGACACCTGCTCCGGCAAGTGCTATAGAAGCTTCGCCAATGCCTGAACCAAAAAAGTCTTCTTCTCCCTGTGCAATTACTGCACAAATTCCGCCTCCAACTAAAAGAATGGAACCTCCAATCCAACCGATGGTTCGTAGCTTTTTTACTTTTTGATTATAACGCTGATTGTCTATATCCATATTCAACAGGACATTGTCATTTAGAGTCTGCATGCCGGTGTTTTGGTTGTGTGGGGCAAATTCATTTGTCTGCGCATTGGATAATTCTTGTTTTCTTCCGTTTTCGTAGTCGATTGATGTTACATCAGAGAGGTTCATGATGTAATTTGAGCCGTTAAGGTCGCTCCATTTTTTATAAACGACTTCGGAGTTGTTGACTTCCACAATTCGGCACACTACGGTCGAACCGTTGTTTTTGACAATGACGTCTTGAGCTACGCAATTAATCGCGCATAAGAGCATTGCAAGAGCGAATAAATGTTTCATAATAATGATGTTGTTTTGTGTTTCTCTTCTCCCTATGAAACGGTTAAGTTTAGATATAAGAAAGGTGTGGAGATTTGTATCTTGTTTTATCTTATTACCGAGGTCTTGGCGTACCTATGCGACAGATAAAACAATAGCCCCACACCGATATTGCTATATAATCTGCCTGTCACGGCAGGATATAAGCAACCAATGCAGGTGCCATTGTCAATCCTATCTTCGTCGCAATTTCAAACCGCCAAGTTTGGTAATAGAAGATAAAATTTCAATAACACCTTTCGTAAAATGATATGGATTGTAATTACCAACTTTTTGGCATTTTTCAATCCAATGCAAATTTAATGAAAAAGTGTCATGTGTGGAGCTAATTAAGTAAAATTTTAGCTCTGAAAGTTAGTAATGATTGGGTTGTGGAGGAGTAGTAGCTCTATACGGTAGAGCTTGATGTCTTCGAGAGAATTTTGATGATTTAAGTAATAGGTTTTATATGTCGCGGTTAAGTCGACAGAATGTTATCAGTTGTAATTATTGATGATGCCGGCGATTTCTTTTGCATCGTCGATGCCGGTGCAGGCCGGGGTTATCGGCAGGCTTACAACTTCATTGGCTATGCGGTCTGCTATCGGCAGGTTGAGATGGGAATATGCTGTGTAGCAAGGTTGTCGATGGGGTGGTGTGGGGTAGTGTATGGCAGTTTCGACGCCATGTTCGGTCATATATTGTCGAAAATGGTCACGATTATCAACTCTGATTACGTATTGGTGGTAGACATGTCGGTAGCCGTCTTTTGAGGTTGGAGTCTTTACCAGCGGACTGTTGATTAAGTCATCATAGACATGAGCAATAGCCCGTCGAGAATTGTTCTCATCGTCGACAAAAGGCATTTTGGCACGTAGCATGGCTGCCTGAATCGGGTCGAGGCGACAATTGAGACCGGAGTATATGTTGTGGTATTGGCGCAGTGACCCGTAATTGCGCATTGCCTTTATCGCTTCGGCAAGGTCGGTGTCGTTGGTCGTTACAGCTCCGGCATCACCCAAAGCTCCAAGATTTTTTGTGGGGTAAAAACTAAAAGCGGCAGCATCTCCAAGTGCACCGGTGAGTGCATTGCCGATTGATGCGCCATAGGCTTGAGCGTTATCTTCGACAATTTTAAGATTATATCGTCGAGCTATGTCGGCCATTATTTTGTCGTAACATGGCAATCCATATAGATGTACAGTGAGTATGGCCTTTGTATGTTGCGTTATTGCGCGTTCAAGCAATGAACTGTCGAGATTGTATGTGGTTAAGTCCGGCTCTACAAATACGGGTTTCAGTCCATTGTCGGTTACGGCGAGTATTGACGCTATATAGGTGTTGGATGGAACGATGACTTCGTCTCCGGGTGACATGACGCCTTGTTGGATGTAGCATCGGAAAATCAATCGAAGTGCGTCGAGGCCGTTGCTTACGCCGATCGCATGTCTTGTGCCGGTGTAGGTTGCCAATTCATTCTCAAAAAGTGTTACTTCTTCGCCACCGATATATTGTCCGCCATCGATGACTCTGTTGCATGCGTCTTTTAGCATGTGAGCATAGCGGGCATTGACTTTACCGAGATTAAGAAATGTATACTTTTTATCCATTGCTATCATCTTATTTTATCGGCGGTAAGTGTCTTGAATTTTTCAAAATCTCGCACATAGTCGCTTTCGGAGTAAACTTCTGAAGTCAACACGAGACATACCGATCCCGATGAGAAGTTGTTGAGGTTGCGCCACATGCCTGCCGGAATGTATAAGGCGCGGTATGGACGGTTGAGTGTGAAGGTGTGGGTGTCGTGCCCATCGGTCAATGTGACATCGAAACTTCCGCTTACGGCTATTATCAATTCTTGAGCCTTATAGTGGGAATGACCTCCGCGTTCGGTGTCCCCAGGAATGTCATATAAGTAAAATATGCGTTTCACATCAAAAGGATAGCAATCGGTGTTTTCGACGACTGTGAGTGACCCGTTTTCATGGGTGATGCGGTCGAGAGTTATTATGTGGCAGTCACAGATGCGTGACAAGGCGTGGCTGTTATCGTTTTTCAACTCCTACCTCCTTTCTAAATTGTTCAAAGTCGCGTATATAGTCATTTTCATCATATAATGTCGACGAGATCACAAGAGCAACTGAGTTGGTTGAGAAATTGTCGAGTTCTCGCCATGTCATAGCGGGCACGTATAGACCGTAGTATGAGCGAGACATGTGATGCCTTTGTTCGTGCCGTCCGTCGTTGAGTACGATGTCAAATGACCCTGATAGGGCGATTATGACCTCATGCTGAGTGCGGAAAGCGTGTCCGTCTCTGACACGACCTCCCGGCACGTCATAAATCCAGTATGCGCGTTGCATTTCAAAAGGCAACTGTTGGGGGTGTTGTAGGAACGACAGATTGCCTCGAGGGTCTTCTATTTTAGGTAAATCGATTATTTTAGCTTTACTCAACGCCATTTTGTGCAAGGTGTATTAAATATTCACCATAATAGTTTTTTTTCATGGGCTGAGCCAATTTCATTAGCTGTTGTGCAGTTATGTAGCCTTTGCGAAATGCAATTTCTTCAAGCGCTGCAACTTTGAAGCCTTGGCGTTTTTCGATTGTTTCAATGAAGTTGGATGCTTCCATCAGGGAGTCGGTAGTGCCGGTATCGAGCCATGCAAATCCGCGCCCAAAGCGTTTGACGTTTAACCTTGACTCGTTTAGGTATATTTCGTTGACTGATGTTATTTCTAATTCTCCACGAGCTGACGGTTTGATGGTTTTGGCTATATCAATGACGTCGTTGGGATAGAAATATAGTCCGACTACCGCAAAGTTGGACTCGGGTTGTTGTGGCTTCTCGACTATCGATGTGGCTTTCCCTTCTTTGTCAAAAGCAACAACACCATATCTTTGTGGGTCATGAACAGGATAAGCAAAAATGGTAGCTTCATTGCGGATGCGTGCTGTGTTTACAGAGTCTACAAGCATCGATGTGAAGCCCTGACCGTAAAAAATATTGTCACCGAGCACAAGGCACACATCGTCATCTCCGATAAATTCCTCGCCAATGATAAAGGCTTGAGCAAGCCCGTCGGGTCGTGGTTGTACGGCATATTGGAAATTTATGCCCATCTCCGCCCCATCACCAAGCAATCGCTTGAACATCGGAAGATCTTCGGGTGTGGAGATAATCAGAATGTCGCGTATACCGGCAAGCATCAACACCGATATCGGGTAGTAAATCATTGGCTTGTCGTATATCGGGATTAGTTGCTTGGAAATGCCTTTGGTTATAGGATATAAGCGGGTTCCTGCTCCGCCTGCAAGTACGATGCCTTTCATGATATGGGGATTTTATCTATTGTTATACATGGTTTCGTAGTAGGTTTGATATTCTCCCGATGTTACGCTATTTACCCAGTCTTGATTGTCGAGATACCAGCGAATGGTCTTTTCTATTCCTACTTTAAACGGAGTCTCGGGATACCAACCAAGTTCCACCGCAATCTTGGTCGGGTCGATAGCGTATCGCATATCGTGTCCGGGGCGGTCGGTGACATATGTTATGAGTCGTTCGTTGATGTCATCGATATCACATTTCAACAACTGTTGATATTCAGGCTCATCGTGCATAATGCGGTTGATTGTCGAGATTACGACTTTGACGATGTTTATGTTGGCTTCTTCATTAAAACCTCCAATGTTGTATATTTCGCCTATGCGACCATTACGCAACACCAAGTCGATAGCTTTTGCGTGATCTTCGACATATAGCCAATCGCGAACGTTTTCTCCCTTGCCGTAGACCGGAAGAGGCTTGCCTTCAAGTATGTTTTTGATTATTAGAGGGATGAGCTTTTCCGGAAAATGGTAAGGACCGTAATTGTTGCTACATCGAGTGATGTTGATCGGCAGTCCGTAGGTTTCATGGTAAGCTTGTGTAATCAAGTCGGCGCCGGTTTTTGCCGCTGAGTAAGGCGAACGGGGAGACAAGGGCGTTTCTTCGGTGAAAAAATTTTGTCCGAATGTTTTTAAGTCATCTCGTCCCAGAATCACCTGCCTCACTTTGTCGCTGACTGTAAGAGGAATGGCTTGGTCGTAGTCTTTTGATAATGAGCCATAAACTTCGTCGGTAGATATCTGAAGATATTTTTTACCTTGCTTGTAGGAGTTTCGACCGTTTTCATCCGTACCTGAAAACCATGCTTTGCGTGCGCAATCGAGCATGTTTTGTGTGCCGAGTATGTTGGTCTCCAGAAACAAACGCGGATTGTTTATGCTACGGTCGACATGGCTTTCGGCTGCAAAGTTGACAATATAGTCGGGGTCATGAGTCGAAATAATTGACTCGACCAAGTCTCGGTCACCAATGTCACCTTTGACAAATGTCACATTGGGTAGATTGAGCTCTTGCTTGATGGTCAGAAGGTTGCCTGCATAAGTCAACGAGTCAAGTATCACAATTTCAACATCGTTTCCCCATTTGGCAAGCAGATATTTGACAAAATTGGCACCTATAAAACCGGCAGCTCCGGTGACGAGATATCTTTTCATGAGTAATGTCATTGCTAAATCTTATGCAAGTTACAATTTATTCTTGACATTTCAGCATATTGCAATGGGGAAAAATGATAAAACGCCCCGATATGTCGGAGCGTTTTGTGGTTTTCAAGTTAATCAATAAAAATGTTCTGAATGACCTTTTTAAATCAATCCTTTTTCTTTGCCAAGTTTCAGAACAGCTTCACTAATGAATTTTGTGATGTTGTCGGCTTTGCTCAGTACTGCATATACATCAGCCGGTGCATTGAAGCCATAACGCTTAATTGTCGTCTTCTTGCGTCCGGCATTGCTGCGACGTCCACCACGTTTCTTCTTTTCTGTTTTCTCCATAATTACGCCTATACTATGCATGCTATATTTCATGTCAACATGAATTTACATGCTATTCTAAAAATAATATTTTCCGAAGCAAACTTACAGAAAAAATTTTTTAATACATAATTTTAGATTAAAAATCTTATTTAAAGACGATTACGGTTGCTTGAAATCAAAAGAAATGGGGTGAGTTAGATGATTTTAAGGGTTGTAAATGTCTGGATTAAAGAAATCCATAATTTCCCGAGCTTGATTTAGTGCCTGTTCTGCTTTCCCATGTGGGGCAAGGTTGTCGGCAGAGCAGTAGTCGCTTATGGCTTTGCGATGATTGCCAAGTCTCCAATGTAGGCGACCGCGTTCGTAATAGGCTGTAGCTACATCGGGATGGTGGGCGATGAATTCATCAAGAAGGGATATTGCGCATGAGAAATCGCCATTTTCAATGAGTTGTGATATTTTTAGTGGTAGTTCCATGAAAAATTCTTATTTTTGAATCTCAAAAATATAACGATATGCGACGACTTATTATTTTTTCGACTACTCTTTTTATTGCCATATTTTCAGCATTTGCTAAGGATCCTACTTTAACCGATTATACATTTGACGATTGCCGGGGTAGCAGCAAGCCCTATCCGATTCCAATCAAAATGTCGGAATATCCCGACTCTTTGCATCCTGTCTCGTTAAATCATGTGGGAAGGCATGGTTCTCGTTTCCCAACGTCGGCAGCTCGGGCTTTAACCATGCAACGGGCTTTGCGTCATGCCGATTCGATCTCGACAATTACACCTCTTGGTCGCGAATTGTTAGATATTACTGATTTTATTATTGAGCATTGTAATGGGCGGTGGGGAGCTCTTGATTCTCTTGGTATGGCAGAACAGAGGGGCTTGGCATCACGCATGTTTGCCTCTTATCCTGAGTTGTTCAACGAAGCAACTATAAATGCAGTGTCGTCATACTCTCCACGTTGTGTGATGAGTATGTATGAGTTTACCCATCAGCTTACGCGATTGAATAATCGTATCAATGTGACAGCTTCTTCCGGACGCAATTATTCTCCATTGGTGCGTCCGTTTGACATGGATGCTGATTATAGGGCATTCCTTGATTTACGGCCATGGAGTGATGCATATGACCAATTTGTCAAATCGACTGTGCCGGTTGACCCTATAGACAGAGTGCTGGGGGAGACTTATCCATTGGACATTGTAGACAAGCAACATCTTGCAATTGTGGAGTATGAACTATTGGCATCGCTTGGAGCAATGTCATATGATATTGAGTTGGATAAATTTTTTAAAGGTGATGAACTTAATCGTTTGTGGGCAAGTCAGAATCTGTTACAGTATTTGCGACGTTCGTCATCGACGTTGTCAACTGCTCTGGCTGATATAGCGAGTCGGCTCTTGGTCGATATTATTGATAAAATCGACTGTGCTGTGGCCGGTGACAACGTGTCGACTGTGGAGTTGAGGTTCGGTCATGCCGAGACCATCATCCCATTGCTGGCTTTGATGCGTATTGAAGGCGCTTATTATATGACCAATTATTTTGATACAGTGGCTTTGCATTGGCGAAACTTTGATATAGTGCCAATGGGTGCTAATGTACAGATTGTGTTATTTAAGGCTCAAAGAAGCGGGATATATTATGTGCGCCTCGACTTAAATGAGGTTACGGTGCCACTGCTTCCCGGCCAAAATGACCATTATGTCCCATGGTCAGAAGCGCGCGATTTCTTAGTGAAGTGCCTTCCTTTGCATATTCAGCCTGAGTGATTTTAGGAATGTTTGTAGTGCTGCTTTAGGTGTTTGATGGCCATTATCAAGGCTGTCATGGAGGCGCGTTCGATTATGCGATTGCGGTTGCCTGAGAAATGATATATGTCGCTTATGACGCCGGTAGGTGTGTTTAATGCTATGCACACAGTGCCAACTGGCTTTTCTGCGCTTCCTCCTCCGGGGCCGGCAATGCCTGAGGTTGCGATGGCATAATCGGTAGCCAATGCATTGCAAGCTCCTATCGCCATCTGTTCAACAACGGGAATGCTTACTGCTCCATGTGCGTTAAGTGAGTCTTGCGATACGTTTAAGATATTGTGTTTTACGTCATTGCTATAAGCGACAACTCCGCCGTTGAAAGATTGTGATGAACCGGAAATGGATGTGATAAGATGTGCGATGTTTCCTCCGGTGCAACTTTCGGCGGTGGAAATGGTCTGACCATTTTTGTTTAAGAGTTGCAATAGTATTTCTTCAAGTTGCATGTCGCTATCCCATAACACGTGATGACCTAATATTTGTTGCAGTTGATTGCAATATCGATCTATTTCAGTAACTAAAAAATTGTTGTCGTGATGCATGCCGTCAATGCGCAATCTGATAAGTCCCGGCTTGGGTAGATAGGCTAAATGCAGATATTCAGGCAGGTTGTCTTCCCAGTCTGATATTGTCATTGCCAATAACGATTCGGTGAAGTCGGTTATGAGCAGGGTGCGGTGTTGTATTGCAATATCGCTGTTGAAGCGAGCCAATAGTCTGGGAATTACTTCGCTATCAAGCATATAGCGAGTCTCAAATGGCACCCCCGGCATTGCTACAAGTACTTTGCTATTACGCTCAAACCACATAATGGGAGCTGTTCCGACTCTGTTTTGTATGACAGTACACGATGTTGGAACAATGGCTTGCGCTGCGGTGAGAGAGTTGAGTTGTAAGCCACGTTTGCGAAATATGTCTTTTACGTTTTCTAATACGTCCGGGTCTTCTTTCAACTCTCCGCCAAAATATTGGCATAGTGTAGATTTTGTTATGTCATCTTTTGTTGGGCCAAGCCCGCCTGTGGTGATTACGACATCGCTTGATTGGAAAGCCCTGTCGATTGCTCGTTTTATCTGAGTGGCATTGTCTGATACTACTTGCACGTCGTTTACGCGCCATCCCAACGGATTGAGTCGGCGAGCAATATCTCCCGAGTTGGTGTCGATAACCTGCCCAATGAGCAGTTCATCTCCGATTGCGATTATTGAAACATTCATTAATGCGTATTTTATTTTGATGAAGTGGGTCTGCTACCGCATAGTCTGGGAACATATTTATTTAGTAGATATGTTAATGGTAGTGAGATGGTTATGGTAAGTAGCAATTTTATCAAAGAAGAGTCTGTCCCTATGCTGTTTAAAGTAGAGATTATAACCAAATGTATTCCAAATACTATTATGGAATTTTTGCCGAGATAACTGAGTATTGGGATGCTCTTAATGTGTTTTGTTAGTAGAAATAGTGCTATGAATGCTACAGTAGAGCAGATGTAGGATAATAGCGGATATTGGTTAAACTGAGCTGTGTATAGAAAAATTGCATCTCTTGCGCAGGCAATCCATACGGCAATGCATGAGATTGCAATTATAAAAGTTGTCGTAGTATTGTGATAATTGATTTTGGACGTGTGAAGGTGCAATACTCTCCCAAGTGCAAATAATGGTAGCGACATTAACGCTTGTGGAAGGCCGCTCATCAATAGTAATTCTTTGCAGGGAATAATATCTTTTAGATGATGATAGGTCAGACTGATTGAGATTGCTATGATTAAAGAAATGAATGAATGTTGTTTATTATTGAAATGCGTTGACGCCCGGCTGATTGTGTGGTAAAGTATAAATATCCAGAATAGTGCTTTGAGAAACCATAGAGGGCTGTTGGCCGGTAATAGATAAAACAATATTACATCATTGACTATGTTGAATGTGTGTTGCTCGTTGGTAAAATAGTTTATAAGTGTCGGGATGTAATACAAAGTACAAAAAAACAGGTATGGGACGATTAGTCGCTCTGTCTTTTTGCGAATCATAGATGTAAATTGTTCCGGTCTATACAAGAATCCGGAAATGATAAAGAATATAGGTACTTCTACGTGGTCGAGTATGGGGTGTAATCCAATTGTGCAATGGTCTATTATTACCAATAGCATGCACAATCCTTTGAGGATGTCGAAGTTGGGATAGTATAGTTTTTGCATTGATGCCATTATCAACGTCTTATAATTGAACACGTGCGTATGGCGTAGAATTGAAGTCGCAAAATTGCTTGTCGAGAAATTTGAAATAACCGGCAATGGCTACCATGGCCGCATTGTCGGTAGTAAAAGAACGTGCCGGTATGAATGCTTTCAATCCTTTGTGGTCGCAATAATCGGCAATTGCCTTTCTTACTCCCGAATTGGCAGAAACGCCACCACCGATAGCTACGGTTTTAACTCCGGTCGTGTCAACGGCTTTGCGTAGCTTGTCGAGCAATATGTCAATTATTGTGGCTTGTAGTGAAGCCGCCAAATCGGCTTGATTGTTAGTGATGAAATCTGGATCAAGTTTGATATTGTCGCGTAGAGTGTAAAGAAATGATGTTTTGAGCCCGCTAAAACTATAATCAAGGCCGGGGATGTGAGGTTTTGAAAATTTAAACCGCTTTGGGTCGCCCATTGCTGCCAAGCGGTCGATGTGAGGGCCTCCCGGATAGGGTAGCCCCATGACTTTAGCGCATTTATCAAAAGCTTCACCTGCGGCATCGTCGATGGTCTGTCCGAGAACTTCCATGTCGTTGTAGTTACGCACGAGTATTATTTGTGAATTACCTCCGGAAATAAGCAGGCATAAATAGGGAAACTCGGGAACTTCGTCGTTGGCTTCGTTGCGTATGAAATGAGATAGTACATGCCCGTGTAAATGGTTGACATCGACAATGGGAATTTGTAGCCCTAATGACAAGCCTTTGGCAAATGAAGTGCCGACTAGCAACGAGCCAAGTAACCCCGGCCCACGGGTAAATGCGATGGCCGACAAGTCGTGTCGGCTTATTCCGGCACGTTTAATGGCAGTATCTACAACCGGCACTATGTTTTGTTGATGAGCTCGTGAAGCCAATTCCGGCACAACGCCTCCATATTCTTCATGTATTTTTTGCCCTGCGATTACGTTGCTGAGCAATAAGCCGTCGCGAATGACGGCTGCCGATGTGTCATCGCATGATGACTCTATGCCTAAGATAATTACACTCATTTCTCGTAATGATGATAAACCGATGCAAAGGTAACAAAAAAACGGCAGATGTAATTAAAAAGACACCGAGAGGATGCTGATAAAAACTCAGACCTCTCGGTGATAATTGTTTATGAAATCGACCAATGCTTAATATGTGTCACCCAATGTCTTTATTTTGAGTTGAGCACGGAAGTCCTCAAGTGGCAACCGGGTTGATACATGAATCGTGCGTGAATTGCCCGGTAATACGTCAAAGTAGTTGTCGGAAAAGAAATTATCGATTCCATCGATAGACAAGAATAGACCACGAGCAAAAATGTCAGTTGTCACAGTAACATTATATCCGCCATCGGCCGGAGTAATGTCGGTGGTAATGGTCGGTTTGCGATAGTTCATGTGTTTCTGCTTGGTGGCGTAGCCGATGTTTCGATATGTTTTCCCGTCAGTCTCATAAGATACACATATAAGCACGTCGCCACGCTTGTGGTCTCCGATTAAATCTTTTACAGTGGTACGTACTATTTCTGTAGAAGTAAGGGGGCGTGCCGTGTGTTTAAATTGCTTTGTCGTAATAGTATTGCCGTTAATGTCTATGACATTCATTGTAAATGTCCCTTTGGTGGCTTTGCGACGGTCTGACACAATGTTTACGGTTACGCTGTCGCCCAAGACTAATGGAGACACAAGTATGTCATCGTAGGCATAGCGAGAAAAATATTGCTGAGCTTTCCATCGACCATAATAATCACGTCCGGCCCATGAAGCAACTGGCCAGCAGTCGTTGTGTTGCCACACAAGCGTACCCATGCAATGCGGCATGTCGCGACGGTGAGCCTCAATCGCAGTCTTGATAGCATCGCCTTGGAGTATCATGCCGACATATAAGAATGTCGGGAAGTCGTACGGAGTGCGGTATTCTTGATCCATGTATTCTTTTATAAGATTGTTGGCATACGAACCTGCTCGTTGGTGGGCCATCATCACTTCGGAATTGATGCTCCAATCGCGTTCTTGAGGAGCATATATTTTTACCGATTCAAATTCGGGGAAGGATTGAAATCCATACTCCGAGAAAAAACGTGATTTCTCGACATTATAATGTCCGATAGAGTCTCGCCCATGCCAAACACCCCAATAGTGTGAGTCTCCGTTTTTACCATCAGAAGGGGTGTCTTCAAATGCGTAGGGTGACGATGGACGGTATGAGAGTCCGCCGCCATATTCAGAAACTACTTCAGGCAGACATTTAAAGTACATGTTTTTAAATTGAGCGGTAGTAAGTTCTTCCACACCCATGCGGGTATAGTAATCTTTGCGTCCGCCCCATCCATAGTATACGTCTTGGCATTCATTGTTGCCACACCATAGAGCGAGACATGTGTGGTTGCGCAAGCGTTTGACATTATCGATTGCTTCTTGGCGTATATTGGCAATGAACTCATCATCAGCCGGGTAGGTTGAGCATGCAAACATGAAATCTTGCCATACAAGTATGCCATGTTGGTCACATAAATCATAGAAGTAGTCGTCTTCATACACGCCACCGCCCCAGACTCGTATCATGTTCATATTCACATTTTTGGCATCTAATACGTGCTTTTCATAGCGTTCGCGTGTAATCCGAGGTAGAAAGTTGTCGAGAGGTATCATGTCGACCCCCTTCATAAACACAGGCTTGCCGTTGAGCTCAATATATAGGCAGCGTCCGTCTTTGTCAGATTCGGATATGAGGCGCAATGAACGAAGACCTATTTTATTGTCTTTGGCTTCTACTTTTTGTCCATTGACTGTCAATGTCGTTTGGAAAGAATATAGATATGGGTCGCCAAGACCATTTGACCACCATAGGGTTGGTTTGGAGATGGCATAATCTACAGCGATTTTATTGAGACCTTTGTTGAGCGAAGTCTGTTTAGACGCAACTATTGTACCGTTTGCAGTGATGGTTATAGTCGCATTTTCAGTAGCATTGTCCGAGAGTACTTCTACAATCGTTTGTAATTTAGCTCGCTTTGCATTGATGTCTTGCTGTATGTATTGAACATCAGAAATGCGTTGTCCGCTCCATGTCTCAAGAACTACCGGACGCCATATGCCTGAAGTTACGAGACGTGGTCCCCAGTCCCATCCATAATGGTAACCCGCTTTGCGGGCAAATATGCTGAGCGTTTTGTTAAATATGCCACCATTTTGAGATTGGTCGGGGCCGGTATTAAATTCATAATCATATAAATCATATTTTGGCAAGTCTACTTTGATGGGTGAGTTGAAATATACTTCAAATAGATTATCGCCTTCTTTTAAAATGTCCTTTACGTTGCATCTCCATGTGCGGTGCATGTTGTTGGCTCTAACAAGCAATTGGTGGTTTAGATACACATCTGCGTAAGTGTCGAGTCCGTAAAATACGATTTCTTGGTTTTCGGCATTGACTTCTGACGTAGTTGCTTTAATCGTGGTTTCATACATCCAGTCTTCTTTGTCGACCCATTGGACGCCGCGCTCGTTGAGCCTGAAAAATGGATCTTCGATTATTTCATTGTCCATTAAATCGGTGTGGACTGTACCGGGCACTGTAGCAGGATACCAAATTTCGGAGCGTCCTTGGCGGAAACGCCATCCTTCATGAAGTGTCCGCGATGCGGTCTCTGCAAAGCAATCGGCTTCAACACATCCAATTACCGCTATCAATGTTAATAATTTTAGTATTCGCATTTGATTTAGAACTTAAGAGTTATATATTCACCTTTTTTTAGGGTAATGTTTGCCATGCCATCGATTATTGTCGGTGTTACGGTTGTGCCGTTTATGGCAAAACGGGGGGATGAACCCTTTGGAATGAGTATATTGAAATTTGCGTCTTTTTGTGCTGTGATTTTTGCATCAGTCATTTTCATCGATGCCCATTTGAGGTCGGCAACGAGAGCTCCCTCTGCACATACGCCGTTGAGTTCTCCTTCGCTCCATATTTTGGGAAGTGCGGGTAAAAATTCTATAAATCCGTCTTGACTTT
Source organism: uncultured Muribaculum sp. (assembly GCA_964562595.1). GTDB lineage: Bacteria > Bacteroidota > Bacteroidia > Bacteroidales > Muribaculaceae > Muribaculum. Next base: position 59,731 of record CAZLUB010000006.1, on the reverse strand, counting down.
GCAATAGCATGTCGCACATGCCGGCTACAGATGCTTCAGTTGCATCAAATGAGAATATGTCGGCAGGAGCGCCGGCAATACCCTTAGGCGAAACTGTCATTAGGTTTTCGCGAGTAAAATAGCGGAAAAGGTCTTGTAACCAATAGTGTGAACGTTCGCCGTCTTTAAGAAACGCGTTGAAACATAACATATTGGCGCAACTCCATTCTACGTCTTCCCATCCCGGAGCATTAACTTGTGCTTCAATGGATATTTTTGCTGCTTTGGCTAATTCCGGAGTTTTTATAGTAGATATTTGTGCGAGTGGGTAAAGTGACAAAAGATGTGATGAATGGCGGTGGTTGGGCTCTTGACGCACTACATCAAGTAACCATTCTTTAATTTGTCCGTCTTTCCCTATTTGTAGCGGAGGAAGGCGTTTGATGTCTTTTTCAAGGCGTTTACGGAATTTTTTGTCTACATTGAGTATTTTAGATGATTCGATACAAGCGGTGTAAATGTCATGTACGATTGCTCTGTCAATTGTCGGCATCATTGATAGTGAGAAACTTTCTCCATTGAGATGGAATCCGTTTTCTGGAGACACGCTTGGGCCTGTCACGAGATAACCGGTGTTAGGGTCGGTGACCATATAATCAACAAAAAATTCAGCACAACTTTTTAGTATCGGATAGCCTACATTGCGTAGATATTCTTTGTCTTGTGTATATCGGTAGTGACTCCATAGATGAGTGGCAAGCCATGCTCCTCCGGTAACGTTCATGCCCCAACTGACGCCCCATCCAGGAGCTGTGTAGCCCCATGCATTGGCTACAGTGTGGGCTACCCATCCGTCACAACCATATAATTTTTGAGCGGTCTTTGCTCCGTGCTTTTCGAGCAAGCGCAAATAGGCAAAAAGGGGTTCATTACATTCTGCCAAGTTGGCTTTGTTGGCCGACCAATAGTTTTGCTCTATGTTTATATCGAGATGGTAGTCGCAGGTCCATGCCATTTGGCATGCAAGATTGTCGTTCCAAATACCTTGCAGATTGGCGCAAAGTGAAGTGCCCGGTCGTGACGATGCAAGTAGCATATAACGACCGTATTGAAAAAATAAAGCATCAAAATCGGGATCTACGGCGCCATCTTTGATTAAGTGTAGTCGTGTGTCGGTTGGCAGGTCGTTGTTAGGAGTGTTGCCAAGTTTTATGCTCATGCGGTTGAACAATGGGGAGTAGTCGGCTACATGCTTATCTAAAATATTGTCAAACGATTGATTAATAGCCTTCTCAACGGTGGATTTGCAAAGAGATTTGTAGTCGGCAGTGTCGTAGTCAGTGCGAATGTCGGTTACGATAGTCAATGAGTTGGCGTTTTTGATGGTAACAGAGTTGTCATTGTATGTAATGTTGCCTCCTTGAGGAATAATGCGAATGTCTCCCATGAAATTTACACCACCGGGGCCAAACATAGGGTAGTCTACTTTCCCTTCTAACACAATGCCATCTTTGTTGCAAATAAGTTGGGCTTTGCGTAATAGCTCGGTTGACAATTTTACGTTGATAGCTTCATTCTTGTCTGCATCGAGTTTTACAACAAACACGTTGTCGGGATATGAGCAGATGTATTTACGTGAGTAGGAGACTCCTCCTTTGTTGAATGTTACCGAAGCCGTGGCATTTTCAAGGTTTAGTTCTCTGCGGTAGTCGGTTAATGGCCCTGTCGGATATTCAAAGTCTAATATCATATCACCAAGTGGCAAGTGTGTCCCAAATGAAGCTGAGCGTCCATATAGATATTTATCGCCTAATTGATTACCCTTTTTTATGTCTCCGTTGAAAAAGCATTCTCGCATCTCAGCTAATGCTTCTTTCCCACAAATGTCATTTTGCAGTGAGTCGGGCTGTCCCGCCCATAGAGAGATTTCATTTAAAGCGATGCGGTCTTTGTCAATTCCTCCATATACAATAGTTGCCAATCGACCGTTTCCCATAGGAATGCCTTCCATCCATTCTCTCGCCGGTTGTTGATACCAAATTGTCGGTGTATCATGTTGAGCTAAAGCTATGGATGTAGTTGACATAAGAGTCATTGTTAGGATTAGTTTGCTAAAATTCATGATAGTTTTATATTAGGTGAATAAATTAAATGATAATCAATCAAATTAAATTAAATATAAATTTTTATCTTTGATTGCTGAATTGAAATATCATGATGCAAATATATTTAATGGAAGTATTTTTTATGAGATAAAATACTCCAATTATTAAAAATATTAGTATAAAAATCATTAACTGCATAGAGTTAAGAGACTGTATGGTGAAATTGCAATACAATATAGAATATTATCGAAATTTTTATACATTGTGTAAAAAACAATAAAAATGCGTCAGATATTAGAATGTTTGCGCAATTTAAGGCTTTAAGTCTCCCAAAAAGGCGAAATTTGTAATAATTGCCGAAATCCAATCAATAATGTTATTTTTGAACGAGTAATTTTGTTCAAAAATATGCAATATCGTATAAGAAAGTTAACCTTAAATGTAAAACTAAATAAATAATTAATTCAATATTTAACATGCGAGTTGTAATTAATCAGTATCTGACAAATATCTTGCTGTCATGTTTTGTATTGGTATCTTGCTCATTGTCATCGTGTAGTGATGATTATGAGTATGATAATAAAGAACCTGACAATCTTGGCGCAAGTATTTATGGTTATCTGGAGAACGATGGTGGTTTTACCTACTTTCTTCGACTTATAGATGACTTGGAGTATCGCGAAACATTGTCAAGAACCGGGAGTAAAACATTATTTCCTGCGCGAGACGATGCATTTGAGCGTTTTTTTAGAAGTAACCCATATGGGGTGTCAAGCTATGAAGAATTGACGGCTTCACAAAAGCGTGGAATCATGAATTCAAGCATGATTAACATGGCTTATCTTTCGGATATGTTGCCTAATGTGGCTGGTAGCGACGGTGCCACAGAGGGTTTGGCATTGCGACGTTACACTGAATGCACCAATTTAGACTCAATTGCAATAGTAGAAGATGAGGAGTTGTTTTCTAACAATTATTGGTCGAGATTTAAAGGTCGTAGTGTAATGTTGGCACAACAAGCTTCCATGATAGTCCATTTTACCGAGCCTCAAATGAAAGTGCAGAATGTGTCGGAATCTGATTTTTCTATATTATACAATGGCAAGGTATTCATGCCAGGCGATATTTATGTTAATGGCATAAAGGTTGTCGAGAAGGATATCTTGTGTAAAAATGGATATGTGCATGTTCTTGAAGATGTACTTATTCCGGCTCGCACCATGGCTGATGCTGTAGCTAATGCATCGGAATCGAAAATTTTTAACCGTTTGCTAAATAAATTCAGCGCTCCGTATTATAATAGTCAGTTGGCTAAAGATATTTATGAATATTATAATGGCTCAACACCTTTACGTCCTTTTATATCTCCTACAGATTCTATATTTGTCAAAGAATTCTTTAATGAAAGGACAAGACCTACAGGTCCTAATGGCGAGTCTTTGTCAAGTTATGGCCTATTATATTATGACCCGGCTGATGCCGGTTATTCTGGTTCTTCGGCAGAACAAGACATGGGAGCGATGTTTGTTCCGACTGATAAGGCAATGGAAGAATTTTTTAATGGAGGTAAGGGGCAATATCTAAAAGATGCCTATGGTTCATGGGAAAATATCCCTACCGATATTCTTGCATTGTTTATTAAGAATCACCAGAAACGTTCTTTTACATCATCTTTGCCTCATTCTTTTGATGATCCATTGACCGATGAAACAAGCTATCCTTATTCGATAAGTACCTCAAATATTGAGCGTTGTGAGATTACTAACAATGGCGCAGTGTATTTTATAAATACAGTGCTTCCTCCAATTGACTACCAAGGAGTTTATGGCTCTGTGCTTACAGCCGATGATACCAAAGTGATGAAATGGGCGTTAACCGATGACTGGAGCGACCTTTCCGACACAGAGGCAATGCGTTTTTATATGTATCTGCGCTCTATGGAGAACATGTATAATCTTCTAGTCCCAACAGATGCGGCTTTGGAAAACTATCGCGAACCAATTTCTTGGGCACGAGGTGGCAATAACCGAGAAATTTGGAGTTTCAACTACGATCCGTTGCTTAATGTAGTTACTGCTGATGTTTACAGAGTTGATGAAAATGGGAATAAAGGAGAATATCTGCGTAAAGTAAGTAATAAACGTATCATCCGCAATCGTTTGCGCGATATTGTCGATATGCACATAGTAGTCGGAAGTAACGAAGGTGGTACGTTGTCAGGCTATATTAATGACGGTACGTTGAGATATGCACTTACAAAAGGAGGCTCGACAATACGTTTGATTGGAGAAGGTGACAATTTTAAAGTTGCCGGAGGAGGTGATGACGAACTTAATATATCACCGGCCAGTGTGATTACAAACGAGTTTGGTCAGTTGTGTAAATATGACTCTGACAACGGTCGTACATTCTTTATCGATGGCGTATTGCACGATCCTGCAAATAATGTATATAACATATTGGAATCAAATCCTGACTTTAAGGCATTTTTTGATTTGTGTCGTGGTCACGACCAAGTGTTTACTTATTTCTCAGAGGATGAGGATGTTCAAGAAATATTCTCGGCTAAGATTGGCACGTCGTCTTCAGGTATAGGTATGGTTGTTAATTCATTTAATAACTTCCGTTATACAATTCTTGTACCAACCGAAGATGCTATTAGCGAGGCTTTTGCACAAGATCCTAATTTATATTCATGGGAAGATATTGCCAATGATATGGATGTAGTTTCAAAGAAGAAAAAAACACTTTATTTGTTAAAATTTTTGCGTTACCATTTTATTGACAATTCAATATATATATCGGGAAATGCATTTAATGGCATGACTTATGATACCGGAGCTCGAAATGACTATAATAAGTTTCATAAAGTAATGGTTTCAAGTAATGGTAATAATCTGACCATAAAAGGAGAGGGTAGCGATGTTGAAGCCAACGTAGTGACATCGGGCTCTTCTTACAACTTGATGGCTCGAGACATTATTGTTGACAATGCCGACTATACAAAGGCCAATAACATTACGGCATCAAATAAAGTAGCGATACATCTAATTGATAAAGCCTTAAAATTTTAAACTATAACAGATACAGTAATGGAAAAGATAAGGTATCTATTAATATATCTATTGGCATTGTTGCCAATGTATGTCAATGCTCAATCGTCATCGATTGTACGAGGCACTGTTACCGATACGCTTGGAGAGCCGATTATCGGTGCAACCATACATGAATTGGATAATAAGAATCGTGTGTATAGTGTAGCGGCAACTGACTTTAATGGGGAGTTCTCAATGAGCGTGAAAAATCGCGACAACACACTTCGTATTTCTTATGTGGGATTTGTTGCCCAGAACATTGCGATTGGTAACCAAACAAATATTGTGGTGCAACTTAAGGATGCAGCAACACTCAATGAAGTAGTTGTAAAGGCTTCCAAGGTAATGGATGACGGCACAATGCCCATCCCTGTGCGCGAAATCTCTGGAGCTATGCAAAGCATTAATACCCGTGAATTTGAAGGCTTGTCTGTGTCATCGGTTGATGATGCTTTACAAGGTCGTCTAGCAGGTCTCGACATTGTTAATGCATCTGGAGACTTGGGCTCAGGTTCGTCAATGCGCATTCGTGGTTCGGGTTCTATCAACTCCAATTCGACACCTTTGATTGTGTTGAATGACATTCCTTATGAGAGTCATGTCGATGATGGCACATTTGATTATGCTAATGCAACGCAGGAACAATTTGCCAACTTGTTAAGTATTAATCCTGAAGATATTGAAGAAATCACGGTGTTGAAAGATGGAGCTTCAGCGGCAATCTATGGCTCACGTGGTGCTAATGGCGTTATAATGATAAAGACCAAACGAGGAGTAAAAGGCCCGCCTCGAGTGCAATATCTTTATAAATTCTCAGGGCACAAGCAGCCTAAAGGTCGTCAGATGCTCAATGGAGATGACTATACTATGCTCATGAAGCAGGCTTATTTTAATCCTCGTCAAGATGAGAATGCAAGTAACATCCCGGAATTTAGTTATAATCCGGCTGAATTGCCCGATATTGAGAATTATAATAACAACACAGATTGGGTAGATGAAGTTATTCAGTATGGTTTCACTCATGACCAAACGGTAAACGTTACCGGTGGTGGCGATAAGGCTAAATATCGTGTTTCATTGGGTTACTATACACAGACCGGAACTGTAATAGAGCAAAAATATGACCGCATATCATCATTGATGAATCTTGATTATCAAGTTTCTGACCGGTTGAAATTCTCAACTGAATTTTCATTAACTCGTTCAAAAAATGATAAGAGTTATGAAGGGTTGCTTGATATCGCATATCGCAAGGCCCCTAATATTTCGGTATATCGTCAAGATGAAATGGGTAATGATACAGAAGACTTCTTTATAATCCCAATGTCATCGCAGTTGGACGATAGTCAAAAATATTTGGCCAATCCTGTCGCATTAGCCAAGTTGGCAAAGAATGATGAGACGGATATGCGCATAATGCCCACATTGCGTTTGCAATATGATCTGCTTGATCCGGCTAAGACTCGTTTGCGCTATTCCGGCTATGTGCAGTTTGACGTGGAAAATAGAAAAGATGAAATGGTATTACCTCGTGAGGCTACATCATATAATTGGAACAGTGAAAACGTTAATCGAATATATGGTAAAGAATCAGAGAGTTTAAATATCCAGACTAAGCATGATTTGTTGTTTGTGCCACAACTTGGTGAAGATCATTCACTTATGCTATATGCAGCATGGGAGCTTACGACAGGAAATTCTCAATATCAAGAGTTCCGTAAATATGGAATGCCTAATGGAGTCGAAAATCCAACACTTGAAGGGTATGAAAACACAATGAATAGTTCTCGTGGAGAATGGCGTTCGATGGCTTATATGGGACGTATGCACTATTCGATGAAAGAACGTTACATTATAGATGCTACTGTGCGTCGTGATGGAAGTACTCGTTTTGGCCCCAAAAATAGATGGGGTACATTCCCGGCAGTATCGGCAAAATGGATTATGTCTGATGAAAGTTGGATGGAGGGTACTCAGTCTTGGTTGTCGATGTTTGGTATTCGTGCCGGTTTTGGTATGACCGGTCGTATGCCTGACTATGAATATCTTCACTATGCTCGTTATAATTCCAATTGGGGTAGTGGTGGTAACAACTATATAGATATGCCAACGATGAAACCGTCGACCATACGTTTATCCAACTTGAAGTGGGAAACTTCAACTTCCTATAATCTTGGTTTTGACTTAAATCTATTTGATTATAAGTATAATCTGGATTTTAATATTTATCACGAAAAAAACAAAGATTTGCTTTTCGCAAATCAGTCGATACCATCATCTACAGGTTTTGGAAATATTGCTTATGTCAACGGCGGATCGATGGAAAAGAATGGTTGGGAGTTAAACTTTTACACTAACAAGATGATAAAGGCCGGCGATTGTTCGTTTGATATTAATTTCAACCTGGCTAATTACAATAGCAAGGTTATAGAACTTTTGCCGTCGATTTTGGAAAGTTATAATACGGAGTTTGACTACAATAATGGTTCTTATCTCACAAGAGTGCAGGAGGGTAATGCATTTGGCTCGATTTATGGATTCCGATATAAGGGAGTGTACCAGTATAGCGATTATGTTGAAGGTCGAGAAGGTACATGCCCGGTAGTTCGTGATGCACAAGGGAATGTTGTACGCGATGCACAAGGTCAGCCACTCAATATGTATTTCGGGTATGGAAATGTCAACTATAAATTTCAAGGAGGAGATGCCATATACGAAGATATCAATCATGATGGAAACATAGATGAGTTGGACATAGTGTATTTGGGCAATTGTAATCCCAAAATACATGGTGGCTTTGGTTTTACTGTGCGATGGAAAAATCTATCAATGAATGCATTCTTCAACTTCCGTGCAGGCAACAAGATAATCAATTATGCTCGTATGTATTCTGAAAACATGTACTCCAACAACAATCAGTCGATAGCAACCAATTGGCGTTGGCGCAAAGATGGAGATGTTACTCAAATGCCACGAGCTCTATATCAATATGGTTACAACTGGCTCGGAAGTGACCGGTTTGTTGAAGATGGTTCGTTCTTGCGCTTTAAGTATTTGACGTTTAATTATGCGTTTGATAAGGAGCTCTTGAAGAAAATAAGCTTAAATCAACTCAATCTCTATTTGACATTAAATAATTTGTGCACGTTCACCAAGTATACCGGTGTAGACCCGGAAATTTCCACAAATTCTCTAGGCATTGCAGAGGATAGAAGTAATACTCCGCGTTCACAGTATTTTACGTTTGGTGTAACTGTAGGATTTTAATCAATAAAAGTAATCGAAACAATGAAAACAATAATAAAAATAATGACAGGATTGGCGTTGTCACTATCGCTGGTTTCGTGTGATGATTTCTTTGATTTGAAACCGACCAACGAAATGGTGCTTGACGAGTACTGGCAGAGCGAAGACGATGTGCTAAGTGTCACAGCCGCTTGTTATAGGGCTATGCAAGAGACCGGCTTTATGGAGCGTCTGATAGTGTGGAGTGAGTTTAGAAGTGATAATGTCATTTTGGGCAACAATACCGGAGATAATCTTAATTATATCGGTAACCTTAATATATTACCATCCAATGGTTATGCTTACTGGGGCGACTTTTATAATGTAATTAATTTGTGTAATACAATTTTAAAGTTTGCTCCTCAAGTTAAGGAGATTGATCCCAACTTTACCGAAGGACAACTTAGAGCCTATATAGCAGAAGTAAAGGGAATCAGGGCATTTTGCTATTTTACACTTGTGCGTACATTCCGAGATGTTCCATTCTTAACCGAGCCGGTTGTAGATGATACGCAGACATTCCAGATCCCGCAGAGCGATCCTGATGAGTTGATTGATAACTTAATTGAAGACTTGATGTCGTGTCATGATCAGGCAATAGCCAAGTGGGACAATGACGCTTATTCTAAAGGACGAATGACTCAAGCTGCGATTAGAGCACTTATAGCCGATATGTGTTTGTGGCGTGGACGTTATGATGATTGCATCACCTATTGCAATTATGTATTGAATGATGCATCCAATGTCCTTGTGCTTGAAAATTCAGCAGTATATAATCGTAATGTATTTGTTGAAGGCAACTCGACAGAATCGATTTTTGAACTTCAATTTAATCGCAACAATATACCTAATTATTTGTTGTGTGAATTTTATGGTACAACAGGAGGGCGTTCAGGAGCTGGTCACCAGCAGATGATGGCCTATGACTTTTCGTCAACTGAATTGTTTGCTGAAACTGATTTGCGCGGTAAAGATGCATTCTATTCATCAGCATCATTGGCCGCATTCCCGATAAAGAAGTATATAAGCTATCGTGAGGAAAATTCTACCGGAAAGGTGAATGCGAGTGATTATGTATCAGTTGATGCAGGTGCTTCAAATTGGATTGTCTATCGTCTCCCCGATATATATTTGATGAAGGCAGAGGCAATGGTCGAGTTGAATCGCAATCTAAGCGATGCATTTGAGTTGGTAGCTCGTACGTGGCGACGTGCCAATCCTGATGCCGTTGAGGGTTCATTCTCGTTTGAAAGTTATAATTCGCAGACAAGTATGCGCGATTTGGTATTTAACGAGCGTCAGCGTGAATTTTTGTTTGAAGGCAAACGCTATTTTGATATTTTGCGCCGTATAAATCGCGACCGTTCTCAATTTCGTTCTATTGTTAACAAATATTTGGTCCCAAAGTATTCAAAACTTGACCAGGCAACAGTAACAAGCAAATTGAGTGAACTTGATGGATTATATATGCCGATAAAGGATACCGAATTAAAAGCTAATCTTGAATTGAAGCAGAATCCGTTCTATAAGACGTCGTCTGACATCACTAAGAATTAAGCATTTCACATTATAAAGATTGATAATTATGAAATTTAATAATATAAATCGTTTCAAACATAGAGCCATTATTGCTGTATCAGCCGTTATTGCAGTGGTTGTTATGAGTGGTTGTAGCGATGACGTGAACGATGAGTCTTACTACACGTTTACAGGAAATACTGTAGCGTCTTATTGTAAGAGTGGTGCTGAATATACGGTATTTACTCGGCTATTGGAAGATACCGGCAATTTTTCATTGCTTTCGAGCTATGGACATTACACTTGTTTCCTTCCGTCAGACGCCGCGTTTGATGCGTATTTTGCAGAATTGGGTGTAACTTACGATCAACTGACCGAAGATGACAAGCGTGAGATCGTCTTCAATCATGTAATCAAGAGCAATGGTACTGATTATACGTCAGACTATTTTGAAGAAGGGTCGCTTACCGAGCCAAATATGAATGACCAATATATAGTTATTTCGTATAGCACTGACGAGGCCGGTGAGGGGCTTACAATATTTGTTAATAAGGACACTAAGATTGTTGAAAAAGATATTGAAGTACACAATGGCGTGGTTCATATTATTGCCAATGTGCTAAATCCGTCGGAAGAATATCTGCTTAACATTCTTAAAGAAAATGGTAATTTTACGATTTTTGCAGAAGCATTACAATTAACTCACTTAAATGATAGCACAGAGCGCATATATGATGAAGATTATGTGTGCCCTTATCCTAATGGTGAGTTGGCTCGAGGTGAAAATAAATTTAAAGTTCCGTTGTTGAAGAAATTTGGATACACTATTTTTGCGGAGCCTGATGAGGTGATGAATCAAAATGGAATTAACTCGGTAAATGACCTTGTGGAATTTGCCAAGCAATATTATGGTAACGAAGCCGCCGATGATTACACCGACCGCCGTAATGCTTTGAACAAATTTATATCTTATCACATGCTTGACCGTCAGATGTCGACCAATACATTCTTGTATAATGGTGCATGTACGGCATCTAATTCGATGAAGGATCGTGTTGAATATTATGAAACGATGCTTGAATATCGGTTGATGGAAATCAAAGCCGGCAATAAGATTAATGAGCAGCGTATAGGTGCTTATGTTGGAATCAACGAGTCTCAGAGTAATTTGAGCAGTATCAATGGTTTTGCTCATGCATTGACGGATATGCTTGTTTATGATGAGGATATTATGATCAATGATGTTCTCAACACTCGCATACGCTTTGACTTCTACAACATTCCACCCGAATTAACTAACAATAATATTCGTTGGCAGTTGGTCGATATCCCCGGATATTCAGGATATGTAATCAGTAATGATTTCTGTGGAGAGCATTTGACATTTACTGATGATACGGAAATTACAATGTGGGCATCAGAATTCTGGACCAATTTTGAAGCTGATGAGTTGAAACTTAATGGTTGGTATGATTTTACTTTGCGTATGCTTCCGATACCTCCGGGCTCTTATGAAATACGTTTGGGTTATCGTCAAGAATCATGGCGTGGTATTGCCCAGCTTTTTGTTGATGGTGAGATACAAGGAATTCCGCGTGACTTGCGTATTGCCGGAACAGATCCTCAAGTGGGTTGGATTGCTGACACCGGTACTCCGTCAGATGCAGAAAACGACAAAGCAATGCGTAACCGTGGCTACATGAAAGCTCCGGCTTCGATATGGAGTCTCAACGGCCCTAAGACACTACGTGATGACTCTTACAGCCTTCGCATTATTCTTGGCCAATTTACATTCCAAGAGTATGCTCCTCACTTCTTGAGAGGCAAAAATGTATATGCGCCATCGCAAGAGTTCCATGGCGATTATATCGAAATAATTCCTACAAGCTTGATTGATAAGGAAGATATATATTAATGTTTATTAAAGACAGAGATATGAAAATAGTAAATAAATATAGTTTATTGGTGGCTTTGGCATTGCCCGTAATGTCTTTGACGTCGTGCAATGAAGATTGGGACAGCCACTATGAACGGTCTGAGACGGTGTCAAATGAAACCGTGTATCAGTTAATAAAGGAAGACCCGACACTCGAAAAGTTCGGCAAGATGATTGACCTTGCAGGTTATGCCGAAGTACTTAATTCTTCTCAGACATTTACAGTGTGGGCGCCTACGTCGGAGGCATTAAAAAATGTCGATCTTGAAAATCTTGACGAAGTCAAGCGTTTGGTAGGTAACCACATCTCTCGTTTCAATGTGTCAACTGCGACACCATCCAATAAAGGTGTGCGTATGTACAATGGCAAGGTTCATTATTTTGATGGTGCAACGTTTGGAGGGGTTGCTTTAGAGACTTCTGATGTTGTTGCAAAAAATGGTGTATTACACACATTGAAGGCTATGATCCCATATGCCTACAATCTTCGTGAATATATTGATACTCATGAAAATACGTCGATGATAGCAGCTTTCTTGAAACGCTATGATGAAAAGGTGTTTGATGAACAAGCAAGTACTCCTCTTGATGTAGATGAAAATGGAGCTACTATCTATGATTCGGTCATGACAAGCTACAACCGCTTGTTTCAACATCCGGTGTACGGCTTAGGCGATATAGAGGCAGAAGATTCTGTGTTTACAATGATAATTCCCGATAATTTGGCATGGCAGGAAGCTTATGATAAAATTTCGCGTTATTTTAATGTATATAACGCAGATGCTACTGTAGCTGATTCGATTAAAGAAGTTCAGACGTCACTTGCGATTATCAATGACTTGATTTATCGGCAGCGAATAGAAAATCCGGCAGGATTGAGCATGGTAGAGTCAACATCGCATAGCGAAATCTCAGATGTTGCCGGCTTATTCAATGGCGCTGAGTGCATAGATGCTAGTAACGGTATGATATATCTTGCACCATCTATTAATTATAATAACGTAGAAACTTGGAACAAGCCGATAGAGGTTGAAGCTGAAGATCAGATAGGTCGCTCTCCATCTGTAGGTTCGACGATTTATACTCGCACGGTGGCCACTAGCAATCCGTATTATTCTGAAATCAGTGAATCGAGATACATTGAGGTTAAGCCCAATGCGGCGTCACGTCAACCGGGTGTTACATTCTCTATCCCAAATGTACTTTCGGGAGAATATCGGATATATGTGTCGTTTGTCCCGACATCGGTTGATGACATCACACTCGCCACAGATAGTACACGAGTACAATTTACATTGTCATATATGAATGACAACGGAAAAAGTAAGTCAAAATCCTTTAAGGAAGATCACTATCTAACAAGTCCTACAAAGATGACATTGATTGAAGTTGGCTCGTTTGTATTCCCAACATCTAATTATTATGATAATCTATGGTTGATGGACGAACTCAATGATGAGTCAGACATGAATATTACAACAACGTTGCTTGTTATGACCAATGTCGACAACAAAGAGTTTAATAATAATGTAATGTCAAGAAATTTCCGTGTGGATAAGGTTATTTTAGTTCCCGTTCAACTCTAAATACAGGCTATCATTATGAACAAGATAAATCTCAGTAAAATTATAAGCTCTCATTTGATGGTGGGCTGTTTGGGAATCACATTATTTGCCGCTTTACCAGTATGCACTTATGCGCAAAAAGTTGATTTGGTAGAAGCTAATGTGGCAAAATTTCCGGTAAAAGGCGTGGTCATAGATGCAAGTACAGGCAAGGCTTTGGCCGGCGTACGTGTAAGTGTGGTCAATGAGAAGGTGTCGGCTATGTCTGATGAAAATGGTCAGTTTAAGTTTGATGCGCCTAATCCCAATGTAACATTGCGAGTTGAAGCTCCCGGCTATCAACCGCAGGTCATGGCTTTACGTGGGCAATCCGACTTGTCGCTTTCACTTAGCGGTGCAACAGGAATGTCATTTTATGATAAAGAACAATTGGACGCTGTCTCTCAAGACGTTGTCAGTGAGTTTTTGCTTGGCCGGTCAACTGCCGACGATGCAGTGGCTGATTTGCAAGGCAGTCTTTTTGCGGTGTCGCGTTCGGGAATTCCCGGCAGTGGTTCTACGGTCTTTGTACATGGACTTCATTCCATAAATGCCTCATCTCAACCTCTTTATGTAGTTGATGGTGTCGTATGGACGTCTAATTATGCCGATAATTCCATTATCGAGGGACATTATAGCAATCCGTTAGCGCTAATCGATCCAAATGATATCGAAAATATATCAGTGCTTAAAAACGGAACTGCGATATATGGAGCAAAGGGAGGTAATGGGGTTATTGTTATCACTACCAAGCGCGCTAAGAATGCTGCTACCGAGATTGAGGCATATGCCAATCTTGGAGTGCGCACAGCTCCTAAGTCGATACCGGTGATGAATGCTGAACAATATCGGCTATATGTGAGCGACATTCTCAGTGGTAAGTTTGAAAATAGTTCTTATGTCGAAAAATACAATTTCTTGAACGACGACCAATCCAAATCGCAATATAAGGCTTATCATAATGATACCGATTGGCTCGACCTTGTATCGCGTGATGCAATGTTGATGAACTATGGAGTAAATGTTAAGGGCGGTGATGACCGGGCATTGTATGCTTTCTCCCTCGGATATACTAAAAATGAAGGGACTCTTGAGGAGACAAGTTTTGACCGTCTAAACGTAAGGTTTAATTCCGATATTAATTTGTGGGCCGGTTTTACATTGCGTTTTGACGTCGCATTTGCCCAAGCAACGCAGAAATTGCGCGATGATGGTATGAATGCAGTTTCCTCTCCCTATTTTATGTCGCTTGTTAAATCGCCTCTTTACCACCCTAATGTGATAAGCAACAAAGGTGACGTGACATTAAAATACTCTGATGTCGATGAGTTGGGAATAGGCAATCCTTTGTCGATTTATGATCTTGGCAATGGAGAAAGCAAAAACTATCGCTTCAACCTCAATGTTGCTCCAGAGTATAGATTCAGCGAAAAGTTGGCAGTGAGAGGACTACTTGGATATACCTTTGACAAGGTGAAAGAAAATTCGTTTTTACCCGATTATGGCGTTGCAGAAACTGAATTGGTCAACAATAATGGTGAAGTATATGCTGTGTCGCGCAATGTCGTGAAGAGTTTGATGAATCGATCGACTACGTTTATCGCAGACTTGCATGGCGATTACCAACCGTTGAAATCCTACAATCATGAACTAGGTGTAAAATTAGGTTTCCGATGGCAGAATGATACCTATAGTTCATCCTATGGAGAAGGTCACAATACAAGTTCTGATTATATGAATGACTTGTCAAATACCAGTTCGTCACTTCATTTCTCTGATGGCGTGATATCTAATTGGCGTAGCATGGCATGGTATGCATCGGCAGAATATGCGTTTATGCAACGTTATTTGCTTGGAGTGGATATGTCGCTCGAGTCGTCGTCACGTTTTGGCAATAATGCGTCAGGAGTATGGAAAATCGGAGGCGCAGCATGGGGAACATTTCCGTCGGTAAATGCCGGTTGGATTGTGTCGTCGGAAGAGTGGATGAAAGATGTGCGCTTTATCAATTTCCTTAAATTGCGAGCAGGTTATGACATAGCCGGAAATGACAATCTCCCCGATTATGCAACTGCAACTTATTTTGCATCGGTTGGTTTGATGGACAACGCTTTTGGTCTTGCACTTTCAAATATTGGTAATGACAAACTTAAGTGGGAAACGACATCTACAGCACGTTTAGGGCTGGATATTAGTCTTCTCAACAATCGTTGGTCGCTAAGTTTTGATTATTATACTGCAAAGACCAAGGACTTGCTTGTACGGAAACAACTCAAAGACGTTGCCGGCCTGGCAACATTTTGGACAAACGGGGGTGAGTTGAAAAACTCCGGATTTAACGTGTCTACATCAGTGCGAGCTCTCAATCACCGTAATTGGAAACTTGACATAGGTGCATCGATTGGACATTATAATAATGAAATTACAAAACTTGATGATGGTAATTTTATTACAAATGTATGTGGTGGTCAGGTGCTTACATCGGTAGGTAATCCTGTAGGAGTATTCTATGGCTATAAGACTGATGGCGTGTTCAGCACTACAGAAGCTGCTAAAGATGCCGGTCTGAACATTCGTAATGCTAATGGTTCGCTCACTCCTTTTGAAGCCGGAGACATGAAATTTGTTGATAATGGTGATGGCGTGATTGATGAGAATGATTGTGTAATTATCGGAGATCCGACCCCTGATTTTTATGGTAATTTCAATCTTAATATAACTTGGAAAAACCTGACAATTGGCACATTGTTCACATATTCGGTAGGAAATGATGTTTACAATGCATTACGTGCAAATCTTGAGTCAGGTAGTGATGTTTATAACCAAAGTAAAGCGATGTCCAATCGTTGGGTTGCCAATGGGCGGGTAGCCGACATACCTCGTGCCACTTATGGCGATCCTATGGGAAATGCTCGATTCTCTGACCGTTGGATTGAAGATGGTTCATACCTAAAATGGAAATCACTTGCAGTGTCCTACAATTTCCCGTTCAAGTCGCAGTACATACAGGGGCTTACTCTATCGTTCTCGGTTTCCAACCTTTGCACATTCACCAAGTATCTCGGAGCTGATCCAGAATTTTCGATGGGTAATTCACCTCTTTATCTTGGTGTTGATGCCGGTTTGTTGCCAGTATCGCGTGAATTTAATTTTGGCGTGAAGATTAATTTGTAAAAAATCAATACAACTATTCATCATGAAACTACAATATATAGTAAAGTCGCTCTTGGCAGCCGCAATAATGGTCGGAGTATCATCATGTGACGATATGCTCGACACCAAGTCTGACAGTTTTGTATTTGACGAAGATTATACGTTGTCTAATGCTAACGACTCGCTTTATTCGGCTGTAGGGATTCTCAATCAGTTGCAGGCTCTTGGCGAACGTTATGTGTTGCTCGGGGAACTGCGTGGAGATTTGGTAAGTGTGCCACAGTCGGCTCCAATGTCATTGCAAGAGATTTCTCAATTTGCAACAACGTCATCCAATGACTATACTTCGCGGCGTGACTACTATCGTGTAATCAACAATTGTAACGTGGCTATAGCGCGCATGGATACAACTATTGCAATCAAAGGATCTAAGGTGCTGCTCCCTGAGTATGTGGCCATACGCACTATCCGCGCTTGGGTCTATTGGCAGATGGCATTAACTTATGGCTCAGTTGCTTATGTAGATATGCCCGTTCTTAATCTTGAAGATAGTGAAAAGGAATATCCAAATATAAATATTGATGCGCTTGCAGATATGCTCATATCTGATTTGGAAAAATATTCATCAATAAAAGTTCCTTCGTATGGAGAGATAGATGGATTTCAATCGTCACGTTTTTTCATACCGGCAAGTCTATTGCTTGGAGATCTATATCTCTATCAAAATCAATATGAACAAGCGGCCCGGATGTATTATAACGTAATTGACAATTATAACCTTATATGTTCGTCAGGATACATCAATCAGTGGACCACAGCCGTCCAAGAGGATGTTGCAACCGGGAATATCTTGTCGTATAATAATGAGGCATTCTCATTGATTCCTTATCCGTCTGATTCCAAAAAATATCATCCGAATTTGGTCAATATGACATATAATGTCAAGCCGCAGTTGGTGCCTGCTAGGTGGTTTGTTGCCGCGATGAATGAAAAGACTCATTATCATATCGACCGAATCGGAGTGAATCTCATTACCGGTAATTTGGAAGGAGACTTAAGGGGAGTGTTTAAGTATCGTAGTGGCAATAAAGAACTAGCTTCATCATTTGGCACATTTGCAACAGGTGTATCATCAAGCGAGACAATGATTGCTAAGTTTTACAATAATGCTTCGGAATATGCCGATGTTTCTAATCCGGATAATGATATGTTTGAAGAAAAAGCATCGCGCATAATGCGAGGTATTCCCGTTTATCGCATACCACAGATATACTTGCGCTATGCTGAAGCCGTTAATCGAGCCGGAAAACCATCTCTTGCATTTGCCGCGTTGAAGTATGGTCTTCGCAATGAAGTAGTTAATGACCCGACAAAAGTGTCACAAGGCGAAATATTGTCGGCAGAACCATGGGTTTATTTCAATGAATCTCGTTTTGATAGTAATTATGGTACGGCAATGCGAGGTCGAGGACTTGGTATAGCAGTTGATAATGTTGACTTTGTCATTCCGGATTATACGCGTTATGTCGATGGCGTTGATGAAGATGGCAACGCAGTACAAGTGCCGACTACCGACATTGACGACCTTTATGCCGCGCGTCAAGACTCTATCCTATGGGTGGAAAACGCAATTGTCGATGAGATGGCTGCCGAGACTGCTTTTGAGGGTAATCGATTCTTCGACTTGCTCCGCATGTCACGTCACCGTCCCGACCATCCGGCATTCATGGCTGAAAAGATTTCAGCTCGTTTTGACGATGCCGAGTCAACACGTATGCAGTTGATGAATGAATCATCTTGGTGGTTGAAATAAAATAACCCTAAAGGATGAAGAAGCTGATAATCGCTTGTATTATAGGTCTGTGTAGTTATACTACGGCTTTTGCCGTAGTATATCTTAATATAGATGGTGAAGTAGTAGACCAAAATTATGCCAATGCAAATGTTTCTGCTGAGATGTATGTTCCGGATAAAGCCAATGGCGTATCGGTAATGATTTATCCCGGAGGAGCTTATGCATGGAAAAGTATGGACTATGAAGGCCGTTATTTCGCAGAGTTTTTTAATCCTATCGGAGTCACTGTGTTTGTGATAAATTATGCTTTGCCTTATGGCAATTCTACAGTTCCATTGGATTGTTGTGAAGGTTTTATGCGCACAATCAAGGCCAAAGCTTCAGAATGGAATCTAGATCCCAATCGCATCGGTGTTATGGGATCGTCGGCCGGCGGGCATTTGGCAACAACACATGCAACACATTTCAGCGACGATACGCGTCCGGCATTTCAAATATTGCTTTATCCGGTAGTGTCAATGAAAACAGCTTTGACTCATGCCGAATCGAGAACCAACCTTTTGGGGGCAACTCCATCGGACCAGAGTATTTATGAATATTCCAATGAGTTGCAGGTCAAGGACAATACTCCGATAGCATATATTGCGCTTAGTGATGATGACACTGTTGTGCCACCTGATAACAGTATACTGTATTATAAATCATGTATTGATCATGGCATTTCGGCGGAAATTCATACATTCCCATCGGGTGGCCATGGATGGGGGTATGGTCAGTTTGCTTATCGTGATGTGTTTTTGAGCACACTGAGACAGTGGATGATAACTAATGTAATAAAAGCTGAGTAAAAAACGACTGAAATGAAAAAGTTAATGACATTACTCATGTCTGTGGCATTGACTGAGTTGTCGGCATTTGCATATGACTTTGAGGTAGAAGGTGTGTATTATAATATTTTACCTTCGGCAACAGAGGTTGAGGTGACGTGTAATGATGATAATGGATATTATGGCATAGGGAGCTATGCCGGTTCTATAAAGATTCCGGCAAAAGTGACATTTGATGATATCACCTACAATGTTACTGCAATAGGAGACAATGCGTTTGCCGGTTCTTCGAGGGCGTTTGCCGTTGAAATACCCGATATTACATCAATCGGCCGTAAAGCATTTCATGGTTGTACGGCATTACGAAAACTTACAATCCCCGCGACGGTTAAAACAATAGGGGAAATGGCTTTTTCTCAGTGTAATACGCTTAAAGAATTGGTCATACCGGCCGGAGTGTCTCATATTGGGAGTAAGTCTATAATGCATTGTGAGGCATTGACTACGCTTACAGTCGACGTCGGAAATCCCGACTATTGTAGCGAAAACAATATTATCTACAACGGTGATAAATCAAAATTGATATGTGCAATACCGTCATATAGTGGAGATTTGGTAGTACCGGCTACGGTTAAAGAAATCGGTGATAATGCATTTACCGAATGTGATGGATTGTCGTCGATAGATTTGTCTAATGTGGAAACTATCGGCGAGTTTTCATTCTTTAATTGTGCGCGACTTATTTCGGTGACAATTCCTTCCTCAATAAAGAAGATTGATCGTGGTGCATTTATGGGATGTCCCAATTTAAAGACATTGACATTTGGGCCCGGGGTGACTGAAATTGCAAGTCATGCCTTTTACCATTGTCGCAATCTCGCATCTATAGATATTCAATCCTCAGAATTGAAAATTGGAGATTACGCATTTGCATCAAGTAAGTATTTAACGCTAAAGGAGATACCATCAAGCGTTTCAGAAATCGGGGACTATGCATTTAGCTATTGTATCAAAATGCCGTCGATGAAATTTGCCGATTCGGTCAGAACGATTGGCAGTCGAGCATTTATCGGTTGCTCAAAACTTGCATTTCTTGAGTTTGGAAATGCTGTAGAGTCAATTGCAGATAGTGCATTTTATAAATGTGATCAAGTGCGCAGTGTTGCAATTACTACAATAGTTCCTCCGGCCATAGGTCCAAATACGTTTGCGTATGTAACCTACCAATATAAAAATCTTACAGTCCCTTATGGCGCAGTCGATGATTATGCCAATGCTGAAAATTGGAATAAGTTTGTCAACATAAAAGAAGCGACATCATCGATTGATGAAATTATTTCCAATAGTAGAATTGAAGTCGCCTCTTCTCAAGGCCGTATATCCATTAGTGGAGTTGTAGATGAAAATGCACCCGTTGTCGTCTATGATATTTGTGGTCGAAAAGTTATCGATACAACTGTTTCAAAAATCAGCAATATGCATTTCCCCTCGGGAATATATATAATCGTAGTGGAGGATAATCAAATAAAGTTGATTTTGTAAAAACAATATTAATATAGATATCTCAATAAGTTGATGTGTTGCGATGATAAAAATATAGCAAAAGTTTTTTGCATCAAATTTTCTTTTTATTGGTGCAATCATAATAATATTTATTGGGCAGATTTGTCAACTTTGTATCAATAATTAGCCTGAAACTATATTTGAAAATACTTTAAACTAATATTCATTTTTAAATTTATCACAATGAAACATTTTACTAAAAATTTGCTCTTGGCTGCAAGTGCGTTGTCACTCAGCCTTTCTGTAGCAGCTGAAACTACATGGGTAGGCGATAATACTACATTTGTAGGGACTCACCGTACTACTCCGGTAATGGCTGACTTCAATAATGATGGCCATATGGATATTTATTATGGAGGTCAATTAGATGCCACTTTGACCGGATGGGAATGGCAGATTCAAACATGGATGTATCTGAATGGTGGAAATGGTGAAAGTTGGACTGTTGATGGTTATCAGCTTATCCCTCGTACCGAAATGCGACCTGTGCTTGATGAAAACGGAGAGCCTGTACTTGATGAAAACGGAGAGCCAACAATGGAAGAAGTGGCATATAATGAACGTATATGGCCAAATCATGGACTTCCCGGATGTACTTATTCTTGTTATCAGGTATTAGACTATAACAACGACGGCCTTGTTGATATTATTATCAATGCACGAAATAACGAATGGGACGTATTTGACAATGGCGGTTTTGGCTGGTTTACATATTTGTATAAAAACTTGGGTAATGGTCAGTTTGAAATTGTAGCTGATGCCGTTTTCCCAACGTTTAATCATGACGGAGGTGATGCTACTCGCAATTTCCCTATTGCAGTAGGAGACTATGACCGTGATGGCTATACCGACCTTCTATTCTCTGTGTGCATGGAAGAAAAGGAACAAGAAAATTATCCGGGTCGTGCTGTGTTGCTCTATCGTAACGAAGGCGGAACAGGTGTATTTACAGTACAACATATTGCTGAGACCAAAGGTGGTGTTTGGACTACTGAAGTCACTGATGATGGAGGTAATGTGATTACTCCTAAGGAAGAACTTAAGAATTACTTCTTGCCGGTAAGTGGAAACGTTCATTTTGCAGACCTTAACAATGATGGTTGGTTGGATATCGTTGTCAATGGATGGACTGACGAAATGTGGGATGGCATCCATGCCGGTGGTAACAATGCTCGAGTATACATCAGCCAGAATGGCGAAAAATTTGTCGATGTAACTTCTGATCTCCCAACATTCTATACTTTGCGCTCATCATCATCTAACGTAGCTGATGTTAACCGAGATGGTAATCTTGACTGGTTTATGACCGGATGGGGAGACAATGGCGTCAATTGGAATGCTTATTTGTTCTATGGAACAGGCAATAGTGAAGATGGCTTGGCATTTGAAGATCCATACGATTGCAACACTTTGGGACTCAAAGGTACAGAAAATGTTAAGACTTATATTCGTGACTTTGATAATGATGGTTATGCCGATATTTATTACAGCAATAATAGTGAAGGAAGCGTATACTTTGGTAATGCTACCGAGACATATACAATTCAAGAAGGTGATGGCATGATTGTGTCACACATGGCTTGCCCCGGTGATGTAAATAATGATGGCTTGCCCGATATCTTTGTTGCCGGTTATGGTTGGGACTTGACTTTGTGGAATGAACAAAATGCCGATTGGGGAAATTGGGATGGCTATTGCGGTCTTAACATCAACACATTGGAAGAAAAGCCCGAAGCTCCGGAAGTTCCTACTAATGTAGCTTGTGAGTATGTTGATGGCAAACTCAACATTTCTTGGGAATATGATGTAGATACAGCTATCGAGACAGCTTTAGCTTATAACATTTTTGTTAAGAAAGCTGATGGCAGCGTTTATACAATGATTCCTGCCAATATCGAAACCGGATATATAAAGGTTGGCGATAATCGCACTACAGCTATTCGTCCAAATGTTACATCCTATTCATTGACTTTGCCTGAAGGTGACTATACTGTAGGTGTACAAGCCATCAGCACTTACAATGAAACATACAGTGCATTTGCAACAGCTTCAACCGGTGAAGCCGGTATTGATAATGTCGCAGCTGACAGCAATGCGGAAGTAGTAGCTACAGAATACTATAATATACAAGGTCAGAAGCTCAACACAGTTCCTGAGACTGGAATCTTCGTTAAGAAAAACATCAAGGCTGACGGCAGTGTTAAGGCAGTTAAAGTAGTGAAATAATAGATTAAACTTTGTAATGGAAAGGGTGGCGCATTTTTTTGTGCCACCTTTTTTTGTTGTGATTTCATAGTCAAACACAGCCTTTGGCCATTGTAAAATAGACATTCGTTTCATTATTTGCACGATTATTACTATAAATTTTGTGGTCAAACGGCTAACTTTGTAACATACTAAACAGATTATTTATCTTATAAAATCAATACCCTGACTTTAACCATGAACGGTAAATGCTTTTTTTCTGCAATTGTAATATTTGTCGCATCGATGTTTATAAGCGAAGTGTTGGCAAAGAAATTGAGTTTTGAAGATTGGACTATCGATGTCGATGCTACCTCAGGTGCGGTAACAATCGATTGTGATGGTAGATTGTTGTTGAATGAAAACATTGCTACGTGGGGCGTGAACGACGATCGCAAATCGATGGCTGATTGTGAAAATATTAAAGTGAAATTTCGTGACAATGCCGATGTTTACGGGAGGGGTAAGGCCGTAATTATAGCCGGAAGAATTGGAAATGTGACTGCCGAATTGTCCTACTATTTGTATAGCGGTGAAAATTGGTTGTTGACCGAACTTGCCATATCGTCAAATGACGGAGTTAAAGCCAATTTTATGGCTCCTATAAGTAGCGTTGCAAGTTATGAACTATTTAAGCGAGCCGGCAATTATTCTCTGTTTATACCTTTTGATAATGATGCCTGGGTGCGTTATAAGACATTTGCATTTGGCTCAGAGCCGACTGAGAGTTATGGCGTCACAACTTTTTTTAATGCCGATACACGAGAGGGTCTTGTGATGGGGGCTATCGAGCATGACAATTGGAAGACCGGAATACGGGCAATAACGTCGGGTACTGCAACGGTCGACTCATTACAGGTTTATGGCGGTGCTTCCTCGGTCATGACACGAGATGTCATCCCTCATGGGACTATTGTAGGTAAGCGAGTAAAATCACCTCGCATGATTGTGGGGCTATTTGATGACTGGCGAGTCGGGATGGAAACATTTGCTGACCTATGTGCAACATTCGCTCCTAAAATCGAATCGCGTGGAAGCCGTCCTTTTGGGTGGAACAGCTGGGGCAAATTACAGACCAAGATTACATACGACAAAGCTATCGAAGTGTCTGATTTCATACATGACTATTTGCAAGGAAATAGTTTTAACAACGATGGGACTGTATATGTGGATCTTGATGCTTTTTGGGATTTTGGCTTTAAGAAAGAGCAACACCGGCTGTTTGTTGAGCATTGTCATAAAAACGGACAAAAACCGGGCATATATTGGTGTCCATTTACCGATTGGGGTAAAAATCCCGATGCGGTAGTCGCCGAAATGCCTGAATATAAGTGGAAAGATATTTATCTGTATGGCAATGGCAAGCCAATCGAGTTTGACGGAGCTTATGCTATCGACCCAACCCATCCGGCGACAAAGAAGCGCATTGAAGTAGCCATGAAGCAGTTTATAGAGTGGGGTTATGAATATGTGAAAATCGACTTTATGGCCCATGGAGCATATGAGGCCGACTATCACTACGATAAAACTGTTACAACCGGAGTTCAAGCCTACAATCAAGGGATGAAATATATCAATGAAATGGCCGATGGAAAGTTGTGGATTAACTTGTCGATAGCACCTTTGTTTCCGGCAAATTATGCTCATAGCCGCCGCATCGGTTGTGATGCATGGGCCGATATCAACAATACTGAATATTCGCTTAATTCGTTGACTTATGGTTGGTGGCTTGATCGTGTTTATCACTATAATGATGCCGACCACATAGTATTTGAAGGTGTGACTGACGGCGAAAACAGAGCCCGAATCACATCGTCGGCAATCACCGGAGTTTATTTCCTTGGTGATGACATGAGCCTTGGTGGCGACGAAGCAACCAAAAAACGAGTGATACGCAATGCCACAAATGCCGATATCAATGAGATGGCTCGTCAATGTAAGTCGTTTCGTCCGGTGGAGCATGGCTATAGCAACAAAGGCGCTGATATGTTTTACTATGCAACGGAGGATGCTGTATATGTAGCCATGTTTAATTTCGTAGAAAATACAGTGTCTCGAAACTTGCCATTGCATCGTCTCGGTTTATCTAATTCTGCCGAATATGAAGCTATAGAATTATGGTCACGTGATAAAATCAAGTTTAGAGACCGTATGATTGTAGAAATTCCGGCTAAAGATGTTAAGGTGTTTAAGATCAGCTTGAAATAATTTATAAAAGTATGAAAAAGATTATAGCATCGTTTGTGTTGTGTTCTGTAATTGGAGTGTCATCTGTCGCGTCTGATTATAGTGTTACGGAAGGCAATTGGCAAATAAGTTACACAGAGTCAGACAATCGGCTTGACATCATATACAATGGAGAAGCTGTGTTTAACGAAGCCTATGCCGAAGTAGTTGCCAATGTTATGGGTTCTGCCACAGATGTCACACTATCAAGTCGAGAACTAACGCCTACAATAACCAAGATAGATGTAGAAGATTGTTTTGGCTCCGGTCGAAGTCACATATTTACCTACGTAAAAGATGGGATGGTGATGAAACACCGTCTGAATTTTTATGACAATCATCCTTATTTGATAGCATTGGTTACTGTAGAATCAGAGTCGGGAGCTGTAGTGCAGTCTCGTCGCATGATGCCAATGGCAATCGCTGCTCCGAGTCAGCCATTGGAGGGGGCATCCAACCGTATGTTGTGGGTGCCGTTTGACAATGACGGACACTTGCGATATAAGAATATACAGTTGAAAAACAATACTGAAAATGTGTCGCATGAGGTGTCGGCTGTGTTTGACGGAGAATCGCGTTATGGACTGGTTGCGGGGTCAGTAGACCATGACAGTTGGAAAAGCGGCGTCACGATTGCCGGAGAAAATGGATATAAAATTACCAAGTTTGAATTGTTGTCGGGATTGACCAATGAGTATACACGCGATGTGTTGCCCCATGGAAAGGTCAAAGGCGAGATTGTCTCGTCAGCACGATTTATGGTCGGGCTGTTTGATGATTGGCGAGAAGGATTGGATACATTTGCTGAAGCCAATAATATGGTTGCTCCGAGAGCCGAGTGGACCAAAGGAAATCCGATAGGGTGGAGTTCTTGGGGTGTTATGCAAAATTATATCAATTATGATGGAGTTATTGAGACTGCCGCATTCATAAAAGAGCAATTGTATGATCTTGGATTTCATAATAATGCCGGTCAGACGGTGATTAGTCTGGATTCATTTGCCGGAGACAATATCTCAAAAGCCAATCTTTATAAGATGGGAACAAAATTGTTTTGTGATGGAGAATATAAAGAATTGGGAACAACCAAACAAGGATCAAACCAAATAATGGGTCTATATGGCGGTCCTTTTGTTGCTTGGAGTTGGGTCTTGGACTCAAAAATAGAAGGCACCGGAGTGGGAAGTGCTCCATCTTATACCTGGCGAGATGCTTCGTTGAAAGTAAACGGGGAGGTGTATACTGTGCCGAGCAATAGCGGAAATGCCGTCGACCCTACACATCCGGCAATACAAGCTCTCATGGAAAATTTCATGAAGCAATGGGCAAGCTGGGGATGTAAATATATAAAAATAGACTTCTTAAACAATGGAATAATCGAGGGTGATAGTTGGTATAATCCCGACATTACAACGGGAGTGCAGGCTTATAATTATGGGATGAAGTTGTTGTATGAGTTGGTGAAGAAATATGACATGTATATTGTAGAATCGATAGCCCCATTATTCCCATATCAATATGCTCATGGACGACGCACATGTTGCGACCGGTTTAGCGAAATCGGGGAAAGTGAGTATGTGATGAACTCAATATCCTATGGCTGGTGGACCGATAAGTTGTATACCGTCAACGACCCCGATCAGCTTGTTATGTGTAAGGCCGGGCATGGTGCAAAAGAAACCATCGGCGAAAATCGAGCGCGTGCAACGACCGGAATGGCTACAGGAGCATTTATCTTTGGTGACAATTTCAGTGATAAGGTTCTTGAAGACGGAGTCGTGAGAGGTTATCCCGAAGAATCGCGTACTCGTGCATTGCAGATAATGGGGAATGTCGACATCAATGACTATGTCCGCAACAATACCGGTTCGTTTCGTCCGGTTGAGGGACACAAACCGTCAACTTCACAGCAGTCGGAAACTCTTTTCGTTAGAGAAACACCGCAGTATTATTATCTGGCTGTTTTCAATTGGGGTCCGTTGCTTTCAAATGTGGGTACTGTTAAGTATGAACGTCTTGGAATAGATCCATCGGTAGTTGGTGAAGTAAAGGAGTTATGGCTTAATGAAGCTGTGACATACGATGCCGAAGGGATAAGTTATAAAGTGCCGGCAAAGGATGCTCGCGTATATCGCATAACCCGCAATGATTATTCCGGTGAGGAGGAGACTACCGATGATGTAATAAAAAGTTCACGTCAAGTGAGTGTAAGTCTCGTCGAGGGGCTATGCTATGTTAAGTCTGATTGCCCCATTGAGAGTATTGAAGTTTATAACATTTCAGGGCAAATTATTGCAAAATCAAGCATAATCGGGCAAAATGTAGTAACTTTGAAAGTCCCCCAATACGTTGGTGTGTATATAGTCAAATGTCAACTTGCGACAGGGGATATTATAACAAAAAAATGTGTTAACCGTTAAATCAAAAATATTTGAAATGAAAATTAAACAGACATTATTATCTCTTTTGTCTATTATATTAATTGGGGCTGTAGATACCGTGGCTGCCGATTATAATATAACAGAAGGGAATTGGACTCTGAATTATCAAGATGCGGAAAAGTCAATAGATATCCAATATAATGGACGAACTCTGTTGGATAATGCCTATTCGCGTGTAGTTTATAACTTTGAAGGCAGTGGGCAATCGATTTCTATTGCTTCAAATGGCAGTGTGACTCCTGATATATATAAGGAAAATGTTGTAAATGAACTTGGGGATGGAACTTGCTACGTCTTTGCATATACTTCAGACGGTGTAGTGATGAAGCAAAAATTTACGTTCTATCAGGGCTCATCATTCTTGTTGGCACAAGTGACGCTTGAAAGTCTTGATGGTTCTATTTTGAGATCAAACAACATGGTTGCATTGGCTTCTGATAGTAATAACACCATGGTCGAGGGGGCAACCAATCGTCGCATGTTGTGGGTTCCTTTTGACAACGATGAATTTGTAAAATACAACAACTTTTCACTAAGTAGTGTTGAGAGCACGTCTCATGAAGTGACTTCGCTTTTTGATGGTGATTCGCGTAATGGTATTGTTGCGGGTTCAATCGACCATGACACTTGGAAAAGTGGCGTTAGTGTGAAAGCGAGCCAGTATGAGATAAATAAGTTTTCTTGTTTTTCAGGGTATACAGATTATTGGACTCATGACATCATGCCACATGGAAAGGTAAAGGGAACAGAGATTGCTTCATCCCGATTTATGTTTGGAGTGTTTGACGATTGGCGTGACGGTTTAGATACGTATGCTTCAGTCAATGCAACAGTAGCATCTCCTATAGAGTGGACTAAAGGTAATCCGATGGGGTGGAACTCTTGGGGCGTGATGGAGCAATATGTCAATTATGATGGAGTTGTGGAGACTGCTGAATTTATTAAAAATGAACTTTTTGGGCTCGGATTTCATAATAATGACGGACAGACGGTCATTAGTTTGGATTCATTTGCCGGAGACAATATAAGTTTTTCAAAATTATATACACTTGGAACAAAAGTCTTCTCAGATGGTGAATATAAGGTGCTTGCCGAAACAAAACAAGGAACAAACCAAATATTAGGCCTGTATGATTGCCCATTTACAGCGTGGGAATGGATTCTAGATAATCAGATGGAAGGAAGCGGTGTCGGTGGAGCTCCTTCATATAAATGGAGAGATGCCTGTTTGAAATTTAATGGAGTTATTCGTGAAAATGGAGGCATGAACGGCTATTTCGTCGACCCAACACATCCGGGGATAAGGGCTCGCTTAGAATTTATGTTTAAGAGATGGGATTCGATGAATTGTCGATATGTAAAAATAGACTTCCTTAATTATGGTATAATGGAAGGTGATAGTTGGTATGATCCTAATGTTACAACCGGAACTCAAGCCTACAATTATGGTATGAAGATTGTGCGTGAGTTGGCTGAGCAGTATGGAATATATGTATTGGAATCAATATCTCCGATTTTCCCTTATCAGTATGCTCACGCTCGGCGAGTGAGTTGCGATAGCTGGAGCTATATTGGCAATTCTGAATATGTAATGAATGCTATCTCTTATGGTTGGTGGACCGATAAACTTTATCCGGTTAATGATGGCGACCACATGGTGATGTGCCGGTATAATAGTGCTGATGAGACCGATGGCGAAAACCGTGCGCGAGTTACTACCGGTATGGCTACGGGTGCGTTTATTTTTGGTGATAACTTTAGTGAAGCTGTAGTCAATGGTAACGGAAGTGTGTTGGGAAACCCTACTGAATCAAAGGCTGTTGCGTTAAAGGTAATGGGAAATGCCGACATTAATGATTACGTACGCAACAATACCGGCTCGTTTCGTCCGGTTGAGGGCTTTAGACCTTCATCAGGGAATTTGGCTGAAAGTCTGTTTGTGCGTGAAACTGAGCAATATCTCTATTTCATAGTATTCAATTATACGTCATATCAAAAGAGCTCGACAATCGATTTTGCTAAATTGGGCATTGCTTATGATAATGTAGGCGAAATCAAAGAACTTTGGCTGAATGAAGATGTAACATTTGACAATGAAAAACTAAGTTACAAAGTTCCTGCAAAAGATGCCCGCATCTACAGAATAGCAAAAAAAGACTATTCCGGCATAGAAAATGTAGAGGCGGCGATAGATGATGCCGAGGCCAAAGCTGTGGTGGTCATGACAGGAGATGAGTGTGTCGTTTCGGCTACCGATGAAATTTCAGTAATAGAAGTCTATGATGCGTCAGGCCGTATAGTCGCAAGTCGCGACAATATAGGCATGTCGGTAGTGTCGTTGCCAATCAACGTTGTCGAAGGCGTTTATTTTGTTAAGTGTGAGCTGGCCGATGGATATGTCGTTGTACACAAATGTCTCAGTCGTTGATATAAGTGCAATAATCCCAATGAGGTGCAAACATTAAGTCAAAGTCGCGAGTGGTCGTAGTTGCCACTCGCTATTTTGGCTTAAAATAGATTCTTAAACGGATATTATTAAATATGAAAAACTGGTCAATATTAGTAGCCGTCTTTGTCTTGATAATGAAAGGCTTTGTTGTCGAGGCTCGCAATTATTCGTTCAAACACCTGAGTTGCGATGACGGATTGTCATCAAATTGTGTGAAAGCACTTTTACAGGATAGTTGTGGCTTCATGTGGATTGGAACGAAAAACGGGCTCAACCGATATGATGGCACGTCGATTTTGCGTTTCAATTGCTTTGATAAAGAGGTAAAGAGAGGAAACAATAACATCAGTGCATTACATGAAGATGGTGATCGTAATATCTGGGTTGGAACCGATAGGGGAATTTATAAATATAATCCTTATAAAGACTTGTTTTCATTCGTCACCTTAAAAAGCCGAGAAGGAGTCGGTGCTGAGGATTGGGTGCAAGACATCATAAGCGATAACGAAGGAAATACGTGGGCTTTGGTGCCAAATCAAGGCGTTTTTAAATATTCGGGTAGTGAATTGGAATACCATAGTGTGGTCGATAATGGTCGCACGAGAAGAGAATCGCCTATATCGATATTTGTTGCATCGGATGGAAGCATATATGTAGGGACTTCTAATTCCGGCTTGTTTCGCTATGATAAAGATTTAAAACGATTCCGCCAAGTTAAATTGGCTTCAAATGGCAACGAATTAAAAGGGCATACGTTACAGTTTATAAAAGAGTCAGAACCCGGGAAACTGGTAATTTGTACGGATGTCGGAGATATATGGACTCTTGATTTGGATAATATGCAATTACGAGAATTGCCTTTTTCCAATAAAGGCAAGGTCTATTTGCGTAGCATGCTGTGTATTGGAGATGAAGTGTGGATTGCAACACAAAACGGCTTATATATTATAAATCCGACCAAAGGCACTGAAGAGTATATTAAAGAAGATATTTCAAATCCATCGGGGGTGTCGGATAATGCTATATATACACTTTATTGTGATGCAAATGACGATATATGGGTGGGAACCTCATTTGGTGGAGTGGACTACTATCAACGTGGAGGTCTGACTTTTGAACGCTATTCGGTTGGCGGTAACGAAGAATCGTTGAGTAGTAAACGCATTAGAGGATTGGCGCAAGCTCCCAACGGAAACATTTTGATTGGGACGGAAGAGGCTGGAATAAATTTACTTAATCCCGAGACCGGGGAGGTGACTCATCTGACTAATTCTCACAGAGGTATGGAACGTATCACTCTTGTTATCAAGAGATATGGCGATGAGTTATATACCGGCTTTGCGCGTGATGGCCTTGATGTCATTTCACCCGATGGCAAAGTGCGCAATATTAGCTTTGGTGCTCAAGGGCAAGATAATAGTGTGTATGCGATATTGGTCGATAGCAAAGGCAATGAGTGGATTGGCCTTGGATCAGGGCTTTATCGGAGAGATGCAGGCACTAATGACTTTTATGAAGTTGAAGATATTTCCTATGATTGGATATTTGACATATATGAAGCTGAAAATGGGATAATATGGATAGCCTCGATGGGTAATGGCGTTTGGAAATATGACCCGACGACAAAACAGATGAAGAACTATCCCTATGATGAGGATTGGTCAAACGGCTTACGCACCAATTCTATAAGTGCAATCATGGAGGATAGTAAAGGCAATATCTGGTTGTCGACCGACCGAGGCGGTCTGTGTCGATATAATTCCGACAAAGATAATTTTATTGCATATGGTATAGCAGAGGGGTTGCCCGATGATGTAGTGTATGATGTGCTTGAAGATGACAATGGCTATTTGTGGTTTGGGACAAATAATGGAATTGTCAAGTTTAATCCGGAGACTAATGAAGTTAAAACTTTTAATTCTCGCGAGGGACTAATTGGTAATCAGTATAACTATCATGCCGCTTTAAAAGGAGAAAATGGCTATTTCTATTTTGGAGGTACAGACGGGTTGGTTGCATTTAATCCGTCATTGGATGTTGTGCAAGACTCTATAGCTCCGGTCTATTTTACCAGTTTGAAAATTTCCAATGAAATCGTGCCGGTGGGTGATGGGTCTCCGTTGGAAAGTAACATCATTTTTACCGATGAAATAGAACTTTCACACAATCAATCAACCTTTTCATTG
Organism: uncultured Muribaculum sp.; assembly: GCA_964562595.1. Classification (GTDB taxonomy): domain Bacteria; phylum Bacteroidota; class Bacteroidia; order Bacteroidales; family Muribaculaceae; genus Muribaculum. Next base: position 27,325 of record CAZLUB010000006.1, on the reverse strand, counting down.
AGTGTGTCGTCTCCATCTTATGACATTCAGAGTTCTCCGCAATATAGTTATCGAATGAGACCAATCGATAATAAGTGGTCTCCTATTGACGATAGTCGGATTATTTCGTTTGCAAATCTGTCATCAGGAAGTTACGTCCTTGATGTCAAAATCTCCAGTGGTACAGCTGAGAGCTGTCGTTCGATACGTATAAACATATTACCGCCATGGTATGCAACGATATGGGCAAAGATGTTATATCTACTGTTCATCGTAGGAGCCGGATTGGCATGGTTTCGTTGGTATCATAGTCACAAAGAAAAGCAACTGGTTGAATCACAAAATTTATTTGCTATAAAGAAAGAAAAAGAGTTGTTTGCAAGCAAAGTGCAATTTTTTACGGAAATAGCACATGAAATACGCACACCTCTGACATTAATAGGCTCTCCATTGGAAGCTATCGAAGGTCTTGGCATTAAAGACGCAAAATTGCAACGTTATCTGAAGGTCATGCGAAAAAATACTGATCGTCTGCTCGATTTAACCGGTCAATTGCTCGATTTCCAAAAATTGGGAGCTTCACGCATGACTTTAAAGTATGAAAATGTTGATGTAGCAGACCTGCTGAGTGATACGCTCGATAGGTTTGAACCGGCTATAAGTTTGAAACACAAGATTTTGGTGCGAAACATCCCTGCCGAATCAATAGAGGTGTCAATTGATAAAGAAGCTATTACAAAGATACTTAGTAATTTGATTAATAATGCGTTGAAATATACACGTCGTACAATTATAGTTTATTTAACAGCCGATGAGCACAATTTTGTGGTGAAGGTTATTAGTGACAGCGAAAAATTAAGCAAAGAAGATGCTGTGCGTATATTCGAGCCATTTTATCAAAAATCGACTGATGATATAAAAGGGGGAGTCGGCATCGGATTGCCATTGTCACGTCAGTTGGCAACATTGCATAACGGAACTATAGTTGTAGAGGATAACGATGCTCCAGATAATACATTTGTACTGACAATACCGATTAATCAAGAAGGTGTAATGACAAACAATGAGGAGAGTGTGAAACATATTGCATATGAAGCTGACGATGAGTCAAATCAAGCTGAAACCAAAGCAGTAAGTTATAGCCTGCTTTTAGTGGAGGATAACGATGAAATGCGAGACTTTGTTTCGGAACAATTGAGCTATGCATTTGTCGTCGAGACGGCATGTAATGGCAAAGAAGCCCTTGAAAAGTTGCATGAAAATCATTTTGACATAATAGTCACTGATATAATGATGCCTGAAATGGATGGTTTTGAGTTGTGTACGGCAATCAAAGCAGACGTGGATTTGTCTCACATCCCGGTTATATTTTTGACTGCAAAGCATGATCTTGACAGCAAGGTGAGAGCCTTGCAGTGTGGTGGTGAGTCATTTATCGAAAAACCATTTTCAATAAAATTCTTCAAGCAACAGATTCAGTCTTTGCTTGACAATCGTAAAAGAGAGCGTGAGTCATTCTTGAAAAAACCATTCTTTAAGGTCGATAACATGAAGATGAATAAGGCTGATGAAGAATTTATGAACAAGGTGATTGCAATTATAGACGAAAACATTAGTGACGATAATTTCTCTGTAGAGTCAATGGCTGGATTGTTCTGTATGAGTCGTTCGAGTTTGTTGAGAAAGATTAAAACGTTGTTTAATCTGTCTCCTGTAGAATTAATCAGATTGGTGAAACTTAAAAAAGCGGCAGAATTAATCCAAGAAGGAAAATATCGTATTGGCGATGTGTGTTTCATGGTTGGCATAAATTCATTGTCTTATTTCAGCAAGTTGTTCTTTAAGCAGTTTGGCATAACTCCAAAGGATTTTGAAAAACAATGTCAAAAGAATACTAAAATAATCCTTACAACGCAAAATGAAATAAGCAAAAATGAAGATAAACAGTTGGATTGAGTGTCTTTGTAGGTAATTAAATCCACGTTTGATGATGTTGACGCGAAAATTACATTTTTTAGAGTATTTATAACTTTTGAATCTTGAGAGTTGGCTTATCTTTGGATTGAAAATTAATTTTTTGAATGATGAATAAAAAAATTAAAAACGTTTTTTCCCTCATTGCAATGTCGATGTTGATGCCTGTTGCGTTACAAGCAAAGGTGGTATTGCCTCAGTTTATCACCGATAACATGGTTGTGCAACAAAGTAGTGAATTAACTCTTCCGGTAAAATCAAATCCGAATGCAGTAGTTACGGTTTTACCTTCATGGACATCAAAGGTCTATGAGACAACTACAGATGACAAAGGTGAAGCTATAATAAAAATAAAAACACCAAAAGCCGGAGGTCCATATTCAATTACATTTGACGATGGGGAAATAACTAAACTTGACAATATAATGTCGGGCGAAGTATGGTTGTGCTCAGGTCAATCCAATATGGAAATGCCGGTAGGAGGTTGGGGCAAGGTTATGAATTATGAGAAAGAAATAGCCGCTGCAAATTATCCAAATATACGCTTGTTACAGGTGCAAAAAACAGTAGGATATGTGCCGGCAGGTGATGTCGCTGTCAACATGGGGGGATGGAGAGAATGTTCGCCTGAAACAGTTGCCGAATTTTCATCTATTGCATATTTCTTTGCTCGTGAATTATCTGCTAAATTGAATGTGCCTATTGGAGTTATTGATACGACATGGGGTGGCACTCCCGCAGAAGCGTGGACCGGATATGAAACGATGTTGGGTGTCGAAGGATTTGAAAAAGAACTATCCCGTATGGAACGTTGCAATTTCAGCCAAGAAGATATGGCGGTTGATTATGAGCGAGAACTTAATGAGTGGATGGCTCTTGCAAATAAGGAAAACGGTGCTTTTGAAATTGCTGATTATAATGAGACATTACCCGTTATGCCTATCCCCGGTTTGTGGGAAAATTCAAAATTGCCGGGATTCGATGGCATTGTGTGGATGCAATATCGATTTGATATGCCTGTCGGTTGTGAAGGAAAATCGATGAAGTTGCATCTTGGAATGATCGATGACGAAGATATTACTTATTTAAATGGTATACAGATTGCCAAAGGGTCGGGCTACAATTCACAACGTGTATATGAAGTCCCTGCCGAGTTGGTAAAATCAGGGAATTCGGTCATTAGTGTTAGAGTGAGTGATTTTGGCGGAGAGGGTGGAATTCATGGTTCTCCTAGTGATTTTTATGCTGAGGTTGATGGCAAGAGAATCCCATTGCATGGAGACTGGAGATATTATATAGCCGCTGATTTTAGTAAATTGCCTACAAAACCGATTTCAGTAGGCAGTTCAAGTTATCCGACAGTTCTTTATAATGCAATGTTGCATCCGTTGCATGTGCTTCCGGTTAAAGGATTTTTGTGGTATCAAGGTTGTGCTAATGTAGGCAGAGAGGAGCAATATGCTGATATGTTCCCGGCAATGATTGAAAATTGGCGAGAACTTTGGAATGATGACGATCTTCCGTTCTATTTCGTTCAGTTAGCCGGATTTTTACAGCCTCGCAAGGTACAACCTGATTCGGAGTGGGCTGCATTGCGAAATGCTCAAGCTGTGGCTTTGTCTCTTGACAATACAGCGATGGCGGTTGCTATTGATCTTGGAGACCCCAATGATATACATCCTAAAAATAAGCAAGAGGTTGCACGGCGACTATCGTTAATCGCGCTTAACCGAGATTATGGAAAAAAGTGTGAGTATCGTGCTCCGGAGGTGAAAAAATCTCATTTTGCCGGCGATTGCGTTGTCTTGTCATTTGATAAGCCTGTAAAGTCTTTAGCAAATAATGTAACCGGATTTATTGTTGGAGATGCGCAAGGTCGATATGTGTCTGCTGATGTAAAAGTGTTGTCAGAGCGTAAAATAGAACTTAGAGCAACCGGAATGGAAAGGATAGAGCATGTGAAATACAATTGGGCAGATTACCCTGATGGGAATATAGTGGGCGTGTCTTCTAATTTGCCCGTTGCGCCATTTAAGATTGATAATTAAAATATAAAAACTAAAATAAATTGATAAAAATGAAATTGTTTTCGTCATTGATTGGGAGCGTAATGTTGCTACCTATGGCCATGAATGCGCAAAGTGATTGTATCGTTATCAACACAGATAATACAAGTCTGGTGTATGCAGTTGGTGAAAATGGCCGTCTTTATCAGCGTTATTTGGGTAAACGTTTTGCCAATGAAGCCGATTATGCCCAAGTGAAAAATCTCAGTGAAGCATATATTACTCACGGGATGGAGGATTATTTTGAGCCGGCGTTGCATATCGTGCATACCGATGCTAATCCGTCTACTGAGTTGAAGTATGTATCTCATGAGACAAACTCTCTTGGAGATGGCAGTGTAGAAACAGTGATAACTCTTGCCGACGAGGTCTATAAAGATGAGGTTAAATTGTATTATGTGGCTTATGGCAAAGAAAATGTCATCAAGACCTATACCGAGATATATAACAAAGAAAATAAACCGGTACGTTTGGAGAAATATGCATCATCAATGTTGCATTTTAACAACGAACGATATTTTATGACCCAATTTAATGGAGATTGGGCAAATGAAGCAAATGCTTCTGAATTGGAATTGTCTTTTGGGAAAAAGGTTATTGATACAAAACTCGGCTCTCGTGCAGATATGTTTGTATCTCCATTTTTCCAGTTGTCTTTAGATGAACCGGCTCATGAAAATTATGGTCAAGTGCTTGTAGGTACACTTGGTTGGACCGGCAATTTCCAATTCACGTTTGAAGTCGATCAAAAAGGACATCTTCGTGTAATAAGTGGTATAAACCCTTATGCTTCGCAGTATACGTTGGGCAAGGGTGAGTGCTTCCGTACTCCCGATTTTTATTTCACATTGAGTCAATGTGGAAAAGGACAAGCCAGCCGAAATTTCCACGATTGGGCGCGCAAGTATCAGGTCAAAGATGGAGAAAAGACTCGTATGACTTTGTTAAACAATTGGGAAGCTACCTATTTTGACTTTAATGAAGAGAAATTGATTGGACTTATCGGAGAGGCAAAAGAATTGGGTGTTGACATGTTCCTACTCGATGATGGATGGTTTGCCAACAAGTATCCTCGTAATGGCGATACTCAAGGGCTTGGTGACTGGCTTGAAACAGCAGATAAATTGCCTAATGGTATTGGTCGATTGACAGAAGAAGCTAAAAAGCAAGGTGTGAAGTTTGGCTTATGGATTGAGCCTGAAATGGTCAATCCCAAGAGTGAACTATACGAACAGCATAAGGACTGGGTGATTACGTTACCAAACCGTAAGGAGTATTATTTCCGCAATCAGCTTGTACTTGACTTAAGCAATCCTAAAGTACAGGATTACGTTTATGGTGTTGTTGATGGTTTGATGACTAAATACCCCGATATTGCTTATTTTAAATGGGATTGTAATAGCCCGATTACCAATATCTATTCAAATTATGAAAAAGCCAATCAGACTCATTTATATATAGATTATGTACGCGGATTGTATAATGTACTCGAACGTCTGAAAGCTAAATATCCCAATCTGCCTATGATGATGTGCTCGGGTGGCGGTGGTCGTACCGATTATAAAGGGTTGGAATACTTTACCGAGTTCTGGCCAAGCGATAACACCGATCCTGTAGAGCGTCTATTTATTCAATGGGGATATTCTCAAGTGTTCCCCACCAAGACACTATGTGCTCATGTTACAACTTGGAATAAAAATGCAAGCATTAAATTCCGTACAGAAGTTGCGATGATGGGTAAGCTGGGATTTGACATCAAGTTTGATGATTTGACTGCTGAAGAAGTAAAATATTGCAAGCAAGCCATTAAGGAATACAACCGTTTGAAACCGGTTGTGCTTGATGGCGATTTGTATCGTTTGGTTTCGCCATATTCAGGAAACCACACATCGTCGATGTATGTTGATAAATCCAAGAAACATGCGGTAGTGTTTGCATTTGATATATTCCCACGATATAATGAGCATATGGCAAATGTTAAAATGCAGGGGTTGGATCCGACAACACATTATGCGGTAAAGGAAATAAATCGCTTCAATGGCCAGGAAGGGGAGGTCGCTGAATATTCAGGGGAATATTTGATGACTATAGGCTTGCCAATGTTTACCGGAAACAAGATGAGTAGTCGAGTATACGAAGTCACTGCAGTGAAATAATATATGAAAAGATTTTTTTTGGTATTTGCACTTTTAGGAGTGCTGACCGATGTCATGGCGGGTGAATTTACCCGCCATGTTAATACATTCATAGGAACGGGAGCAATCGAAGGTGGTTTGTCAGGTAATAACTATCCCGGAGCAACAGTGCCTTATGGTATGGTACAGTTATGTCCCGATACTCACGAAGCTCCGGATTGGTATAATGCTTCGGGATATAATTATAATGATAACACAATTTATGGCTTTAGTCACACTCGATTGAGCGGAACCGGAGCGTCAGACCTGATTGATGTCTTATTGTTCCCTACATTGACTGATAAAACAAAATCTACGTTTAGCCATGATGATGAATTGGCATCTCCGGGCTATTATTCGGTATTGCTTGCCGATGAGGGAATTAAAGCAGAAATGTCGGCAACAAAACGAGTAGGGATTCATCGCTATACATTTCCGTCATCGACTGCCTTTTTGTTGATTGACCTTGACCATTCAGCCAATAAAGGCAGTTGGGGACGACGCATCATTAATTCTCAAATACGTCAAGTGGGGGATAATGCTTTACAAGGTTATCGTGTCATTACCGGTTGGGCAAAATTACGCAAGATTTATTTCTATATGGAATTTTCTACGCCAATCGATGAATTGTTGTTGAGCGATGGCGAGCGCAAGCATAGAGATGCAGCAGTTATCAATGGTACGAGTTTGAAAGCTAAGTTGTCATTTAACGTTAATGGCGAGCCATTGGTGTGTAAGGTCGGGTTGTCATCGGTGTCGTGTAATAATGCTCGTGAGAATATGAGAGTAGAAGCATCTCATTGGGATTTTGATAGATATGTGTCTGAAGCAGATGCTCTATGGGATAAACAACTATCAAAAATTGAAGTTACAGGCAACAATGAGCAATTGACGACATTTTATACGGCTCTTTATCATTTGATGATTCAACCCAATGTGTTCAGCGATGTCAATGGAGAGTACATGACCGCAGATTATTCAGTTGGAGAAGTTCCTGCCGGGCATGATCAATACACGACATTTTCGTTGTGGGATACTTATAGAGCGGCCCATCCGCTTTATACCATTATAGAGCCACGCTTGACAGCCGATTTTGTCAATAGCATGTTGCGCCATTATGATAGTTATGGCTATCTGCCGATATGGCATTTATGGGGGCAAGATAACTATTGCATGATAGGCAATCACTCCATCCCGGTAATTGTTGATGCGCTGCTAAAAGGGATTGGCGGGATTGATATAGAGCGAGCTTATGAGGCAGTGAAAGCCAGTTCGACGCAATCTCATCCCAACTCTCCATTTGATGTGTGGGAACGCTATGGCTATATGCCCGAAAATATACAGACACAGTCGGTGTCCATTTCGCTTGAGTTTGCATTTGACGATTGGTGTGTGGCGCAGTTGGCCAAGAAGGTCGGTAGGATGGATGATTATGAACGTTTTGCTCGTAGGGCAGGCTTTTTCCGCAATTTATACAATGCTGAAACGCATTTTTTCCAGTCGCGCAATGACAAAGGCGAGTGGATTGAACCGTTTGACCCATTGAAATATGGTGCTAATGGCGGTTATCCTTTTACTGAAGGTAATGCATGGCAATACTATTGGTATGTCCCTCATGACATCGATGCGTTGATAGAGTTGACCGGCGGTGTGAAGGCGTTTGAACAAAAACTGGATACATTTTTTACTCTCACCGAATCGAGTGGAGTCAAAAATGATAATATATCAGGAATGATAGGGCAATATGCTCACGGTAACGAACCAAGTCATCATGTAGCATATCTTTATAACTATGTCGGTCAACAACGAAAATCTCAAGATGTAATCAATCATATTATGACAACTCTCTATAACAACACGTCGTCGGGATATGCCGGAAATGATGATTGCGGAGAGATGTCGGCATGGTACGTGTTTAGTGCAATGGGCTTCTATCCGGTAAATCCGGCAAGTGGCGTTTATGACATCGGGGTGCCTTTGTTTGAGAATTGTCGTATACATCTTGACAATGGCAATGTGTTTGAGATAAAGGCCGATAGAAAGAAAGCCGAGCATTGTCATGTAGGTTCAGTAAAACTTAATGGTAAAAAACTCACAACTTCACAATTGACGCATTCAGATATAATGAAAGGCGGATGCCTCGAGTTTAAAATGACAAAATAAACATTTCGATTTTGCAGATACAAAGCCCGGCGAGACTATGTCGTCGGGCTTTGTTGTGTGATATGTTTTTCTTAAATTTGTGCTTGTAAAAACAAAGATTTGATTATGCATAACGGATATTTGAGAGTCGCTGCGGTTTCTCCGCGTGTCAATGTTGCCGATGTTAATTATAATGTGCAACAGATAGCCAATGCTTGTCATGAATTGAAAAGCAAAGGAGTCGCGGTGGCACTGTTTCCCGAGTTATCAGTCACCGGTTATACTTGTGGAGATTTATTTCATCAGCGTACATTGCTTGATGCGGCAAAGTCTGCGATTATACGATTGGCTGACTTGTCTCAGCAATTGGATATGGCGATTGTCGTGGGCGCACCGATTGAGGTTGGTAGTGAGCTATATAATTGTGCTGTTGTGCTGTGTGGTGGGCATGTCGTCGCCATTGTTCCTAAAACATACCTTCCTGAATACAATGAGTATAATGAAAAACGTTGGTTTGTTGAAGCCGATGGCAGTAAAGAGACCCGACACGTGAAAATCAATGATGACGTTGTAGCTTTTGGAAATAATGTGCTGTTGTCGCTTGGTGATATAAAAATGGGCATAGAAATATGTGAAGATTTGTGGAGCCCGATACCACCCTCATCTCACATGGCTTTGGCCGGAGCTCAGGTAATATTAAATTTATCAGCCTCCAATGATCTGATTGGCAAATATGATTACTTGCGTGATTTGATTAAGCAACAGTCTGCTCGATGTATTGCAGCTTATGTTTATGCAGGTGCAGGGTATGGAGAGTCATCAACCGACATGGTTTTTGACGGAAAAACGTTAATTGCTGAAAATGGGAAATTGTTAGAGGAATCAGTACGTTGGAATACCGATACAATTTATGTTATATCGGACATAGATATAGAGGCAATCAATAGAGATCGTATGCATATGCGTACATTTAGTGATTGCGCCCATAAGGAATCAGCTCGCAATTACTGTTGTTATAGTCTGCCAATATTGTCATGTGAGAGTGATGACAAGTTGTATCGAACGATTAACCCACACCCATTTTTGCCGTCGGACGACGCTTGTGTAGATAATTGCTGTGAGGAGATTATTAATATTCAAGTGGCAGGGCTTGTCAGGAGGCTTGAAGCGACAAATACTCGCTCTCTGGTTGTTGGCGTTTCCGGAGGCTTGGATTCGACATTGGCTTTGCTTGTAGCCACGAAGGCATTTGACCGACTGGGATATGATAGAGCCGGTATTGTAGGCGTGACCATGCCTGGTTTTGGAACGACAGACCGTACCTATAATAATGCATTGACGCTGATGCGCACATTGGGTATAACAATGCGTGAGATTTCAATAGTAGCTTCTGTAGAACAGCATTTTAGTGATATCGGTCATGATAAACACGTCCATGACGTAACTTATGAAAATTCGCAAGCTCGTGAGCGTACCCAATTGCTCATGGATATAGCAAATCAAGTTGTAGGTATGGTGCTTGGCACGGGTGATTTGTCGGAGTTGGCTCTAGGATGGGCTACATATAATGGAGATCACATGTCGATGTATGGTATAAATGCGGGAGTCCCTAAGACTTTAGTGAAATATCTTGTGAGATGGTTTGCATTGCGCAGTGTCGAGGACGATGAACGTGAGGCATTGAATGATGTTATTGAAACTCCAATAAGTCCTGAACTCATTCCCGGTGATGAGCAAGGAAATATTCAGCAAAAAACTGAAGACCTGGTTGGCCCTTATGACCTGCATGATTTTGTGCTATATTATGTGTTGCGTTATGGATTTGCTCCATCTCGTATCTATTTCTTGGCTCGAAAGGCATTTGTGGGAGTATACGATGACTCGACTATCAAGCATTGGATGAAGGTGTTTTATCGCCGCTTCTTCACCCAGCAGTTCAAACGTTCGTGTCTGCCTGATGGTCCTAAAGTGGGAAGTGTGTGTTTGTCTCCCCGAGGCGATTGGCGTATGCCGAGCGATGCATCTTCAGATTTGTGGCTCAAGGAGTGTGAAACTTTGTAGCAACAGTCTGTTATATGGAGTGTAATTTGTAATTTTGTGATGTTATGAAAAGAAAAATCATTATAGCAATCGATGGATATTCTTCATCAGGCAAAAGCTCGATGGCTCGAGCATTGGCAACATCGATAGGATATCGTTATATAGATTCCGGGGCGATGTATAGAGCCGTGACATTATGGGCTATGCGTCATGGATTGATAACTGATGGAGTGGTCGACGAGGCGCGACTAATAAACTGTTTAAGTGAAATATCTGTTGACTTCAGACCTACGGCCGATGGTGGTCGCCAGCATACGTTGCTAAATGGAGAAGATGTTGAAAATGAAATACGCCAGCTTGCAGTATCGAACAATGTCTCTCAAGTGGCTGCTATTCCGGCGGTGAGGAGAGCATTGGTGGCAATGCAACAATCGATGGACTTGGAAAAGGGTATCGTCATGGATGGTCGAGACATAGGTACTACTGTTTTCCCTGATGCGGAAATGAAGATTTTTGTAAATGCATCTGCTGAAAAACGAGCCGAACGAAGATATAAAGAACTCATTGATAAGGGTGAAATAGTTACCTATGATGAAGTCCTTGCCAATGTGAGACATCGCGACCATTTAGATGAGACACGTAAAGAAAGCCCTTTACGAAAGGCCGAAGATGCGATAAGTCTCGACAATTCATCAATGTCGATTGATGAACAGAATGCATGGTTGCAAAATGTGTATAATAAATTGGCTGAGAAATAGGGAAATATGTCAATACGTATCGAAATAGATGAAGCTTCAGGGTTTTGCAATGGTGTAGTCTCTGCTATACGCAAGGCTGAAGCCGAGCTGGAGAAAAGCGGTACGCTGTATTGTCTTGGTGACATAGTGCATAATAGTGATGAAGTAGAACGGTTGCGTAGAAAAGGATTAATTACCATTACGCATGAGGAAATGGGAAAGTTGCGCAATGTGAAAGTTCTATTGCGAGCACATGGAGAACCGCCATCAACTTATGAATTAGCCCGTCGCAATAACATAGAGATTATTGATGCAACTTGTCCGGTTGTATTGCATTTACAGAAACGTATTAAGGAGTCACATGAGAGCTCTATAGAATATGATAGACAAATTGTAATTTATGGTAAGCGTGGACATGCTGAGGTAAATGGCCTTGTGGGGCAGACCGGTGGCAATGCCATAGTCATTGAGGATCTGGATGGGCTTGAAGTATTGGATTATAGTCGAGATATAACTCTTTATTCACAAACGACTAAGTCTTTGCATGTCTTGTCAGAGATTGTCAAAGAGATAGAGCATAGGAAATTGCCCGGGACGACATTTAAATATTATGACACAATATGTCGTCAAGTTGCCAATCGAGTGACACAATTACGTCAGTTTGCTTCTGAACATGAAGTAATTCTTTTTGTGAGTGGCAAAAAGAGTAGTAATGGCAAATTTCTTTATGGAGAATGTCTTGATGTGAATAGTTCTACTCACATGATTTCAAATGCCGAAGAAATCAACCCGGAGTGGGTCAAGGGAGCATCGAGTATAGGTGTTTGCGGTGCGACATCAACTCCTCGGTGGTTGATGGAAAATGTCAAAGAATATCTTGCTAAAATGTGTGTCGATGAATGAGTTTATTGCTATAGATGTAGAAACTGCCAATTATCATGCGACAAGCATTTGTGCATTGGGAGCGGTAAAGGTATCGGACGGTCAGGTTGTAGATCGGTTTTATGAATTGATAAAGCCCGAACCCAATTGGTATGTCAGACATTTTTCCGAAAATATTCATGGCATTTTTCCTGAAGACACAAATGGGGCAGAGACGTTTGACCGTGTGTGGTTGCGTATGGCGCGTCGTTTTGGATACGCATCAGGTGAAATTACACTCCCATTGGTCGCACACAATAAGTCTTTTGACGAGCGATGTTTAAAGGCCTCATTTAATTGTTATGGCATGACTTGGCTTGATAATGATTTTTATTGCACATTATCAAAAGCTCGTAGAGAAATACCCAAAATAATGGTGGGCGGAAGCTATTCACTGCCATGCGTGTGTCGCTTTTTAGGAATTCCGTTTAATAATCATCATAATGCATTGGCTGATGCTGAGGCATGCGCTGAAATCGCAATAACGTTATTATGAAACCATTGTTAAAAATAAGTACTTTTGTTATTTGGACGGTATTGGCTGTGGCGTGTTCTTGTTCGTCAAATAATGATGAGGCTGCCGTGTCTAATGGCTCTGACGATGCTCGTCGATTGATTGAACTTGCCCCATCGTTAACGTCTATGCAATTAGAGCGGAGTTTGCTGGAAATAAGAGCCAAAGAAGCTCGAATGCGTGTTATGGGAAATAATGAAGATGCCGACCGATATATCGCAGAATTTGAAAACTATATACGTGTCAATTGTGACTCGTTATCCCAAATAATATTTTACTAAAATAACTTTTGCATTATGGAATCGTTGCAGCAATACGTCAATTACATAAATGAAGCAGTCGCTTTAATTAAATATCCATCTAAACCGTCTGGGCTTTATGAGCCTATAGCTTATACGATTTCAGGTGGAGGTAAACGAATCAGACCCGTTTTGTTGCTTGCCGCGTGTGAAGCATTGGGCGGATTAAAGGAAAACGCTATCAATCAGGCAGTCGGCTTGGAAATGTTTCACAACTTTACTTTGTTGCATGACGATGTTATGGACAAGGCCGATATCAGGAGAGGCCGCTCCACTGTGCACGTAAAGTGGAATGAGTCTGCTGCTATTCTATCAGGAGATGCTATGCTGACAATGGCATCAATGCTGATGTCCCGATGTGCCGGCGACAAATTGGAGCGGGTGACTGATTTGTTTAATCGCACTGCAATGGAGATATATGAGGGGCAACAGTATGACATGGACTTTGAGGCTCGACTAGATGTGAGTGTCGAGGAATATGTCGAGATGATTAGGCTGAAAACGTCTGTTTTGTTGGGATGTGCATGTGAGCTTGGAGCGATTATGGCCGGTGGTGATGATTTAGCGTGTAAGACATTTTATAAATATGGCATATCGCTTGGTTTGGCATTTCAATTACAAGACGATTGGTTGGATACCTATGGTGATACGACGGTATTTGGTAAAAACATAGGAGGGGACATCCTTAATGACAAAAAGACATTTCTGTTGATAACTGCTTTGGCAAATGCCGATGAATGCCAACGTAATAAGATGCTTTCGTTGATTGGAACGAGAAGTGTAGAAAAGATAAATACGATTAGATGTATTTATGATAATTTACATGTTGCAGATAAGTGCAGGGAGCTGATAGATAATTATGCAAAGGAAGCAACAGATGCTCTAGAAGTGTTGAATTTGCCTACTGAAACTCGAACATTTTTTAGCCAATTGGCTGATGATTTACGCACTCGCAACTCATGATTGTAGACACACATACTCATTTATATCTACCAGAATTTGAAGGAGTCGCGGAGGACGCTGTCGTTCGAGCTATCAAGTCGGGAGTGGCGCACATGATATTTCCTAACGTAGACTTGACAACCATTGAGCCAATGCTTGAATTGCATGATAGATTTGAGCGTAATACGTCGGTGGCAATGGGTTTGCATCCAACTGAAGTAAAGGGCGATTGGCAAGAAGTCCTCGATAAAGTCGAATGCGAATTGAAAAGTGGTAGAAAATATGTGGCGGTAGGCGAAATAGGAATAGATTTGTATTGGGATAAAACTTACAAGACCGAACAATTGTATGCGTTTGCCCGACAGATCGAGTGGGCGAATGAACTTGATTTGCCAATAATAATTCATTGCCGTGAAGGGCTTGACGAAGTGTTGGAAGTGTTGGACGGAATCAATGTCATGCCTCGGGGTGTTTTCCATAGTTTTGGTGGAACAATCGAGGATGTACAACGCATAAGAAAGCGTGGCGATTTTTATTTTGGTATAAATGGAATAGTGACATTCAAAAATTGTCATTTAAGAGACGTGTTGCCTGAAATTGGTATAGAACGAATAATTTTGGAAACTGATTCACCTTATTTATCACCGGTCCCTCATAGAGGCAAACGCAACGAGTCGGCTTATATAATACATACAGCGGCGCATATTGCGGCATCGGTTGGGATGTCTTTGTCGGATGTCGAGCGTGAGACTACCGGCAATGCTATGAATTTGTTTTCATTAGAGTTGTAAAAGATTAAAGGTCAAAATGCTTCGCCGATGGCAAAAACAATTCCTGATGTGTGTTTGCCAAAACCATAGTCGATGCGAGCATTTACGTTGTGTTTGAACTCAAATCGCATCCCTATTCCATAGTTGTGCAACCATTCGGGTCGGATATCTCTGTTTTTAAATTCGTCGAGAGATGCAAATACGGTTGCTCCACCACCCCAAATAGTAAACCCTAATCGGCGATATACGCGTTGGCGTAATTCGATTTGCGATGCAATCTGATTGTTGTCAATAAATTCACCCATATAATATCCGCGCATGCGTATGCCATCGGATGCAAGCATTTCTCGCATGGTCCATGGGGTGCGCGAACTATTAAGTTTGGCATACCAGTCAAAAGCTAATACGGCTCCTTTCCATAATCCCATATAAGCATTTGCTATTAGTGTATGACTGAGGAATGTAGCCGGAGCATTGCCAAGAGGTTTTAAAAATATCATCGGTTTATAAGCAATGTGTACGCCTCTTGTAGGTGTTATTAGATTGTCGCGTGTGTCATATTCAAATGATAACCCGAGGCCTGTAACGTAATACTGAGGTCGTTCTCCGAGCAAATACTCCGGATTGTGCATATCCCGAGCATCGGTATAGTCAGCTCTAAATTGGACCCCTGCAAAAAAATTATGTGTAAGTCGGTATATATATTCTGCTTGTAAATCTATTTGTCTGCGGTCGTATTTTGATTTAGGATTGTTTGCTGTTTCTTCTGAGTTTATACCCCAAAAATCAAGACGCTTGCGGTATATTTCAAATTTATAGGACAATCGGGAACGATTGTCGGGAAATAAATTGTTGCCTTTGACGGTAACAACGAAAAAACCGTTAAGTGAAGCGTTTATTGAAGCAAATATGTCTGATGGATTGGGCAGAGTGTCGTTGCGATCCATTCGATAAAGCCCGGTTGCTGCACCACCAATGCCAAATCCGGCCTCCCTTGTATATGACGGAGTAACGGCAAAAGATAAGTCAAGAGCTTTTTCTCGAGTGCGGTCTACGTTTCCGCGAATCAGTCCTGACAGCCAACCTTTTGCCCAGTCCGGAGCCCATTTAATAACAGGTATGGAATCGGCGTATGCTGTTTTTTCATTGTTTATTGTGACGGAGTCGATAGTAATAGGACCTGAAGCAGACATGCCTAAGGTGAATAACAATAACAATGAAAATAGTAAAATAAGTCTCATGTAATGCAAATCGGCTGCAAAGATACGTATTTTATGTGTAAAAAAGCCATGTCTAAATCAAATGACATGGCTTTTGGGGTGTTATTGGAAATAAAAAACTACTTTTGGGGTAACGGAGGAATTTCGGGCGGGAGTTGTTGGTCGTTGGCTTGTTGTTCCTCGGTAGCATCTCCATTTTCGGGTATAGCCGGTAACTTTTTTGGCTCGTCGGGAAGGGTGTCGTTGTTACTTGCATTGGCTGCAAGTATCTCGTCGGTGCGAGAAGTCCATTTGCGTTTACCGAAAATATGTTCTACATCTTCTGTAAAAATAACTTCTCTGCTAATAAGGACATCAGCAAGTTGAGCATGTCCGTTAGCGTAGGTTTGCAATAATTCCTTAGCTCGTTCGTATTGCTCGTTTATGATTGCCGACACTTCAGCGTCGATGTCTTTGGCTCGTTCTTCGCTATAAGGTTTGGAAAAACCATAACTTTGCCCGGTGGAGTCGTAATAGCTTAAGTTTGGCAATTTGTTGCTCATTCCATAATATGCAACCATGGCATATGCCAATTTGGTCGCACGTTCTATGTCGTTGGCTGCGCCGGTAGATATGTACCCAATAAATAATTCTTCAGCCGCTCTACCTCCAAGCAAGGAGCATATTTCATCGAGTAGAGCCTGCGATGGAGTGATCTGGCGTTCCTCGGGCAAGTACCATGCTGCACCGAGAGCTTTACCTCTTGGCACAATTGTGACTTTGATTAGAGGACTTGCATATTTAAGATGCCATGACACAGTAGCGTGTCCGGCCTCATGTATCGCAATTGAACGTTTTTCTTCATCTGTGGTGATTTTTGAGCGTTTCTCAAGACCACCAATGATGCGGTCTACAGCGGCTGTAAAGTCTTCCTTTTGCACGCAAGGCTTGTTGCTTCGTGCTGCAATTAAAGCGGCTTCGTTGCATACGTTTGCAATGTCAGCACCGGAAAATCCCGGAGTTTGGCGAGCCAATAGTTCAATGTCGAGGGAGTCGTCGGTCTTGATTTTGCGCAGATGTACATTGAATATTGCGACACGGTCGTTGAGATCGGGAAGGTCAACGTAAATTTGTCGGTCAAAACGTCCTGCACGCAACAATGCTTTGTCTAGAATGTCGGCTCGATTGGTTGCGGCAAGGATTATTACCCCGCTGTTTGACCCAAAACCATCCATCTCGGTGAGCAATTGGTTGAGAGTGTTCTCTCGTTCATCGTTGGCTCCCATGTTTGGATTGCGTCCACGAGCACGTCCGACAGCATCGATTTCATCAATGAAAACAATGCACGGTGCTTTTTCTTTTGCTTGGCGGAATAAGTCACGCACGCGTGAAGCCCCCACGCCGACAAACATTTCGACAAAGTCAGAGCCTGACATTGAGAAGAAAGGTACGTTTGCTTCTCCGGCAACAGCTTTGGCTAATAATGTTTTTCCTGTGCCCGGAGGGCCTACCAATAATGCCCCCTTGGGAATTTTACCTCCCAGATCAGTGTAACGTTGTGGATTCTTAAGGAACTCAACAATTTCCTCAACTTCGGTTTTTGCCTCTGACAATCCGGCTACATCCTTAAATGTAACTTGTATAGAACCGTCTTTATCGAATATTTGCGCTTTGGATTTACCGACGCTAAACACTCCGCCGCTACCGCCATCCCGTCCCGACATGCGTTTCATGATAAAAATCCATACCACAATCAAGAGGATAAACGGAGCGAATGACCAAAACATGCTCCCAAAGTCGCTGGCTTTTTCATATTTGACTTCACCGTTAAACACACCTTCTTTTTGCCATTGGTCGATCTTTTCTTGTAAGTTGTCTGCGCTTGCTATATTAGTGGTTAGCTTGGCTGTATTTTTCTTTGAGTCAAATTGGGCATTGCTAAATATTTTTGCTGCCAAAGAGTCGCTAAGGATGGCCTCAGCCTCACTTTTATTGGAATATACGATAATTTTCTCAATGCCTCCTTCTGTGATGTATTTCTCAAATTGAGAAAAACTCACCTCCTGGTCTATCGTATTTCCATTATCAAGAAAGTATGTGCCAAGAAGGAATATTACTATGAATGCATACATCCAAAAGAGGTTGATTCTTATTTTAAATTTCTTTTTTACGGGCTTTTGCTCCATTGTGTAGGTGTTGCGACGTTAAATGTTAAAGACTAATCTATATCGGGAATGTCGTTGATATGTGCGTCACTCCACAATTCTTCTAAGTTGTAGTGATTGCGTGCTTCCGGTAGAAATACATGAACAAAGGTGTCGCCATAGTCTATAACTATCCATTGTGAATTTTGATATCCATCATAGTTATATGGCTTGATACCTGCATTTTTTTGTAGATATTCGCGCACGCTATCGGCAATTGCGGCTACTTGCATTGTTGATGAGCCTTCGCATATGATGAAACTTTGTGCGGCGGCAGACTCAATGCCGCTGAGATCGACATGGGTAATCTTTTTACCTTTTCGCTCTTGTATGCCTTCGGTGATAAGTTTTACAATGTCAGTACGTCCAGTCATTTATTTAATGGTGATTATAAGAGGTTGCAAATATAGTTTAAATATTTCGAATCAAAATTGATAATTAAGTTGTGTTAATAATTTTACAACAATTTAAATGCAGAAATGGTCAACTTTAAAGTTGATATATTATCATTAATGAATTGTTATTCGTAGAGATGCAAAATTCATGCCAATTTATTCATATCTGATGGAGCGTGAGGGGCTGATAGTAGACACTAAGTGGCTTGGCAGAAGTATCATGAGCCAAGCTATAATAAATACGCCTATGTTGAGTAACGCTATGTACAGCCAATCGATTTCGACCGGAACATAATTAAGATAATAGGCATCCGGGTCAAGTGGAAATATATGAAAGTGCTTTTGCAAAAGCATGATTGTCAATCCGATAATGTTACCGGCCAATAATCCATAAACAATCAATCGTTGGGCAATGTAGATGAAAATACGGCGTATCTCGGAGTTGGTAGCTCCGAGTGCTTTCATGATGCCAATCATGTTGATGCGCTCAAGTATGATAATGAATAGGCTTGAAATCAATGTAAACCCCGATACAAGCGACATTAAAATCAATATTACCACTACATTAGTGTCGAGCAACTCGAGCCAGTTAAAATACATCATGGCTGTGGAGTTGACATTGGATAGTCGATAAAGTCCGGTGAGTTCTCCTGTAGCGCATGCTTTAAACATTGCGTCTTGTAGCTTTATGGATGCATCATTGATTTGGTCAAAGTTGAATGTCCGTAATTCTACTTTGTTGCCGACATTGCCGGTTACTCCATTTAGTGCCTGAGTAAGAGAAATAGGAGCGAAAATGTATATCTTGTCATAGTCGCCAAAATGAGTGTCGTATATGGCTGATATTTCAAGCCTGCGTGTGCGTATGTTGTTGTCGTTAAAGAAGTAGGCATAAACTTTATCTCCGATATTTAAGTTTAGAGAGTTGGCTGTTATGCGTGATATAGCGATTTTATTGGCGTTTTTTTGATCGGTGTAGTCGGGGAGTGAACCTTCTACTATATTTTCAGAGACAAATTGCCATCCATCGCCTGGAGTCATTCCTTTAACAATGATACCTTTGTAGTCACAATCAGTCTTGATGATGCTCGGTTGCTCTAAAACTAATGTGGAGGATTTAAACATGCCGGTGTCATTGATTATTGATTGTAATTGGGGCGTGAAATCAATAAATGGATAGTTGACTGAACCGTTATATGATGAGCCGGGTAAAATTGTGACGTTGGCGTCAAAGCCCAACACTTTTTCTCGTATTTGGTTTTTAAATCCAAATACGATGCACATGGCAGCCATCATCACGGCAAGTGACAATGCAATTCCGACAATTGCAATTATTATGCTTGGGGATAATCCATGGGCATCGTCGACTTTGAGTCTTAATCGACGTGCAATAAACAGCTCGTAGCTCATGAATCGATACGTCCGGGGTAGGCTTTTAGGGCTTCGTTAAGCGCTTTCATCGCTTTGGCTAAATCTTCCTTGCATAGTACGTAGGCGAGCCTTACTTCATTGTTGCCCATGCCATGAGTCGTATAGAATCCCGATGCAGGCGCCATGAAGATGGTCTGACCCTCATATTGAAATTCTTCAAGGCACCATTCACAAAATTTGTCGGCGTTGTCAACTGGCAGTTTTACTACAGTATAGAATGCTCCCATAGGGATTGGGGAGTAACAACCAGGAATCTTGTTGAGTTGGTCGATTAAGAATTTTCGGCGTTCGACATATTCGTTATATGTCATCAACATATATTCGGCGGGAGCATCAATCGATGCTTCAGCTACGATTTGCCCGAGCAGAGGGGGGCTGAGTCGAGCTTGACAGAATTTCATAACGTTTCCCTTTAGCTCTTTGTGCTTTGTGATGAGCGCCCCTATGCGTATACCACATTCGTTATAACGTTTTGATACGGAGTCGATTAACACCACTTGTTCTTCTATGTCTGGCAGGTGGAACGCAGAAATGTAGGGCGCTCCTGTGTAGCAAAACTCACGATAAACCTCATCGGAGAATAAAAATAAATCATATTTCTTTACCAAATCGCGTATTTGGAGCATCTCCTTCATTGTGTATAAATAACCGGTTGGGTTGTTGGGGTTGCATATGAGAATGCCTTTGGTCTTGGGGGTTATCAGTTCCTCAAACTTTTCAACAGGAGGCAATGCAAATCCCTCATCGATACTTGATGGCACGGTTATGATTTTAGCTCCAGCCGAAATGGCAAATGCCATGTAGTTGGCGTATGCGGGTTCGGGAACGATGATTTCATCTCCCGGGTCGAGGCATGCCATAAATGCAAATAAAACTGCTTCGGAGCCTCCGGTGGTGACGATGATGTCGTCTACATCGACTTCAATATTGTATTTGTGGTAATATTCCTTGAGTTTAAGACGCAACGATGGCAGACCGTCAGATGGGCTATACTCCAATATATTGCGGTCGATGGTCTTGAGTGCGTCAAGACCAACCTTTGGGGTCGGAACATCAGGTTGTCCGATGTTTAGGTGGTATACCTTTACTCCGCGAGACTTGGCTGCATTGGCCAATGGTACTAATCGGCGTATAGGCGAGGCCGGCATAATCGAACCTCGTTGTGATACATTTGGCATAGGTTGTTTTTTTATTGTAGTATATTGATACGCAAAGTTAGTGCAAGTTGCTTTTAAAAACAAATAAATATATGTCTGATTGCTAAGTCGGAGTTATGAGAATATTGTTAATCGAGTGTTTTTATTAAAATCTATTGTCAAAAAGTAATTATTTTATATCGTAATCGTATTATTTGTTATTAGCACAAATATGAAGTGTTATTTGATACGATGGTGATTTAGTTAAAAGGTGTTATTATTTAGATTTGGTTTAAATAAATGATATAAGCCTCTTCTTTAATTCAAATGATTTTCGGAAATTTGCACCTCTAATAATGCGTAACCTATATGAGACTGTCAGAACTTAAAACAGGAGAATCAGCTGTAATTGTTAAGATTCTTGGACATGGGGCATTTCGTAAGCGTGTGATTGAAATGGGTTTTGTCAAAGGGAAATGTATAAAAGCATTGTTGAATGCCCCGTTGAAAGACCCTATCAAATATAGTTTGATGGGCTACGAGGTGTCGTTGCGTAGAAGTGAAGCGCATCTTGTAGAAATAATGCCGGTGGACGATAATGATGTCGCCGATTTTGCTCATGTCAATACGATTGCTGATAGTGATGATTGTTGCTCGACAAATGTGCAGAACGACTTTATGGGAAAGTCGCGAACGATAAATGTTGCACTGATAGGAAATCCCAATTGTGGCAAAACTTCATTGTTTAACATTGCCTCCGGGGCGCATGAGCACGTAGGTAATTATAGCGGTGTGACCGTTGATGCAAAGTCGGGGCATTTTAAGTATGGTGGTTATTATTTCAATATAGTTGACTTGCCGGGAACATATTCGCTTTCTGTTTATTCGCCTGAAGAACTTTATGTGCGTAGATATTTGCGTGATGAAATACCCGATGTGATAATAAATGTTGTGGTAGCTTCAAACTTGGAGCGAAATCTCTATCTGACAACAGAACTTATCGATATGGATCGTTCTATGGTAATTGCCCTGAATATGTATGATGAGTTGGAGCGTTCGGGCTCGCAACTTGACCATAAATTGCTCGGCGATATGATTGGGGTTCCTATTGTGCCTACAGTGTGTCGAACCGGTGAAGGGATAGATAATCTGTTTGAAACTGTGATAAGAGTATATGAGGGTCGGGAAAAGTCGGTAAGACACGTTCATGTAAATCTTGGCAGTGAAATTGAATCGGGAGTCAAAGAACTTAAAGATGTATTAAAACAAGATGCATCTATCGGCATGCATTTTTCACCGCGTTATCTGTCGATAAAGTTGTTGGAGCGAGACGATGAGGTAGAACGTATTATTTCGGATTCTCCACGTAAGGATGAACTTCTTAAAATGCGTGATAAAGCAGTGGACTTGATTGAACGTAGTCGAAAGGAGGATGTGACATCGGCCATCGCCAATGAGAAATATGGCTTTATCGCCGGCGCACTAGCTGAGACGATGACAAGGTCCAGTAAGGAGACAACTAAAACCACCAAGATTATAGATGCATTTGTGACCAGCAAATTATTTGGATTCCCTATATTCTTGTTGATAATGTTGTTTATTTTCTGGTGTACATTTGAGATAGGGTCATATCCAATGTCCTGGATTGAAAATTTTGTCGATTGGCTTTCTGATAAAGTAAATTCAATAATGATCGATGGTCCGTTGAAAGATCTTGTGGTAGATGGCATTATCGGAGGGGTTGGTGGAGTTATTGTTTTTCTGCCCAATATTCTGATTCTTTACTTTTTTATATCTTTTATGGAAGATTCGGGGTATATGGCTCGGGCGGCGTTTATTATGGATAAAATCATGCATAAGATAGGGCTGCATGGAAAGTCGTTTATCCCTTTGATAATGGGATTTGGCTGCAATGTCCCGGCTATCATAGCTTCGCGTTCGATTGAAAGCAGAAGCAGTCGTATTATTACCATACTTATTAATCCATTTATGTCATGCTCTGCTCGGTTACCGGTGTATGTGTTGCTGGTGGGAGCCTTTTTTAGTGAGCATGCAGGCGTTGTATTGTTAGGGCTTTATATGTTGGGTGTGGTAGTGGCTGTAATTACGGCTCGATTGTTACGAAGATTCTTGTTTAAGGTTGATGAAACTCCGTTTGTGATGGAGTTGCCTCCTTATAGAATGCCAACCTTAAAAGCTTTGTTGCGCCACATGTGGGGTAAAGGGGAGCAGTATCTAAAAAAAATGGGTGGTATAATATTATTGGCAAGTGTGATAGTGTGGGCTTTGGATTATTTCCCATTGCATGATGAATCAGAGACAAAGCCCGTTGAATGCTCCGTAGTGCATAACGATGACTCAACCATAAACGTCGAGAGTGATTCCTATTTGGAGATGATGGGGAAATTTGTTAATCCGGTGATGGAGCCAATCGGTTTCCACTGGAGAATGACTGTTGCGGCAATCGCCGGTGCTCCTGCTAAAGAAATCGTAGTGTCGACGTTAGGCGTGTTGTATGCTAACGAAGAGACTGTTGATGATGCATCCCTGTCATCGCGATTAAAAGCAATTAATCCGGCTACGGGAAGTTCTGATTTTACCTCGGCTTCGGCATTAAGCTTAATGGTGTTTGTCTTATTGTATTTCCCTTGTATGGCTACAGTAGTTGCTATTGTGCGAGAGACCGGAAGTTGGAAGTATGGATTGCTGTCGGTGGTGTATAACACTGTTGTAGCTTGGATTTTTGCATTTGTTTGCTATCAATTAGCATCAATAGTTATGTAGTCGCTTAATAAATGCGATTTTTGACGATATGTAAATAAAATTACTAAAAGCGTAGATATTTGTTAGGAAGGTTAATGGAAATGTTGTAACTTTGTTGCGATTTTAAATTCTAACAGAGAATTAGTATAAAGTGTTTCAATCTAATTAAAGATTAAGAAAAGATGAAAGCATCAGAAGTATTGGACGACCTTAAGCGTCGTTTCCCTAATGAACCGGAATATCTTCAAGCCGTAGAAGAAGTTGTAGCTACAATTGAAGATGAGTATAATGAACATCCGGAATTTGAACGCTACAATCTTATAGAACGCCTATGTATTCCCGACCGTATTTTTTCATTCCGAGTGTCATGGGTAGATGATAAAGGTAAAATTCAAAATAATATGGGCTATCGTATTCAACACAATAATGCCATTGGCCCGTATAAAGGCGGTATTCGTTTCCATTCTTCGGTAAATCAATCGATATTGAAGTTTTTGGCGTTTGAACAGACATTTAAGAACTCCCTTACTACACTTGCGATGGGTGGTGCAAAAGGAGGGTCGGATTTCTCTCCACGAGGCAAAAGCGATATGGAAGTAATGCGCTTCTGTCAAGCGTTTATTACTGAATTGTGGCGTCATATCGGTCCGGATACCGATGTGCCTGCCGGAGATATTGGTGTAGGCGGACGAGAAGTCGGTTACATGTATGGCATGTACAAGAAGATGGCTCGTGAATTTACAGGTACGTTTACCGGGAAGGGCTTAGAGTTTGGAGGCTCGCTGGTGCGTCCTGAAGCAACTGGATATGGAAATGTGTATTTTTTGCTCAATATGCTTGCTACTAAGGGTATTGATATAAAAGATAAGGTAGTTGCCATATCAGGCTCGGGTAATGTGGCGACTTATACGGCTAAAAAATTGTTGTCCTTGGGAGCAAAGGTTGTTACCATGAGTGACTCTGATGGGTGTATTTATGTTCCGGAGGGTATTTCTCAAGAACAACTCGATTATATATTTAAGTTGAAAAATGTGTATCGCGGTCGTATTCGTGAATTTGCAGAAGAGTATGGTTGTCAGTACTTTGAGGGCGGTCGTCCATGGGGCGTAAAATGTGATATAGCGATGCCGTCGGCAACGCAAAACGAGCTTGATGGTGATGATGCACGCGCATTGTTGGCAAACGGCTGTTTTGCGGTTAGTGAAGGTGCCAATATGCCATCGACCCCCGAGGCAGTCAAAGAGTTTATTAATGCACGTATATTATATGCTCCCGGTAAAGCGGCAAATGCCGGCGGGGTATCTGTGTCAGGACTTGAAATGGCTCAAAACTCTCAGAAACTTTCTTGGACATCAGAGGAGGTTGATGCGAAACTCAAAGATATCATGGCAAATATCCATGGTCAATGTGTCAAGTATGGTCAAGGGGCTGATGGGTATGTAAACTACGTGAAAGGCGCAAATGTAGCAGGATTTATGAAGGTTGCCCGTGCCATGATGGCTCAAGGAGTGCTATAATAAGAAATTATCTTATGAATATAAATAGGGTCGGCATGTTTGATCATGTCGACCCATATTGTATTTTGTTGTCTTCTTTATCGATGGCAGTATCGTGGGTACCTAAATGCTATTGAAACTATGACCATGATTGACAATGTCCACGGGTAATATAGATAAGTCCATGGTGAGATTGGAGAAATCCCTGCCATAGATGTTGCCAATAGTGTTTGTGCTCCATATGGAATGAGGCATTGGACAATACAAGAACATGTATCGAGAAGGCTTGCGCTTTTGCGGGGGTCTATGCCATATCGATCGGAAATGTTTTTTGATAATGACCCCACGGTTATTATAGACACAGTATTGTTGGCTGTGCATAGATTGACAATGCTTACCAGTAGTGATATTGCAGCCTGTGCGCCGCGAGTGCCGTTGATGCGTGATGTAAGAAGTCGGAGTATGTAGTTTATTCCTCCGTTTTCTTTTATTAGCCCTAACATGCCTGCGGCAAGTAGAGTGATTATTACTAAATTACCCATCGAATCAATGCCATTGCCCATGAAACCAAACAAGTCAAGAAAAGAGTGTCCGCAAGCTAAAGCGATAATAAGGGCAGAGGTAATGCCGGCTGTGAGAACAATTGTGACGTTTATGCCGGTAAGGGCAATCCCTATAACAATTAGGTAGGGGGTAATTAGCCATGGATTGGAGGAGTTGTTAATCTCGATAGGAGTTGTGTTTAAACCAATGATTGTGTATATGACTAATGTCGCAATGGCTGCTGGTAATGCAATCCAAAAGTTGACTTTGAACTTGTCATTCATCTTGCATCCTTGAGTGCGTGTGGCGGCTATTGTTGTGTCGGAGATAAATGATAGGTTGTCTCCAAAGAATGCTCCTCCCAGCACAGTTGCTACGAAAAATGCAGTTTCACCTCCACTTGATTGTGCGAGTTCAACCGCTAAAGGGGTTAGTGCAACAACAGTTCCCACAGAAGTGCCTATAGATGTAGATATGAAACATGCCGCAAAAAATAGTCCAGGGATAAGCATTTTGTGAGGAAGATATTGTAATGTGAGGTTTACGGTTGCATCGACAGCCCCAATTTCTTTGGCAAGTTGAGCAAATGCTCCAGCGAGGATGAAAATCCACACCATATACATAATGTTGGGTTGTGCAGCTTCACGAGAGAATATGTTTATGATGTGGCTCAGTTTATGTCCGTGTGTAGTCAAAATAGCCCATACTGAAGCAATCAATAATGCTACAGCAAGTGGCATTTTGTAGAAGTCGCCAATTGTTATTGAGACGGCTACATAGCTGATTAAAAACACTATTATTGGAGAAATGGCAAGAAGACCTTTTTTGTGCATTGTTTTGGTTGTATTTGGTGTTGTTGGATAAATGCAAAAAGAGGGCATAAACAATGTTTATACCCTCTCGCTTTGTAATGAATGTGTCCGAGATGAGATTCGAACTCACACAGCCCAACGGCCACTACCCCCTCAAAGTAGCGTGTCTACCAATTCCACCACCCGGACATTTATCAAGACAACTTAACAGAAACTTGTTTTTGCTATTAGAGCGAAAAACGGGACTCGAACCCGCGACCCCAACCTTGGCAAGGTTGTGCTCTACCAACTGAGCTATTTTCGCGTTGGGCAACCATGTTTTTCGCGATTGCGATGCAAAGGTACGACTTATTTTTGAACCGGCAAGCGTTTTTGCTACTTTTTTTTGAACTTTTTTGTCGGCGTTGTGGTGCTGAATCGGATAATCGAGTGAATGTTAGGATAGTAGCTTTGATTTTGATGAGCGAAAAATTTTGAAATTTTTTTTCATGCAATGTGATGAGTCTCGTCTTGCTGTTTAGGTTGGCGGAAAATATGAGAAAAGAAGATGTCGACTTTATGAATTTTGAAGGCTATATTATAATAAATAGAAGCGGTCTTGATAGTGGATGAAGCTAAAATGCTAATAGCGCGATAGTTGAGTCGATGATTGAAAATTTTATTGAAAATATTCGCAAAAAACTTTGGTCAATTGAAAATATTACTTTAACTTTGCAGTCGCAAAAGCAAAAGAGGCTCCTTAGCTCAACTGAATAGAGCATCTGACTACGGATCAGAAGGTTACAGGT
>CAZLUB010000005.1:64604-78066 GCA_964562595.1 uncultured Muribaculum sp. | reverse complement strand
ACTGGCGATCGCCGCCTGATGGGCTAAAATTCACTTGCGAAACTTAAGTAATTAACAATAACAATCATTATGGAACTGCATGAACAATCCCAAGCAGTAGAAGGTACTGTAACGGATCAAACCTTGAACGATGAGTCGGCAACGACCACTAATTTAACCAAAGAGACAACAATCGACAACAAGCACGCAGATATAGCTTCGACCGCCTCCAAAGCTCAATCCAAAGCCGAAGCGATCGAGCGCCTATCTGTTATTGCAGAATTGCCGGCTGCCGAAATAACTCGCGATTCTATCGACTCGCTCAAGCAATCATTTTATGCATTCCGCAAAGCTGAACTCGAGCAAGAGAAAGCCGACTTCATGGCTAAAGGCAATGAGGAAAGTGCATTTGCTCCAATGCCCGACCCATTGGAAGAACAACTACATCAATTGCTCAATGACATTAAGGCAAAACGCGCCAAATATGTAGCCGAGCAAGAAGCCTTGCTACAAGCCAATTTAGAAAAAAAACTTGCCATAATTGACGAGCTCAGCACAATGGCTGAAGACACAGACAATGTCAACAAGCACTTTAACCGATTTAAAGAACTTCAACAAGAATTTAAAACTTCGGGAGCTGTGCCTCAAACCAACGACACCGAGGTGTGGAAAAAATATCAATCCACTGTCGAACGCTTCTACGACCAGCTAAAAATAAACAAAGACCTTCGCGATTACGATTTCAAAAAGAATCTCGAACAAAAACAATTGCTCATCGATGAAGCCGAAAAACTCGATGGCGAAAACGATATAATCATTGCGTTCAGACGACTTCAAGAGCTACACAGCAAATGGAGAGAGACCGGTCCCGTAGCAAAAGAGCTCCGCGAAGATATCTGGAATCGTTTCAAAGATACTTCAGCTAATATCAACAAAAAATATCAAGCATTTTTTGAAGAACGCAAAGCTCGTGAACAAGAGAACGAAACTGCAAAAACTGCTATTTGCGAGAAATTGGAAGCTTTAAATTTTGACGAATTAAAGACTTTTGCCGCATGGGACGAAATGACAAAAACAATCCTTGCCGCACAAGAAGATTGGAAGAAGTTAGGATTTGCTTCTAAGAAAGTCAACAATGCGCTTTTTGCTCGTTTCAGAGAAACTTGCGATAAATTCTTTGAAAGCAAGGCCGCTTACTTCAAGCAAGTCAAAGATGACTTAGCCTCCAACCTCGAGAAAAAAATTGCATTATGCGAGCGTGCTGAAGCATTAAAAGACAGCACCGATTGGAAAAAAACAGGCGATGAATTTATCGCTCTACAAAAAGAATGGCGCACTATCGGCTCTGTTGCAAAGAAACATAGCGATGCCGTGTGGCGTAGATTTTTAGATGCCTGCGATTATTTCTTTGAACAACGAAAGAAAAACACCTCGGGAACACGACGCGCCGAACAAGCCAATCTCAAGCAAAAACTCGATATAATAGACCGACTTAAAGCCATTGACGACACTTTAACTCGCGATAATGCCATCGCTACTGTCAAAAACCTCATGGCTCAGTGGCAACAAGTCGGGCACGTTCCTTTTAAAGAGAAAGACAAAGTATATGATGCATATCGTGCCATAGTCAACGAGTTATATGACCGCCTTGATATCAGAGAGACTAAAGCCCATTTCTCTAATTTTGAAAATTCAATTAGCGAAATGGATGGCGACAAGAACAAATTATTCCGTGAACGCGAACGCCTCGCTCGCTCTTACGAACAAAAACGTAACGAACTTAAAAACTACGAGACCAATCTATGCTTCTTCAATGCCAAATCTAAGTCGGGCAGTTCTATGCTTCGCGACATCGAACGCAAAATCCAGCACATCAACGAAGACTTGGCAACACTTGAGAAGAAGATAGAACTCATCGACAGTAAACTCCAATAGTGTTATCACTAAAATCTGATAAGTTTCACTTTTAACATTGTGGAACGTAAAAAGTTTTTGCGTTCTGACAATGTTAAAAGACTATGTAGTTATGCTGTCACACCGGCAATCCGGTCAAAACAATAGATAATGCAAGATATCGACAGAAGAGGAAAATACGGGAAATATCTACGAGCCATAATCATTGCCATAGACTTCTTGGTAGTGAATCTTTGCTACATCTGCGCTTGCCAATTTGATGATGAAGTATCAGGATTCAGATGGAAAGTCACATTGCTATTGGTCAATATTTCCTATCTTCCTGCATCATATTGGTTTTCTAAAGTGCATATGATGCGTTCCATACACATCGACCACATAGCCCTCAAAGCTATAATGTCGGTCGGTAGCCATGCTCTTTTCTTCTTCTCTTTGCTCGGATTTCTGGATGGATGGATTCATAACTTATCGTTCTATCTATGGTTTTACGCGCTAATGACCATTCTATTGCCATCATGGTGGATTATAAGCAGAGTGTTGATAAAAAGCATGCGCCGTCACGGGCGAAATTACAGTCGCGTTGTCATAGTAGGCACCAACGAAACGGCACGACGCTTACACAACGAGCTCACATCAGATGCAAGCTACGGATATAAATTTTTAGGCTTTTTCGACAACACCAAAGCCACCAACCTTAACGAATATATCGGTGGACTTGACATGCTCGACCAATTTGTAACACAGCATGCCATCAACGAGATTTACTATACATTATCGGGTGAAGATTACCAAGAGCTCAGCCACGTAATAAAAATTGCCGACCAAAATGTAGTACAATTTTTCTACGTTCCACAATTAAGTCGCTACATAAGTCGAGGCATTGACTTGTACACAATCGGGACAGTGCCCATACTCACCATCAGACACAATCCATTAAAAAAGGCCGTCAATAGATATGCAAAACGCTTGTTTGATGTTGTTTTTTCATCAATCGCCCTAATACTGTCGCCAATAGTATTCATCCCCGTGGCAATCGCCATCAAAGTATCATCTCCCGGACCCGTTTTTTTTAAACAACTTCGTACCGGATATCGCGGTCGTGATTTTTATTGCTGGAAATTCCGCACAATGCGCATTAACGACGAAAGCGACTCCGCTCAAGCTCGACGAGACGACCCACGTACTACTCGTGTGGGCGAATTTCTACGTCACACCAGCATCGATGAACTACCTCAATTTTTCAACGTACTTAAAGGTGACATGTCGGTTGTCGGCCCCCGTCCGCACATGATTAAGCACACCCAAGACTATTCTCGACTAATCGATCGTTACATGGTGCGCCATGTAATCAAGCCCGGCATAACCGGTTGGGCACAAGTCAACGGCTATCGCGGACAGACCGAAGAACTATGGCAAATGGAAAAACGCGTCGAAGCCGATGTGTGGTATATAGAAAACTGGAATTTCATCCTCGATTTGAAAATAATAGTACTTACCGTAGTCAATGCTCTTCGCGGGGAGGATAACGCTTTTTAAATTTGCAACCACCTGTACTCGAAATTTCAATCTTTAGTTAATTACATCTATTTCGCATAATAACAACACTTTCAACGCATGTTTTAGGACTAAACCGACAACATAAAGTCCTAATTTTCCATAAAAATTCAACATTATATTTCGGTATTAATACTAATCATTTGTAAATTTGCATCCAAATTTATTGTTAGAATATTTATATGGATAAAAAAGAATTGTTGAATTTTATGAAATCATGCAGTATTAAGACTTTAGGTAAAATCACTTGTTGCTTATTTCTCATCGGCATGGCCTCATGTGAAGGTCAGCAGCAAAGCCATCAAATGCCAGCTCCAGTAATCGCGACACTTACAGTTGCTTATTCCAATTCGGATTTAGAAAGTGCATATCCAGCCACTATCAAAGGTCGCACAGACATTGACATACGCCCTCAAGTAACAGGTTTTATAACAAAAGTACACGTTGACGAAGGACAGCAAGTAAGCAAAGGGCAAGTGCTCTTTACCCTTGACCAAGTTCAATTTGAGGCCGCTGTAGAAGCAGCCAAAGCCTCCGTAAACGTTGCGCAAACATCAGTACAAACTGCTCAATTAACTGCCGACAACAAGCGTCAATTATATAGCAAAAACATCATCAGCGAATATGAATGGCAATTGGCAGAAAATGCTCTCGCTCAAGCCAAGGCTCAACTTGCTCAAGCTCAAGCCAATCTCACTTCTGCACGCAAAAATCTTGCATACACTGTCGTAACCTCTCCATCTAACGGAGTTATTGGTTCGATTCCTAACCGTGAAGGATCACTAGCATCTCCATCATCGGCACAGGCTTTAACCACTGTCAGCGACAATTCAGAAGTATACGCCTATTTTTCACTAAACGAAAAAGACATTCTCAACCTTACTCAGAATGGCTCGGTTTCACTTAATCACAGCGTTAGCCAGATGCCGGAAGTTTCATTACGCCTTGCCAATGGGCAAATCTACCCGGCAAAGGGCAAAGTAGCTACAGTGTCGGGAGTCATCGACAATGCTACAGGAGCTGCAACCGTACGAGCCTTGTTTAGCAATCCATCAGGGATGCTCCGTAGCGGAAGCACAGGGTCAATCCTCATCCCCAACAAAGTAGATAGCATCATACTCATTCCACAAAAGGCCACATATGAAATTCAAGACCGCCGTTTTGTATATATCGTTAATGACTCCAACAAAGTAGCCTCCAGCCAAGTAATCGTATCAGATATCAGCGACGGACAGAACTTCATCGTAACATCCGGACTTAAAGCCGGCGACCGCATTGCAATCGAAGGTGTGGGTACTACCGTTAAAGACGGACTCACTATTACACCTCGCGAAGCCAAGGCTCAGCAGAATTAATGTCGCTATCATATCGACTACTATTCTCTCACAACACTTCACATAATTAATAATCGCATATTAAGATGAAACTGGATAATTTCATTAACCGTCCTGTGCTTTCGACGGTTATATCAATCTTTATTGTGTTGCTTGGTATCGTTGGATTGCTAAGCCTTCCGGTGACACAATATCCCGACATCGCACCGCCTACCGTAATGGTTAACACCACCTACACCGGAGCAAATGCACAAGCTGTGCTCAACTCAGTAATTGCTCCTCTTGAAGAATCAATCAATGGTGCACAGTCAATGACTTATATGGAGTCGACCGCCACCAACACCGGTAGCGCAAACATCAACGTATACTTTGAACAAGGATACGACCCCGACATGGCAGCAATCGATGTGCAAAACCGCGTTGCAAAAGCACAAGGTCTTCTACCTGCCGAAGTAACCAAAGTAGGTGTTATCACGCAGAAACGCCAGACCTCAATGCTCATGGGTATATCTTTATATGACGAGTCGGGTACATATCCTGAAAACTTCATTGAAAACTATATAAAAATCAACATCATTCCGCCTATACAACGTATATCAGGCGTGGGTGATGCGATGGTAATGGGCGCAGACTACTCTATGCGCATATGGTTAAAGCCCGAAGTTATGGCTCAATACAAGTTGATGCCTTCTGACATATCTGCAGCATTAGCCGAACAAAACATAGAAGCCGCTCCGGGACAATTTGGTGAACAAGGCAACCAAAGCTTCCAATATATCATGAAGTATAAAGGTCGCTTGGTAACGCCTGAAGAATTCGAAAATATTGTAGTTCGCGCATCAGCCGATGGAGATGTCCTTTATCTAAAGGATGTAGCCGATGTTGAACTCGGTCGTGTTTCTTACGGATTTCACAACAAGACTAACGGCAATCCGTCAGTAACTGCCATGCTATTTCAAACCCCGGGCTCAAATGCAACAGAAATTATCAACAATGTTCTCGACTTTCTCGAAGATGCAAAAAAAGAACTACCCAAGGGGTTGGCAATAGACGTACCACTCAACACCAACGAGTTTCTTGAAGCATCAATCAACGAAGTAATAAAAACACTTATTGAAGCATTCATTCTTGTATTCTTTGTTGTATACGTATTCCTTCAAGACATACGTTCCACTATCATTCCTGCAATCGCAATTCCGGTTGCATTAATTGGGACATTCTTCATAATGAATTTCATTGGGTTCTCGATCAACCTCATCACATTATCTGCTCTTGTGCTGGCTATTGCAATTGTAGTCGACGACGCAATTGTAGTCGTCGAAGCGGTTCATGCCAAACTTGATGTAGGATATAAAAATGCACGCAAAGCGTCAATAGACGCAATGAATGAGATTGGTAGCGCCATCATATCTATCACATTAGTCATGATGCTTGTATTCATTCCAGTGTCATTCATGCCGGGCACCGCCGGTGTTTTCTACCGACAATTTGGTCTCACCATGGCCATAGCTATAGCTTTGTCCGCCATCAATGCATTGACTCTATCGCCTGCATTGTGTGCCGTGTTCCTAAAGCCTCATGAAGAGCACAACGACAAAAAGTCCACTTTTGTACAACGCTTCCATACTGCATTCAACACCCACTACGACCGTTTATTATCAAAATACAAGGGCGTAATAGGATTCTTTATCAACCACAAAATTACTGCATTTGGAACTGTTGTAGCGTCTATTGCTGTCCTTGTATGGTTGATGGCTACAACACCAACAGGTCTCGTACCGAACGAAGATACCGGAACGATTTTCTGTTGTATTGACATGCCTCCTGCAACATCACAAGAACGAACCACGCAACTACTTCAAGAAGTTGACGACCTATTAGCACAGATTCCGGCAATAAAGACAAGAGCGATGATTAACGGTTATAGTTTTATCGCAGGACAAGGTGCTACATACGGAACATTTATCGTCAAACTTAAAAATTGGGAAGAACGAAGCAAAGAAGAAAGTTCCGACGCCATCATCCAACAACTATATGCTTTGACTGCTCAAAAAATCAAAGATGGACGTGTGATGATTTTCGCGCCGCCGATGATTTCGGGATATTCTGCAACCAACGGTTTTGAAGTAAAAATGCAAGACAAGACCGGAGGTGACATCGACAAATTTTTCCAAGTCGTGCAACAATACCTTGGTGCGCTCAATCAACGACCGGAGATACAGATGGCTTACACAACTTTCAACCCATCGTTCCCACAATACATGGTCGACATCGACGTTGCCAAAGCCAAACAAGCAGGAATCAGTCCATCAACAATACTCTCCACTTTGCAGGGATATTATGGTGGTATGTATATATCCAATTTCAACCGTTTTGGCAAACTATATCGTGTAATGATGCAAGCCACACCCGAGACTCGTGTTTCACCGGAAACGCTTAACAACATCAAGGTTCGCAACGGCAACGAGATGGCATCACTCTCTAACTTTGTGACTTTAAAGAAAGTTTACGGCCCCGACTTGCTAACACGTTTCAACATGTTCTCTTCAATAGCCGTCAATGGTCAACCTGCCCCCGGATACTCATCGGGTGAAGCCATCAAGGCCATACAAGAGACAGCCCAGCAATATCTGCCACAAGGTTATGGTTATGAATTTGCCGGCATGACTCGCGAAGAAGCCAAGTCTTCATCCAATGCCACCGCCATCATCTTCGGTCTATGCTTGGTATTTGTATATTTATTGCTCAGTGCACAATACGAAAGTTACATATTGCCATTGGCCGTAATTCTGTCCATTCCATTTGGCTTGATGGGTTCTTTCATCTTTGCGAGAGCTTTTGGCATTGCCAACAATATATATTTGCAAATCGCACTCATTATGCTCATCGGTCTGTTGGCTAAGAACGCCATCCTAATAGTTGAATTTGCAGTCGAACGTCGTCGAACCGGCATGTCGATTGTCAATGCAGCAATTGCAGGAGCAGCAGCTCGTCTTCGTCCGATTTTAATGACTTCATTTGCATTAATCATAGGTCTACTCCCATTAATGCTTGCTTCAGGCGTAGGAGCCAATGGAAACAATGCCCTCGGCGCAGGCTCTATTGGGGGGATGCTTATCGGTATGATACTCCAAGTGATCTTCGTTCCGTCATTGTTTGTCGTATTCCAGCTCATTCAAGAAAAATTCACTCCAATCAAATGGGAAGACACCGACAACTCAGGCATACAAGCCGAAATCGAACAATATTCACGTTAATCAATCATCGACTAAACATAGCAACTATATGTCAATTATAAATAACATATCACGCATCGTCATGACAACAGTAGTTGTGGTAGCTTTTTCAAGTTGCCACATCTACAATAAGTTTGACGTTGAAAAAGTATCGGATCATTCAGCACTTGCTACCGAATATGCCGATGCCAAGGAAGCCAACACTATAGATTCCACAGCATACAAACCCATTGCATGGCAAGACGTGTTTACAGATCCAATCTTGGTTGATCTCATCAATCAAGCTCTTGCTAATAACAGCAATCTTGAAAATGCAAAATTGAATGTCGACATAGCTCACGCACAACTCAAGGGTGCTCGCCTAAGCTATCTCCCATCATTCACTTTGATGCCCAACGGAGGAGGCGCTTCATATGACAACTCTCCTATAAATTGGACATACCAATTACCTTTAGCCGTAAGCTGGGAAATTGATATTTTTGGCAAGCTTCTCAACTCCAATCGAGTAGCCAAAGCCTCACTCCTACAAAGCGAAGCATACGCTCAAGCTGTGCACTCACAGATTATTTCAGGAGTAGCCAATTGTTATTATGCAATTGTCAACCTTGAAAACCAACTCTCACTAAGCCGACAGACTGCTAAGTTGTGGGGAGAAAGCGTAGAAGTAATGAAAAACCTCAAATTGGCAGGACGCGTCAATGAAGCAGCTGTAGTTCAAAGCACAGCCCAATATTATAGCATACTCGCGTCAATAACCGACTTAGAATTGGCACTTCACGAAACCAACAACTCAATGTCATTACTCCTAAATGTGATGCCATGCACATGGACTGTCAATACTGACCGTGCATTTGAAGCGCCCAATTTTGTTCGCGCAGGTGTTCCCATGCTTGAGTTGGCAGCTCGCCCCGATGTAAAAGCGGCCGAGCAATCTCTTGCTGCTGCCTACTACACCACCAACAAGGCGCGTACTGCATTTTACCCCAACCTTACAATCTCTGCAAACGGAGGTTTAACCAACCTGCTTGGATCGGTAATAACCAATCCTGGCAAATGGTTTGTTCAACTGGCCGGACAACTGACAATGCCATTATTCTCACGAGGAGCAAACATCGCACAATTAGAGGCCACCAAAGCTCAGCAAAAACAAGCCCTTAACAACTTTGAATACACATTGTTAAGTGCTAGTGCAGAAGTAAGCGATGCAATGCTACTTTACACCAAGAGCAACGAAAAAGCCGATTTACTCACTCATCAGGTGGAAAATCTTAAAAAATCAGTTGAATATACTCAAGAATTATTAACTTTGGGAACATCAACCTACCTTGAAGTGCTTACGGCCCAACAAAGCCTGCTTGGTGCACAAATGTCACAATTGTCATGCGAGTTGGCTCGTATACAAGCCGTAATAAACCTATATCAAGCACTTGGCGGAGGTCAAATCTAAAAAAACAAACGACCATGATTAGTCCATTAGCACATGTAGACCCCACTGCCAAAATTGGCAATGACGTCACCATCCACCCCTTTGCATATGTAGATGCCGGAGTAGAAATTGGCGATGGTTGCGAAATAAAGCCATACACCAGCATCATAAAAGGGTCAAAGTTGGGTAAAAATGTAAAAGTCTACCAAGGTTCCATAATAGGTGCAGATCCACAAGATTTTCGCTGGAAAGGAGAAGAAACATTCTG
This sequence comes from uncultured Muribaculum sp., assembly GCA_964562595.1. Classification (GTDB taxonomy): domain Bacteria; phylum Bacteroidota; class Bacteroidia; order Bacteroidales; family Muribaculaceae; genus Muribaculum. Next base: position 68,355 of record CAZLUB010000005.1, on the reverse strand, counting down.
CATCATTGGCGACAACACAATCGTACGTGAACATGTAATCATCAATCGAAGCATTCGCGCAGGGAAGTCAACTATCATCGGGCCTGACTCATTTGTCATGGCAGAGTCTCATATCGGTCATGACTGCCAAGTAAAAGGACGATGCGTTATAGGCAATACTGTAATGATTGCCGGCGATACCAAAATCGGAGAATGTTGCATTTTATCATCGGGAGCTATGCTTCATGAAAAATGTGAAATTGGAGACTGGGTGCTCATCAAGGGTGGATGTCGCATTGGTAGCAACGTTCCTCCTTATGTCATTATGGCTCACAACCCTGCGATATATTTTGGAATTAATGCCACTGTATTGCGTAAACATAATTTCACTGAAGAACAGATTGACGATATAGCCAAATGCTACCGACACATATATCAATGTGGCACATCTGTGTTCAATGCTCTACAGCGAATCGAAGCAGACGTTCCCGACCATGAAACGCGTCAAAAAATTGTAAATTTCATTCGCGAACACGACCACAAGATTGTTGCAATACCTCAAGATTTCATCTAATCAATCTCACCATTAAAGCAAGCGCACCTCTTATCATCAGACAAGCGGTGCGCTTCTTATTTTCTTCCATCCTAAGAATAAATTTCAGTTTTATTGTTAACTTTGTACACTACATTCATCAACCAATTAATATTTATGATATGAAGAATTACTTATTCATAGCATGTACAACTATAATTGCATTGACAACAGCCTGCAATACTACTCCTCAATGGGAAATTTCAGGCAACATCTCCGGCATCGACAACAACACTCTGAGAGTTGAAGCTTCAGATAACGGATATTGGTATGTCCTTGACACTATTGCCACTGAGAGTAATGGTGATTTCTCCTATTCACATAATGCATCAGGTTACCCCGACATATATCGTCTTACCCTAAACGATAAACACATCTACTTTCCTATCGATAGCATTGAAAGCATCACAATAGAATCAACCGCAACCAACTTTGACACCGACTACACTCTCGCAGGAACAGTTGAAGCCGAGACTCTAATGGCTTTTGACCGACGTGTACGCCAAACCATTAATGAAAAAGGAGTCGATGCCATACCGTCCGACTCGTTGCTCAAGCGTGAACTCGGGGAGATGATTATAACAAAACCATCGGGAGTTGTAGCATACTACATTATAAATAAGCAATTCAACGGCAAGCCAATATTCAATCCGGCATTATCATACGACAATCGGTTGATTGGAGCAGTCGCAAACGCTTATAACGAATTGCGTCCGACCGACCCAAGAACAGCCTACCTAAAGTGGTTATTTCTAAGCAATCGTCAATCAAACACCATCGTAAACGACACCATCGTGGTTAACGAAATCCCATTATTTGAAATAAATCTTACTGACAACACCGGGAAAGCCCATAGCCTGACACAAGAGGCCAACGACAAGAAAGTAGTAATACTCAACTTCACCATTTACACAGCCCAAGGCTCTCCGGCATTTAACATTGCACTGGCCGACATATACAAAAAATATCAAAACTCGGGTGTTGAAATATACCAAGTAGCACTCGACAATGATGAGTTTCAATGGAAACAAACAGCCAAAAATCTACCTTGGATTACAGTATACAATCCGCCATCGACAGGAGCCAGAATTTTGCTAAACTACAACGTCCAGGATTTGCCAACATCGTTCATTATCGCCAATGGAGAGTTAGCAGAACGTATCGATGACATCTCCTTGCTGGAAAAGGCCATAAAGAAATATTTATAACACATAATTCAGTTTGGGAAAAGTACTTCTCTTGATAACCACAGAATATCCTCTTGGCGGAATCACCGAAAGGACATTTATCACTCCGGAACTAAAATATCTTTCCGAGCATTTCTCTCAGATAATTATAATACCGGAAAAATCGGGAGAGCAAAACTTTTCATGCGAATTTCTAAACATCACAGTTGACTATAGCCGGATAAAATCTACATCACCCATTAGCAAATGGCTCAAAATTAGATTTGCCATCAATCCATATATAGCAAGATTACTCTATAACGAACGCTCCAAAATCAAATCTTTACGACAGGCTCTGAGAACAATCGCTTACGGCATTAACATACTTCATTTTAAGCATGATATGTTGCAATTAATCAGCCGTCGGAAACTAAACCCTTGCGACACTCTATTTTACACATTTTGGTTTGACTTCCGAACAGACGGTTTAGCCTTAATGAATAAAAAAGGTAATTGGCACATAATCACCCGTGCTCATGGATATGACATCTATGATCGTACATTCCGCCCCTACCACACACGAGCTTACGCTCTATCTAAGATAGACAAAGTGTATGCAGCAAGTCAAAACGGTGCTGATTATATCGCCAACAGATATACTTCTTATTCCAACAAGATTACGACCTCAATTTTAGGGTCGATAAAATACTTCCCCGACAAACTATCATTAGTTAATGACACATCCAATGTCATCACCTTTTTTTCGTGTGCAAGAATAGCTCCAGAAAAACGCGTACACCTCAATTTGGAATTTCTAATAGCTTTTGCGCAATCCTGTCCCGACAAAAAAGTAAGATGGATTCATGTCGGAAACGGATCTTTAGCTGATGACATCTCACGACTCATATCCAAAGGCATTCCTGACAACTTGAAACTTGAAATCAAAGGAGCTCAACCCAACAGCGTAGTACACGACATCTATATATCCGAAACAATCGACTGGACTCTATTATTTAGTTCTTCAGAAGGGGGTCTGCCTATAACAATCTGCGAGTCATTGTCTTATGGAGTTCCGGTAATTGCAACTATGGTAGGAGGCATTCCGGAAATAATAAACTCTTACAATGGGATATTACTGTCAAAAAATCCAACCGCGACAGAATTCATCACAAAAATAAAGCCCTACATTAATGACCCGGCAAAACACCGGCAACTTAAACACAACACCTACCAATATTGGCAAGGGCATTTAAATGCCGATAAATTACGTTGTCAATTTGCCGATACGATTTCTGATTTTGCCAAGTAGTTAATAAATCGACATCAATGAGACAACCTTTAGTTTCAGTCATTGTAACGACCTATAACCAAGAGCAAACAATTGCGCGCACTTTAAATTCAATTGTTTCTCAGCAATGCGACTTCGATTATGAAATAATAATCGGAGAAGATTGTTCGCACGATAACACCTTGGCCATTTGCCGAGAATATGCATCTCTTTTCCCCGATAAAATCAGATTAATCGAGAATCAACACAATAAAGGGATGATCGATAATTACTTTGACTGTGTTCTGGTTGCCAATGGTAAATATATCGCAGATTGCGCCGGAGATGACTATTGGGTTGATGATCTCAAACTACAGAAACAAGCCGACATCATGGAGTCGGACTCATCAATCACATTGGTTCACTCTGATTGGCGATATGCCGATTGCCTCACCGGCAAAATCTCCAACCCCGACCCGAATGGACAACGTAAAAAATATCACACACCGATTATAGATGGCAGAGAACTTATAATCCCTCTGCTTCAACGCATTCACTCACCGATTATCCATCTATGTACGGCAATGTACCGTAAAAGTGCTTTTGAAAAGGAGTATTTCAACGACACAAGCCTATTCCGTGACAACAGCTATAAATGCGAAGATGTGCAGATAACAACCACACTTGCTATGAACGGCAAAATTGCATATATTCCAGATGTAACATTGCATTATACTGTGGGGCACA
>CAZLUB010000005.1:53629-64504 GCA_964562595.1 uncultured Muribaculum sp. | reverse complement strand
TGCATATATTCCAGATGTAACATTGCATTATACTGTGGGGCACATATCCATTTCCAATCCCAAACAGGCAAAGAAAACTGTTGATTTCTATATCGGAACTACTCGACTACTCATGCGCATAGCTCAAAAATATTCAATTCCACGCTCGGCGATAATACGCCATTATGCCAATCGCATACACTATACCTTATCAATTGCATTTGATGAAAAAGACATTGAGATGCGCAACTCGGTACTTGAATGTGCCAAGGAGCTAAACATACCATTAACAACCAAGTCTCAAATAATACGTCTCATCAGCCACATCCCATTTTTATGGGACATGTCTGTCAAACTAAAAAAACTCCACCACACATGGCTTCGGAAATAAATAATAGTTTACTTACCATAGTAATTCCGGTATACAATCGCCAAGATATTGTAAACAGGACTCTCATTTCCGTTGCATCACAGACTGCTCGGCCACTCAACGTGATTCTTGTCGACAACAACTCAACCGACAACACCCTTGCGACCCTATCGCAATGGAAATCGCTTGTCGAAAGTGATGATTTCCAAATCACCATACTTACCGAAACTCAAACGGGCGCCGCGGCTGCCCGCAACTGCGGATTACACAATGTAACTACCCCCTATGTGATGTTTTTCGATTCCGACGACGAGATGTTGCCTCAACACGCACAACGCACAATCGACGCCATCAACTTACACCCCGACGCCGACATCATAGGATGGGATGTCGAAATAATAAATCTTGACGGAACTTCACAGAGGCACTCATTTTCCGACAAAGACATTGCATTTCGCCATATTTTTAATTGCACATTAGCAACTCAACGATACGCCGTAAAGAGCTCTTTTATACGAAAAGTAGGTCAATGGAATCCATCGGTTATGGGTTGGAATGACTACGAACTCGGAGTAAGGCTCATACTCAATCGCCCAAAAGTCCATTACATAAAGGGCAAACCGGCCGTATTAATTCACCGACAAGCCGACTCTATAACAGGGACCAGTTACTCATCGACCCCCGACAAATGGGAAAATGCACTCGAATGCTGTCTCAATGATACATTAAAATACAACAACAAGCGTATCTATAGATGGATCAACCTAAAAAAAGCCGTACTTTCAGGGTTATATCGTCGTGAAAACAGCCCACATGGATTAAAGCTACTTCACAAACTAAACAATACCGAAAAATCACCAATCAAACGTGCCATTTATCAATTTGCATCATGGTATGTAGCCAAAGGTTTTCGTGGCATCCACTACATCGCTCGGCCATTTATTTAAATATCAAAAAATTTGATGTGATAGTCCTTGCATTTCAAAAAAAATGGCTACCTTTGCCTTGTATTAAACAAAGCTACAATTAAGTAAGGGGTCTCGCCCAATGGTCGAGATTCTTTAATTTTTTATTTATCCACAACTATTTATTTTACCATGGCTATTACCTACATGACCCGCGAAGGGTACAAAAAGAAAATGGATGAAATCACTTATCTGGAGACAGTTAAGCGACCAGAAATATCACGCGCCATTGCTGAAGCACGCGACAAAGGAGACCTCTCCGAGAATGCCGAATACGACGCAGCCAAAGAAGCCCAAGGCATGCTCGAAATGAAGATTGCTATGCTTAAGGACCTCGTAGCAAATGCTCGTATAATCGATGACAGCAAGCTCAACACTGAAGAGGTGCAGATTCTCAATAAAGTAAAAATCAAGAACGTAGCCAACGGCATGGTCATGGAATATACCATCGTAGCCGATAGTGAGGCAAATCTCAAAGAAAAGAAAATAGCATCATCAACCCCCATAGCACAAGGCTTACTCGGTCACAAACTTGGTGAAGTTGTAGAGATACGTGTTCCATCAGGCTTGATGAAGTTTGAGATTGTTGAAATATCGTTTTAACTTATTAACCCAACGTCAAATGGCTAGCATATTCAGTCGCATAATAGCAGGAGAAATCCCTTCATATAAAGTTGCAGAAGACGACAAGCACTACGCTTTTCTCGACATCAATCCGGTTGCTCCAGGTCATGTACTCGTTGTTCCAAAGCATGAAATAGACTACATTTTTGACCTTGATAACGAAGAGTACACCGCATTACATTTATTTGCCAAACGCGTTGCCGAAGCCATAAAGACTGCAATGCCATGCTTACGCGTTGGTGTAGCCATAATGGGTCTTGAAGTGCCACATGCCCACATCCACCTCATACCCATAAATCGCGAGAGCGACATGAACTTTTTGGGCGATAAACTCAGTCTTTCGCAATCCGAGATGACTAAAATCGCAGAAAAAATAGCTTCTTGCTTTCATTAAGCTGCATTTTCGCACTAATGGTTCTCGCAAACTATTGTAAGTGTGAAAATTAAATTGTAACTTTGCCAGCCAAATAAGTAAGCAACATAATGTCTGACTTATTAAATTAATTAACCCATTTTATTAACCATTTAAATGACTGAAGAATTGAAGAATTCACCAATCGCAGATTTCGATTGGGATGCCTATGAAAAAGGCGAAACTGCCGGTGAAAAGAGCCGCGAAGAACTCACCAAAACTTACGATGAGTCGCTCAACACCGTCAAAGACAAAGACGTAATCGAAGGTACCATCATCGCACTCAACAAACGCGAAGCTATGGTTAACATCGGCTACAAGAGCGACGGTATTATCCCCGTCAGCGAATTCCGCTACAACCCCGACATCAAAGTTGGCGACGTTGTTGAGGTATTCATTGAAAACCAAGAAGACCGCAAAGGTCAACTTATTCTCTCTCACAAGAAAGCTCGTGCATCTCGCTCATGGGATCGCGTTAACGAAGCGCTCGAAAACGATGAAATCATTAAGGGTTACATTAAGTGCCGCACTAAGGGTGGTATGATTGTCGATGTATTTGGCATCGAAGCCTTCCTCCCCGGTTCGCAAATTGATGTTAAGCCTATCCGCGACTACGATATCTTCGTAGGAAAGACTATGGAGTTCAAAGTCGTTAAAATCAACCAAGAGTTTAAAAACGTTGTTGTTTCTCACAAGGCTCTCATCGAAGCTGAACTCGAACAACAGAAGAAAGATATCATTTCAAAACTCGAAAAGGGTCAAGTGCTCGAAGGTACTGTCAAGAACATCACCACCTATGGTGTATTTATCGACCTTGGCGGTGTTGACGGACTCATCCACATCACCGACCTTTCTTGGGGTCGCGTAAGCCATCCTGAAGAAGTCGTTTCTCTTGATCAAAAGCTTAATGTTGTTATCATTGATTTTGACGACGAAAAGAAACGCATTGCACTTGGTCTCAAGCAACTTCAACCCCATCCATGGGATGCTCTTGACGCTGAACTCAAAGTTGGCGACAAAGTTAAAGGAAAAGTTGTCGTTATGGCCGATTATGGTGCATTTGTTGAAATCGCTACCGGCGTAGAAGGCCTTATCCACGTATCAGAAATGTCTTGGTCACAACATCTACGTTCAGCTCAAGACTTCATGAAAGTCGGTGACGAAATCGAAGCTGTAATCCTAACACTCGACCGCGAAGAACGCAAAATGTCTCTCGGCATCAAGCAACTCAAGGACGATCCATGGGAAAACATCGACGAAAAATATCCTATTGGAAGCAAGCACACTGCCAAGGTGCGCAATTTCACCAACTTTGGTGTATTTGTTGAAATCGAAGAAGGCGTTGACGGCCTCATCCACATCAGCGACCTTTCTTGGACTAAAAAAATCAAGCATCCATCTGAATTCACTCAAATAGGTGCAGACATCGAAGTTCAAGTACTCGAAATTGACAAAGAAAACCGCCGTCTCAGCCTCGGACACAAGCAACTTGAAGAAAATCCTTGGGACGTTCTCGAAACAGTATTCACTGTTGGCAGCATCCACCAAGGCACAATCCTCGAAATGCAAGAAAAAGGTGGCGTAGTTGCTCTACCTTATGGAGTTGAAGGATTTGCCACTCCAAAGCACCTCGTTAAAGAAGATGGCTCACAAGCACAAGTTGACGAAAAACTCGACTTCAAGGTGATTGAATTTAACAAGGAAAGCAAGCGCATATTCCTCTCACACAGCCGTATCTTTGAAGACGAAGCAAAAGCTGAGAAGAACGAAGCTCGCAAGGCAAAACGTCAAGCCAAGAAAGAAGAAACTCCTGCAGTAGGTACAACTCTCGAGAAGACCACTCTCGGTGACCTTGAAGAACTTGCAGCTCTCAAGGAAAAACTTTCAGGAAAGAAATAATCTCAACTTGAAATAATCCTCTAAAAGGCGATACCCCACAAAGGCATCGCCTTTTTTCTTATTGAACACAATGTTTACGTTTAATAATTGAAAACTTCATCGAAATTTATTAACTTTGAAAATAATCACAACTTTATCACTTTAATTTATGGAGTTTTTAGAACGATATAACCTACTTGGTCTGATTATCGGAATTAGCACTTTTTTAGTAATTGGCATATTTCATCCGATAGTCATCAAATGTGAATATTATTTTGGCACACGTTGCTGGTGGTGGTTTCTCATATTAGGGCTTGTATGCATTGGCATATCTCTACTCTTAGACAACATTTTATGGTCTACGATACTCGGAGTTGTCGCATTCTCTTCATTTTGGACAATTAAAGAGATTTTTGATCAACGCCAACGAGTACTTAAAGGTTGGTTCCCCAAAAATCCCAAACGCAACGATTATTAAATCGCATAACACAGTGAGAGGCTGACCTTTCGACGATCGGTCTTTTAGTTTTTTTTAACAGATTGATTTTCAGTGCTGATTTTTACGAAAATTGCGTAATTCCACATAGAAAACTACACGGAAGTCGTAATTAAGCCCCCAAAAACTACAAGGGCAAAGTCTTTTAAGACTTTTGAAATAAAGCACTGAAACAAATATGCAATGTGAATAAACTAAGGTGGCGCACGAGTAAACTAAAGGATTACTATATACGCCACTTCGTTTTCAGTAATGATTACAAAAAATGGTTTCTTTGTAACTTGTTAAAGACTTATATTTTGTATTAAATCATTCTTTTTAATCGTTACCACAAGTCGGATTTCCAATAGAAACCGTTACATTCTTAACATAACCCGCATGTGTTTTAATTGAGGATAAGTCAATTCTAGTATTAGTATATGGGGCACATTTCACATGGTATGTTTGGTCACACATAGTTTCTGTTTTCCATTTTAATTCTCCATAATAATACATTGAAACCTTATCAACCTTAACGACAAGCCTATAAGACATCAATGGTTTGCTAGAAGAATTTGAAATGAGGACATATCCATTAACCATGCCATCTTCGGCTGTTACATAAGCAGTTGCTTCAACATAATCATTAGCAGTTCCTGCTATTTTGCATGAACCAGAGGACGAGGCTTCATCAGCAAATGCAGTGGCTACGGATAACACAGATACTATAAACATTAAAATAATCTTTTTCATAATATAATTACTATATCTAAATTTCCTACTCACTTTACGGCTTTTCAGTTACTCCTTTGTACCTTGAAATTTTCCAGGGAATACGCACAAAAAAAGCGCGGTACTTATAGTTAATTCCCTACCTAAGGTGTTTGGCGTAACCTAACAGCAGAATAACCAAAAGCCCACGCCGATTAAGCGCGAGCATTTTTGCAATATTCCTGCTGTTTCTTTCAGTCGCCAAACTTTTAGGTAGCAGAATAAAGCTAAAACGCTTTCCCAATTTATCTTAAAATGTGCGTATCAAACTATACACAATGTTTCATAGGCAAAATTATTAATGTTTCCACAAAGTTAAGTGTTTTTTTATAAAGCACAACAAACTATACTTAATTTAGACTACATAGAAAGCGACACGCTACGAGCAATATTAAGATTTTTACAAAAAGTCGTTTTATCTCCTTATAATACAGCACCTTGCCTATTAACCAATTAGGCAGTAAAATTTATTCACTGCGGAAAAAGGTCTGACCGTTTGGATCTGCCTATCGCTGTGTTATGTTTTTGATGAACATTACCAGCCTCCCGAAGCTCCTCCTCCGCCGGTAAATCCGCCACCAAACGAACCACCGGAAAAGCCACTGCCACCTCCAAATCCACGACCACCGCCGCCAATAATTACCGGAGGTACTATAATCTTAGGCAATTCATAAGGCACTTGACTTCGATTGCCACAACTACGGCACACATATTCACGCACACCACGGCCCTCTCGAGTTGCCGTTGCTTGATAAATAACACGGTCACTCTGCAAGCCACATGCTCTTGCTCCACATCGTGGACATTGCGTGTAATTTACAGTCCTATTAACATAGGGAAGAATATCTGTTTCACCACAATTATCACATAGCCACACATCATAATCTACCGAATTAATGCGCTCTTCAGCATCTTGTGCCGCCGTCAGATAAGCATTGTCAGAGTGTTCGTCAAGCCTACGCATTCGATTGTGACAATTTGGACACGTTCTGCGTTTAATTCGCAAACGACGCATCTTCCAAAACATATACAACGCAACCACAACCGGCACTCCAAGCCCAATAAAAGTCAACATAAATACGCCTATTTTTATGCCATTAAGAGCATTATAGCGTTCAAAACGGTCAAGATTACGAGTCCGCCACACAGTTGCTCCGACCCACAACGCCACAACCACAGCAACCAGTCCTCCAAACGACAACCACATCTTAAATACATCGGACAACGATAAATCATCTGCGATTTTATCATTTTCATACTGCGACATCAATTCGTCTGTAGCTCCGGGAGTCGTTACCAAACGAGCTATTTCATTCATCGCGGCCAATGCACCTCCATCATAGTCGTTATTGCGAAAATGTGGAGCCATAACATTACGTATTATACGACCTGCAACAACATCGGGCAACACACCTTCCATGCCGTAGCCGGTTCGTATCACGACCTTACGGTCACTCCTGGCTATCAACACCAACAACCCATTATCGTTGTCACTTTTGCCTATGCCCCAATGTGTAAATAGATTTGTTGCAAATGTGTCTGCGTCTCCACCATCAATCTTATCAACGGCTACAAGCACCACCTCGGCTGTTGTTTTTTTCCACACATCTGCCAACAACGCATCAAGTTCTGCCACCACAACCTCTGAAAGCACACCATCAGGATTGGAAACATATCGATTTCTGTTTTCAGTATGTACATTAGGAATGTCTTCCACCTTATAAGTTTTGGCGGATAAAGCTATCACCGATACGGCCAAGCATACAATTACACTTAATATCTTATTCATAAGACAATTTTTTCTAAATTAGACAGCGGGCAAACTCATGCCATTAAGTTTACGATATAAGTCAAGGGCATATACATCGGTCATACCCGATATGTGGTCGAGCACAGATTGTATTTTACCAAAAAGAGTGGTCGCTGACGTATCATACTGTTGAGGCACTTTGCTCAACAATAATTTGGAATAATTAAGATCCGGATTACACACTGCATGTATCAACTTCTCCATCAAGAACGTAATGATGCGATTACCGGCAAGTTCCACATCTACAACATCTCCGGCTTTATAAATCTTTGTCCATGCCAACTGAGAGCAGCGACGATAACCATTTCGCTCCAATTCATCAATATGATCTATTAGAGTACCCTCAAAATTACCCGCCAAAATCAGATTTTCACTATCGACAAAAACCTTGGCACACTGAGACACCAACACTCCAATAACACTTGAGCGCAGATAAGCCACTTTCTCATTGGGGTCTTCAACATGCTCCATCACACCGGCAATATGCTTCTGACGCGATTCTTCAAAAAAGCCCAACAATAGCTCTATAACCTCTTGAGTGCTAAGTATCTTTAACTTGTGAGCGTCTTCAATATCCATAATTTGGTAGCAAATATCATCAGCAGCCTCCACTATATACACCAAAGGATGCCGTGCATAGCACACCTCGCCATTGTCCCCATATCGAGACAACAACCCCAGTTCATCAGCAACCCTCTTGAAACTCTCTACTTCGGAAGTAAAAAATCCAAATTTTGATTTGCCTCCTGCCATTTGCGACTCAAAAGGATATTTCACAATTGATGCAAGCATCGAATATGTCATAGCGAAACCGCCGACTCGCCTGCCCTTAAACTGATGAGTCAACAAGCGAAACGAATTGGCATTACCCTCAAAATGAGTAAGGTCAGCCCATTCGTTTGCCGATAAACTCGATTGTAAATGTTTACCACCACCTTCGCTAAAAAAAGTCGATATCGCCATTTCTCCCGAATGCCCAAACGGAGGATTGCCTAAATCATGAGCTAAGCATCCAGCAGCAACAATCTCTCCAAGCGCATTAAGTTTATCCACCCATGGCTTTGAAGCATGCCTCTTGCGTAAAAGCAAACTCACCTCATTGGCCATCGACCTTCCGACCGAAGCTACCTCTATAGAGTGAGTCAACCTATTATGTACAAAAATACTTCCCGGCAATGGAAACACTTGTGTCTTATTTTGCAACCGTCGAAATGGAGAAGAAAAAACCAATCGATCAAAGTCGCGCTGGAAGTCACTTCGTGAACCGCCTTTTGGATCATGATAATGCTCCAATCCAAAACGCTTATCATTGATAAGCCGTTCCCAAGTCATCATTTTATCTACCTTTTCCATATCAAACCCGAAATTACAAAAAATCCTCAACACAACTACATTAATATGTTGCATTTTAATATAATCAGATTTTTTATTAATTTTGTATTAACAAATTCAAACTAAATAATAAAATGAATTATAAATCTGCCATCCTCTATTTCGCGCTTAACATTTTATGCTCACTAATGTTAAATTCGCAAAATCCATATCTCCCTCTTTGGGAACACATCCCCGATGGAGAGCCTTACGTATTTGATGATCCCGACAATCCAGGGAAGCAACGAATATACATATATGGGTCTCACGACACTCGTCGCACCGACTACTGCGGAGTCGACCTTGTTGTGTGGTCAGCATCAACCGACAATCTATCTTCATGGCGCTATGACGGAGTAATTTTCGAATCAAAAAACGATGTTACCGGTCAATTTCTCAACGCTGATAGCATTGGAGACTTGCTATACGCTCCAGACATCGCAGAATATACCGACCCCACAACCAAAAAGAAAACATACTATCTATACCCAAATAATGAAGCCAAAGGCAGAAAAAGCATGGTTGCCAAATCAAATAGACCTGACGGCCCTTTTAAAGTTATCAATTGGAGTAAAGATAATGAAAAAGAAACAGAGGGAGTCATGGGCTTTGACCCGGCTATATTAATCGATGATGATGGTCGCGTATATGGATACTGGGGTATTGAAAAATCCTATGCTGCCGAACTTGACGCTTCTAATATGGCAACAATTAAACCGGGGACCCAAATTATTAACGACATGGTATCTCATTTACATCAACCCGGATTATTCCGATTTTTCGAAGCGTCATCAATCCGCAAGATAAAAGACAAATATGTATTTATTTACAGCCGATGGACAGCCGATGGAGATTTTGGATTACCCAACTCACCCTACACATTGGCTTACGCCTATAGCGATTATCCTCTCGGTCCGTTTACCTACGGCGGTACAATCATTGACGCACGCGGTCGCGATAAAGACGAAAACGGCAATACCATTTACACAGCCCATCCATCTGGCAATACACATGGAAGCATTATGGAAATAAACGGACAATGGTACGTATTCTATCATCGACAGACTGGCACTAATTGGTATGCTCGCCAAGCCATGGTCGCCCCTATTACTATCGATGTTGAAGAAGGGAAAAATGGCAAAGTAACTATTACTGAAGGTGAATACACATCTGAAGGTTTCCACATAAACGGACTTGATCCACTTAGACGTTATTCCTGTGGTATCGCTTGCTATTATACCGGTCCAGATGGTGCTGAAAACATCTATCCCAACTATGCTTTTAGCGGTTCTTATGTGAAGCCTCTCTATGCCGATGACAACAAAAGACTCGCCCAAAAAGCGCCCTACGATTTACGCATCAACCACAACCCGGTTGTCAACAACACCAACGGTTCGATCATCGGATATAAATACTTTAACTTTGACCCCATTACCGGACACAAGAAAGCCAATTTAACCTTATTTTTGACTCCAAAGGGGCTTGATGGTTGTATAGATATAATGATCGATAGTCCATTTGAAAGTCAGGGAGGTAAACTCATCGGAACAATCGACATAAACAAAGCCATGCCTCAAAAAATGACTCAATTAAAGGTTTCGTTGCCTCAATTGTCCCAAATTAGTGGTAAGCATGCCATATTCTTACGCTTTAACGTAGCCCACAAAGGGGTCTCGTTATGCGACATGCATTATTTACAATTTTCACGTCGCTGACATCTGCAATCTACAACTTTTTCATAATATCGGTTTACCGATATATCAAAATGCCGATATATCAAGCTTGTTTTATGTTCCATAAGACGCTTTTTATTGCAAAACTCATGGAAATCAAGTAATTTGTTGTATCTTTGTACGATTTTTTGTATTAGAAAAACTGACTTACAATTTTTATGGCACTTAACCCAATTAAGAAAACCATCGAGCTTGGTGATGGACGCACCATCACTTTGGAAACTGGCAAACTTGCTAAACAAGCTGATGGAGCGGTAGAACTACGCATGGGCAACACGATGCTCCTTGCTACAGTTGTGTCAGCTAAAGAAGCTGGCGAAGGGGTCGACTTCATGCCCCTACATGTAGAGTACAAAGAGAAATTCTCATCCAACGGCCGATTCCCCGGTGGATTTCTAAAGCGTGAAGGACGCGCTTCTGATTATGAAATCCTGACATCTCGTCTCGTTGACCGCGTACTACGTCCCCTATTCCCCGACAATTACCA
>CAZLUB010000005.1:0-53619 GCA_964562595.1 uncultured Muribaculum sp. | reverse complement strand
ACACTTTTGTAAACATCATAATGTTCTCAGCTGATGGCGTTGACATGCCTGACTCCCTTGCCGGACTTGCCGCATCAGCAGCAATTGCAGTCAGCGACATTCCTTTCAATGGTCCCATCTCAGAAGTGAGAGTAGCCCGTGTCGATAGACAATTTGTCATCAACCCTACTTTTGAGCAACTCGAACGTGCCGACATGGAACTTATGGTTGGTGCCACATACGAAAATATCATGATGGTAGAAGGCGAAATGGACGAAGTGTCAGAAGCCGATCTACTTGCAGCCCTAAAAGCCGCCCATGACGCAATTAAAGTTCAATGCAAGGCCCAAATGGAACTCGCCGAAGCCGTGGGAGTTGTCAAACGCGAATATTGCCACGAAGTTAACGACGAAGACTTGCGCAAGGATGTACACGATAAATGCTACGACAAGGTATATGCAATTGCTAAAACCGGTAGTGCAGACAAACATTGGAGACAAGATTCATTCAAAGCCATTTGCGAAGAATACCTTGAATCCATGAGCGAAGAAGAACGCGAAGAAAAAGAAGCGATGGTGCGTCGCTACTATCACGACGTTGAAAAAGAAGCCATGCGTCGTTGTGTTCTTGACGAAGGCATACGTCTTGATGGTCGTAAGACTACCGAGATACGTCCAATCTGGATTGAAACCGACTATGTACCGGGGCCTCATGGTTCAGCCGTGTTTACTCGCGGTGAAACCCAAGCATTGGCTACAGTAACCCTCGGATCTAAACTCGACGAAAAAATACTCGACGATGTTCTCAACCAAGGCAAAGAGCGCTTCCTCCTTCACTACAACTTCCCACCATTCTCAACCGGCGAAGCAAAGGCCCAACGTGGCGTAGGCCGTCGCGAAGTGGGACACGGCAACCTTGCACACCGTGCGCTCAAACGTATGTTCCCTGATGGCTTCCCCTATGTATGTCGCATTGTCAGCGACATCCTTGAGTCTAACGGCTCTTCATCTATGGCCACCGTATGCGCCGGAACTCTCGCGCTTCTCGATGCAGGGGTAAAAATGAAAAAACCTGTAGCCGGTATTGCCATGGGTCTCATCTCCGATAGCGACAACGTAAAATATGCCATTCTATCTGACATTCTTGGCGATGAAGACCATCTCGGCGACATGGACTTCAAAGTAACCGGAACAAAAGATGGCATCACTGCCACCCAAATGGACATCAAGGTCGACGGTCTAAGCTATGAAGTACTTGAAAAAGCACTCAACCAAGCCAAGGAAGGACGTCTCTACATACTCGATAAGATCAACAATGCCATACCCGAACCTCGCGAAGACTACAAACCCCATGTGCCTCGCATCGTGACCATGACGATACCAAAAGACCTCATTGGTGCTGTCATAGGCCCGGGTGGAAAGGTTATTCAAGGCATTCAGGAAACCAGCGGTGCAACTGTGTCAATCGATGAAATCGACAACCAAGGCTATATCGAAGTGGCTGCAAACAACAAGGAAGCAATGGACAAAGCTCTCGAGCTTATCAACGCCATTGTTGAACTTCCCGAAGAAGGCAAGACTTACACCGGAAAAGTTCAGTCAATCCTCGAATTTGGCGCATTTGTCGAGTTTATGCCAAATCGTGACGGCTTGTTACATATATCAGAAATCAGTTGGGAACGCATCGAAAGCATGGAAGCTTCCGGCATAAAAGAAGGCGACACTCTCACTGTGAAGCTAATCGAAATAGACAAGAAGACCGGCAAATATCGTCTTTCAATGCGCGCACTTCAACCAAAACCCGAAGGTTATGTAGAGCCACAACGCGCACCTCGCAGCCCTCGAAATGACCGTGGCCCGCGTCGAGATGACAATCGCGGCCCACATCGCGACGATCGCCGTCCGCGCCGCGACAACCACCATAATGATTAAATTCTAACTCGATAAACACACAGGGAGCGACTGAAAATTCAGTCGCTCCCTGTGTGTTTATAGTTTCTATCTCTATCTATAGCTATTTCTCTTACCTCATAATAACACTCCTAACTATAATTATTAAACCTATTAAATTGCCTTAAAATCGAAACCTTGTAAAGGAGACCCGTGTTGTTATATCAGTTTTACTAATTTATTAACCTAAAAAACCATTTATCTTATGAACTGGATTGTCGAAACGTTTCGCGAATATCCGTCATTAGCCATATTCCTGACTATCGGGCTTGGCTTCTGGATTGGGAAACTTCGTTACAAAACATTTTCACTCGGCACTGTAACATCTGTATTGCTTGTAGGGGTGGTTGTCGGGCAGATGAACATACCTATTTCAGGCCCGCTAAAGTCGGTATTTTTTCTGCTATTTCTATTTGCTATCGGATATAGCGTAGGTCCGCAATTTTTTCGTTCTTTACGTGGCGACGGCATCAAGCAAGTAATATTTGCTTGTGTATTGTGCGTTGTATGTCTGCTTGTGACTTGGGGAATAGCATTAGTGATGGGATACAATCCCGGTGAAGCCGCCGGACTACTCTCCGGAGCACAGACCATATCGGCCGTGATAGGAGTAGGAGGCGACACCATTGCCACACTCGATACGTCGGCGGCAAATAAGAGAGCATGGGTAGACATCATTCCGGTTAGCTACGCTGTATGTTACATCTTTGGCACAATAGGATCAGCTTATATACTCGGTAACATAGCCCCTCGTATGCTTGGTGGTATTGAAAAGGTAAAAGCCCAGACTGCCCAATTGGCAAAGCATCTCAACCGCAGCTCATTGACTGACGACCCGGCATTTATCAACGCCAACCGTCCCGTGTCATTTCGCGCTTATAGAGTAGTTTCTGATTTTTTCAACAACAACCCCACCGTGGCTGATGTGGAGCGACACCTACACGACTTAGGACGACGTGTGTTTGTTGAACGCGTACGCTCTTCAGGAACAATCGTTGGAGTAAGCTCCACCCTTGCTATCAAGCTTGGTGACGAAGTGGTGTTGAGTGGACGAAGAGAATATGTAATACAAGATGAAAGTTGGATTGGGCCTGAAGTTAGCGACGACGAATTATTGTCGTTTCCAGCAGAGGAATTGCCGGTGATGATTGCAGGAAAAACAATTGACGGAATGACCATAGATCAGTTGCGCGCCAAGCCCTTCATGACTGGAGTGATTGTAAAAAGCATCACACGTGCCGGAGTTGACATCCCGGTACTTGCTCAGACTCAACTGCATGCCGGCGATACCGTACGCATCGTTGGTGCAACCAATGAAGTCAACGCAGCAGCCCCACAGTTGGGCTATGTCGACCGCCCAACCAACGCCACTGACCTCGTGTTTGTGGGATTAGGCATCGTCATCGGAGGACTTATTGGGGCATTAACCCTACATCTCGGAGGAGTACCAATCAGTCTCAGCACCAGCGGAGGAGCACTGCTCGCCGGTCTATTCTTTGGATGGTTAAGATCCAAGCATCCTACATTCGGACGTATTCCGGAACCGGCAGTGTGGATACTCAACAATCTGGGGCTCAACATGTTTATTGCCGTTATTGGCATTACTGCAGGCCCGACATTCATCAGTGGCATCAAGGAAGTGGGATTTTCGCTGTTTCTTGCCGGTGTAGTAGCCACGTCACTACCTCTATTTATCGGAGTATGGATGGGAGACAAGATTTTTAAATTTCATCCGGCAATCAACCTCGGCTGTTGTGCCGGCGGTCGCACTACCACCGCTGCCCTCGGAGCCATACAAGACTCACTAGGCAGCAGTCTGCCGGCAATGGGCTACACGGTCACTTATGCCATAGGCAACACTTTACTAATATTATGGGGAGTTGCAATTGTGTTGTTGATGGCTTGACAGTACAGTATTATTTTGATTCACTTATTAATATTAAAATTATGAATTGTTCTGATAAAAACAATAACACTCGCGACTACGAGCGTAAACTTGAAAATATGAGTCCGTTTGAAATCAAAAACCGGCTCATCGAACTAGCCAAGAACGAGGCTCGCGCCTCAACATCAACATTCCTCAACGCCGGACGCGGCAACCCAAACTGGATATCCACCATGCCGCGCGAAGCATTCTTCATCCTCGGGCAGTGGGCTCTTGAAGAATGTAAACGCACCGGCTACGACCCTGCCGGGATAGCCGGAATGCCGACATCGACAGGATTGGGGGCTCGACTGGAAAACTTCCTCTCATCTCATTCCGGTATCCCGGGTGCAAAACTGCTTCGTTCAACCATCGACTACTTGATTGCTAAGCACAGCGCCACGATAGACAATATTGCTCAAGAATGGGCCGATGCAGTGATTGGCGACCAATATCCGACACCCGATCGCATATTGCGCTATACAGAGATTCTTGTTCGTGACTACATGGCACATGAAATGGGAGCACAAGGTGACACATCTACCACATTTGATCTCTTTGCCGTAGAAGGTGGCACGGCCGGCATGTGTTACGCATTTGACTCCTTACAGGAAAATCGCCTGCTCATGCGTGGAGACACTATTGCTTTGATGACTCCAATTTTCACGCCCTATATCGAAATTCCCAATCTCGACCGCTTTGACTTCAACGTAATCAACATCAGCGCTAATCGTGTCAACCAAGACGGGTTTCACTCTTGGCAATATGCCGACAGCGAGATTGACAAGCTACGCGACCCCAAAGTAAAACTACTGTGTCTTGTCAATCCAAGCAATCCTCCATCCTATGCACTATCGACCCACACCATTGACCGGATTGTCGATATCGTCAAAAATCACAATCCCGGCCTTATGATTGTTACTGACGACGTGTATGGCACATTTGTCAAAGATTTCCGCTCGTTGATGTACCAACTCCCCTACAACACCCTCACCGTATATTCTTTTTCTAAATATTTTGGAGCAACGGGATGGCGATTGGCAGTAATGGCCGTGGCTCAAGACAACATCTTCGACCACAAAATTTCCAACCTGCCCGATAGCGACAAGTTAGCTCTAAACATGCGCTATGGCTCATTGTCGCTCGACCCTGCCACGTTGAAGTTTGTAGACCGATTAGTCGCCGATAGTCGTCTTGTCGCTTTAAACCACACCGCCGGTCTCTCTACTCCACAACAAATGCAAATGTCCTTGTTTGCCGCATTTGCCTTGCTTGACAAATCCAACAACTACAAAAATCGCATGCAGTCAATAATAAGCGAACGACTCGAGGCCTTGTGGTCAACAACCGGATTTAAACTATTTCCCGACCCGTTGCGTGCCGGATATTATTCAGAAATTGACATCATGGTGTGGGCTCACAAATTTTATGGCGACGGCTTCGCCAAATACCTCAACGACAACTACGAACCACTTGACTTTGTAATGCGCCTTGCTACTGAAACAGCAGTCGTGCTACTAAACGGCGATGGATTTGACGGGCCGGCATGGTCGGTAAGAGCATCACTCGACAATCTCGACAAAAGCGACTATCTTAAAATTGGCACAGCCATACGTAACATACTCGATGAATATCATGCCGCATATGTCATCGACAAAGATTAAAGCCTAAGTAGTTTTAAACATTTTTGCAACCGAAAGAATTGACGCAATTTCATCAAGTACATTCTTTCGGTTGCTATTTAAAATTAGCATCACGTTTTCATTTATAAATTCCCAAATAAGCAATTTTAAACTTCTAACTTTGCTGTAAACAACTATGTACATCCTACTCGCGGTGAAAAACATTCAAGCAAGCTTGATGTTTCTCGCTCGTTTGTCACTACATTTGAGGTAAACCTTGAATATTTTCTGCTCTCGCGGTGAAAAACATTCAAGCAAGCTTGATGTTTCTCGCTCGTTTGTTTGTATATTTGCAGTAAATTATACTATCGTGACAAATGGCATCTGAGATTACACCGACTTCCGACAGCATTGTCATAATACCGACTTACAATGAGAAGGAGAATATTGCCGCCATAATAGGTGCAGTATTGTCATTGTCTCATAACTTTGACGTGCTTATAATAGATGACAACTCTCCCGATGGCACTGCCAATATAGTAAAAGAATTGGCAATTAAGCATCCCGGTCGCATATATCTTGTGGAGCGTTCGGGAAAACTTGGTCTCGGCACTGCCTACATCACCGGATTTAAATGGGCGTTGGAGCATGACTATAGCTACGTCTTCGAAATGGATGCCGACTTTTCACACAATCCCAACGATTTAATCGCCCTCTACAACACTTGTGCAAAACAAGATGCCGACATGGCCATAGGGTCAAGATATGTCACAGGAGTAAACGTGGTTAATTGGCCAATGGGACGTGTGCTTATGTCATATTATGCATCAAAATATGTACGCATGATTACCGGCATGCCCATACACGACACTACTGCCGGCTTTGTGTGCTACACCAAGCGTGTACTACAAGCATTGCCCCTTGATGATGTAAAATTCAAGGGCTATGCATTTCAGATAGAAATGAAATTTACCGCCTACAAATACGGTTTCACGATAAAAGAAGTCCCAATCGTATTTGTCAACCGAGTGCTTGGCGAGAGCAAGATGAGTTCAGGCATTTTCTCCGAGGCCGTATTCGGAGTGTTGAAACTAAAAATGGGAAGTTGGTTTAAGAAATATCCCGATTATAGCAAGAAAAGTATTAAATGAGCCGAACTATTATTCACAACGCCCTAATCATCAACGAGGGAGAGAGATTTATTGGATATGTCATAATCGAATACGGTCTCATCGCCGATATATCACGTGGCAACGTCGATGAATCAGTGTTGTCAAGTGCCGACTTTACCGAAGATGCCGACGGAGCATATTTATTGCCCGGAGCTATCGATGAGCATGTTCACTTCCGCGAACCGGGATTAACCCACAAAGCCGACACTGCAACCGAATCGGCCGCGGCCGTGGCCGGAGGCGTGACATCGTTTATTGACATGCCCAACACCAAACCTCTCACCACCTCAATAGAGGCTCTTGAAGCCAAACATCAACGCGCTTCAGAGGTGTCAATGGCCAATTATAGCTATTTTATCGGTGCGACCAACGACAATCTCAATGAGTTGCTTGCATGCGACTATTCTATCGTGCCGGGCGTAAAATTGTTTCTTGGCTCATCAACAGGCAACATGCTTGTCGACAATGAGATAATGCTCAACCGACTGTTTGGTGAAGTAAAGAGTCTGATTGCCGTTCATGCCGAGAGCGAACCGACAATCCAATCCAACCGTCAACGGCTTGTCAACGAGCTTGGCGAAAATCTGCCGATAAAGCTGCACTCCATCATTCGCGACCGTAAGGCTTGTTACGAATCCACTGCCACAGCCATTGCTTTGGCCAACAAGCATAATGCACGATTACACATAATGCACATATCCACTCTCGACGAGCTATCGCTATTTAAAGCAGGCGACATAACTTCAAAGCGCATCACAGCCGAGACCTGTCCTCATTACCTTTGGTTTGATTCTCGCGACTACGATCGCATGGGTGGACGCATAAAGTGCAATCCGGCCATCAAGTCGTCAAGAGACCGCGAGGCACTGCTTAGCGCAGTTGCCGACGGCATCATCGACGTCATAGCCACCGACCACGCACCTCACCTGCTTGAAGAGAAGCAAGGCACAGCCTTGACAGCCACGTCGGGAATGCCCATGGTGCAATACTCCCTGCCATTGATGCTCGAGCTGGCCGACCGCGGACATTTCTCAATCGAACAGGTCGTGGACAAAATGTCGCATGCTCCGGCTACTCTGCTTGGAGTAGATCGTCGTGGATACATTCGCGTAGGTTATCATGCCGACCTCGTCATTGTCAAGCCTCGCTCTCCTTACTCGGTCAACGATCATGATGTCGTCAGTCGTTGTCAATGGACTCCACTCAATGGCGAAACACTGCACAATCAAGTAATATCAACATACATCAACGGAATAAGAGCGTACCACCACGGACACTTCAATTCGACTGTGCGCGGTATGGCTTTAAAATTTAATCATTAAAATCATGACAGAAAAAGAGCCTAAGACAATAAAAGGATTATCAGTAGCAGAAGTCACCGAAAGCCGCAACTTGCATGGTGTAAACGTGCTCACCCCTCCACCAAAGCCGTCTCTATTAAAGCGGTTTTTAGAAAGTTTCAACGATCCGCTGATTAAAATTCTTTTAGTAGCATTGGCTTTGTCGGCCGGCATTGCGGTGTATGAATCGACACTACCTGACAACGGATTTGAAGTATTCTTTGAGCCTATCGGCATCCTTGTTGCTGTATTGATGGCTACTGTCATCGGATTTGCCGTCGAGGTCAATGCCAACAAAAAATTTGAAATCCTCAACCAAGTAAACGATGATATACAAGTAAAAGTCATACGCGACGGGCATGTAACTCAAATACCCCGACGTGACATCGTTGTAGGAGACATTGTGATATTGGAAACCGGTGATGAGGTACCGGCCGATGGCATATTGCTTGATTCCATATCACTTAGCATCAACGAAAGCACTCTCACCGGAGAGCCTTCGATAAGAAAGTCACACCGACAAGAAGATTTCAAAGACGACGCCACTTATCCCTCCAATGCCATAATGCGCGGCACAACCGTCATCGAAGGACACGGTACCATCAAAGTTACAGCCGTGGGCGATGCCACCGAATACGGAAAAGTATATGTCGCCGCACAAATAGACACCGGCGTAAAAACCCCTCTCACCCTACAATTCGAACGGCTTGGACG
The DNA here is from genome assembly GCA_964562595.1 of uncultured Muribaculum sp. GTDB lineage: Bacteria > Bacteroidota > Bacteroidia > Bacteroidales > Muribaculaceae > Muribaculum. Next base: position 44,919 of record CAZLUB010000005.1, on the reverse strand, counting down.
CATCCTGTCAATCGCATCATACGCTATTGGCGCGCTTATAATCATCGGGCGACTGTTTACATGGGATTGGTCGGGCGACTACACCACCATCGAGTTGGTCGACTACCTGCTCTCTACATTTATGCTTGCCGTCACGCTGATAGTGGTATCTGTGCCTGAGGGTCTGCCGATGAGCGTCACGCTGAGTCTTGCTCTAAGCATGCGTCGTATGCTTGCGAGCAACAATCTTGTGCGCAAAATGCATGCTTGCGAAACCATGGGGGCAACAACCGTAATCTGCACCGATAAGACCGGCACACTCACTCAAAACCAAATGCGCATCTACCGCACCAACTTCTTCGGACTCGACGAAAAACAGTCACTAACAGCATCCGACTCTCTGTCAGACGTCATAAAAGAAGGCATAGCCGTAAACTCGACTGCATTTCTTGACATTGCGGCCGATGGCAAGAAGGCCGTCGCATTGGGCAATCCCACTGAAGGCGCTTTGCTCTTGTGGCTTCGTGACCAAGGAGAAGATTATTTAACATTGCGCGAATCGGCTCCTGTAATTTCCCAATTGCCATTCTCGACCATGCGCAAGTTCATGGCCACCGTAGTTCAATCGCCTCTGACCGGACGCAAGACTCTCTATGTAAAAGGCGCTCCTGAGATTGTAATGGGTCTCTGCTCTTCCATAGACGGCAATATCGACAAATCAACTATCGAGGGACAGTTGTTGCAATACCAACGTCAGGCCATGCGTACACTTGGATTTGCCTACACAACACTTGACGATGATGAAAATCCCATTGCCGACAACACATTGTCGTGCAATCGACTCACATTCCTCGGCATCGTTGCAATATCCGACCCTGTCAGAGATGATGTTCCCGAAGCCATAAATCAGTGCCTTGACGCCGGAATAAAGGTTAAGATTGTCACCGGCGACACTCCCGGTACGGCTTGCGAGATAGGTCGTCAAGTAGGTCTGTGGAATGAAAATGACAAGCTTGATGTCAACCACATATCAGGTCCGGAGTGGGCAGCATTGAGCGAAGAGGAAGCCGCAAAACGAGCCAAAGACATCAAAATAATGTCGCGCGCACGCCCCACCGACAAATCGCGTCTTGTCAATCTGCTCCAAGGCAACGATGAAGTAGTTGCTGTGACCGGCGACGGCACCAACGACGCTCCGGCTCTCAATGCCGCACAAGTGGGGCTGTCGATGGGAGATGGCACATCTGTAGCCAAAGAAGCCAGTGACATTACTATCATGGACAACTCGTTTGCATCAATCACAAAGGCTGTAATGTGGGGACGCTCGCTCTACCAAAACATCCAACGATTCATCCTATTCCAACTCACCATAAACCTTGTAGCGTGCCTCATCGTTTTACTTGGAGCATTCTTTGGGACACAATCGCCATTGACGGTGACACAAATGCTTTGGGTAAACCTCATCATGGACTCGTTTGCCGCTTTGGCATTGGCCTCTCTGCCGCCAAGTGCTGTAGTGATGCAGAATAAGCCGAGACACATCAACGATTTCATCATCACACGACACATGGCTACAACAATCTTTGCCATTGGCACGCTGTTTGTGGTCTTTCTATTTGGATTTATGCAGTATCTGCGTCTATATCCGGTCGAGACCCTTGCCGATTTCAACATCGTCAAGTTCTGCTACAGCTACATCAACGCCGAGGGAGTCGTTCCCGACGGATTGTCAGCCTATGAGCTTTCATTGTTCTTCACCACGTTTGTTTTCCTACAGTTTTGGAATCTGTTCAATGCCAAAGCTTACGCAAGCGGACACACTGCATTTTTCAATACTCGCGAAAGCAAAGTATTCTTCTCTACATTGTTGGCAATACTCATCGGACAGATAGTCATTGTAGAAACCGGTGGAGCAATGTTCAGCGTAGTTCCGCTCAGCATAAGCGACTGGACGATTATCATAGCATCGACATCGACAATAATGATAGTTCCGACACTATTCATTTGGGTAAAACGCCTCTTTACACAAACAAAAAAATAGCAAATCGAACAAAACAATTGCAAACTATCAACAATATCACTAAATTTACAACCAATTCGCAAGTTTATATAACAGTGCAATACATAATCAATCATGTTAGAAAAAGCTAATATAAAAGTTCTCGACAAGGTGGTTGTTCGTTTCTCGGGCGACTCAGGCGACGGGATGCAATTGGCCGGAAACATATTCACAAATGTGTCGGCCGGCGTAGGCAACCAAGTGTCTACATTTCCCGACTACCCTGCCGAAATACGTGCTCCGCAAGGGTCACTCAGCGGAGTGTCGGGATTTCAAGTAAGCATAGGCATAGGCGTACACACTCCCGGCGACAAAGCCGATGTGCTTATAGCCATGAATCCGGCAGCATTGAAGCAAAACGTAAAACATCTGAAAGACGGTGGCGTTGCCATTGTCGACATCGATTCATTTAAAGAGTCGGACTTAAAAAAGGCTCTGTTTACAACCGACGACCCCTACACCGAGCTAAACCTCAAGGCTCAGGTTGTAGAAGTGCCGGTGACATCGATGACCAAAGCCGCACTTGCCGATTCGGGACTCGACAACAAGTCGATAATGAAGTGCCGCAACATCTTTGCATTGGGGCTTGTGTGCTGGCTCTTTGACCGCCCGCTCGATGCAGCCATGCACCATCTCCACACCAAATTTGCAAAAAAACCGGCCATATATGAGGCAAACTCCAAAGTAATCGAAGCCGGCTACAATTATGGAGCAAACATACATGCTTCAGTCTCGACCTATCGCATCGAGTCGGAAGCAATACGTCCTGGACATTATACCGACATCAACGGCAACACAGCTACTGCATGGGGATTTATCATGGCCTCGGAAAAATCGGGACGACCATTGTTTCTCGGCAGCTACCCTATTACTCCGGCCACCGATATACTGCACGAGCTGGCCAAGCGTAAAGATTTGGGAGTGAAAGCCGTGCAAATGGAAGACGAGATTGCCGGTGTATGCTCGGCGATAGGAGCTTCCTATGCCGGAAATTTAGCCATCACTTCCACCTCAGGCCCCGGGCTTGCGTTAAAAAGCGAAGGTATCGGGCTCGCCGTAATGGCAGAACTTCCATTGGTGATTATCGACGTACAACGCGGCGGCCCTTCGACCGGACTTCCTACCAAGACCGAGCAAACCGACCTTATGCAAGCATTATATGGCCGCAACGGAGAGTCTCCGGTTGCCGTCGTAGCACCGGCATCACCCACCGATTGCTTCACCATGGCTTTTGAAGCATCACGCATAGCCATCGAGCACATGACTCCTGTCATCCTTCTTTCGGATGCATTCATTGGCAACGGCTCATCGGCATGGCGGATACCCGATGCCGACGAATATCCCGAAATTAAGCCCAACTACGTTCCCGACGAGCTAAAAGACACATGGCAACCTTATATGCGCAACGACGCCACCAAGGTGCGCTATTGGGCAATACCCGGGACTGAAGGGTTGGCTCATCGCCTTGGAGGTCTTGAAAAGGACTACAACACCGGAGCAATTTCTACCGACCCGGTCAACCACGAAAAGATGGTGTACACGCGCAAAGAAAAAATAGAGCACATTGCCAACAACATCCCCGAACTCGAGGTGTTGTGCGACGCCGATGCCGACACTCTCATTGTTGGATGGGGAGGTACCTACGGACATCTTTACACAGCTGCAGAAGACCTTTGCGCATCAGGCCGTAAAGTGGCTTTTGCACACTTCCGCTACATCAATCCGCTACCGCGCAACACCCACGACGTGTTGTCGCGCTACAAACAAATAATTGTAGCCGAGCTCAATACCGGCCAATTTGCCGACTATCTGCAAAGTCGCTTCCCAAATGCCGACATCAGACGCATCAACAAAGTGCAAGGCCAGCCTTTCCTTGTCAAAGAAATAGTAGATGGTGTAACTAAATATATGGAGGAGAAATAATCATGGAATGCAATAATTATGTAGCTGCCGATTATAAAAACAATCAATCGGTGCGTTGGTGCCCGGGATGTGGCGACCACGCAATATTAAACGTACTCCATAAAGCCATGGCTGAAGTAGGCATAGCACCTCACATGACAGCCGTCATATCGGGCATCGGTTGCAGTTCTCGCCTGCCCTACTATATGAACACCTACGGGTTTCACACCATCCATGGACGCGCCGCGGCCATAGCCACCGGCTTTAAAGTAGCCAATCCACAGATGACCGTATGGCAGATTTCGGGCGACGGCGACGGCCTTGCCATTGGCGGCAATCACTTCATCCATGCCGTACGGCGCAACATCGACATCAATTTGTTGTTGTTTAACAACAAAATTTATGGTCTGACCAAGGGACAATATTCCCCGACGAGCGATCGCGGTTTTGTCAGCAAATCATCGCCCTACGGAACAACCGAAGACCCATTTATTCCGGCTGAACTGGTGTTTGGCGCACGAGGCACATTCTTTGCCCGAGCCATTGACGTCGACCTGCCTGTAGGGCAAGAAGTCATGGTCGCGGCCGCACGCCACCATGGCACGTCGGTAGTAGAGATGTTGCAAAACTGCGTCATCTTTAACAATGGCATTCACAATTACATCACCGACAGAGAGACCCGCGCCGAGCGCACCATACATCTGCGCCATGGAGAGAAGATGATTTTTGGCAAAGACGGCAACAAAGGCCTTGTTCGCGACGGTTTCTTGCTTAAAGCTGTTGTGATAGGCCAAGACGGCTACACCATCGACGACGTACTCACCCACGACGCACATTGCCAAAGCAACTTCCTGCATCAGCAATTGGCAATGATGGACGGACACGACCTGCCACTCGCCGTTGGCGTGATTCGCGATGTAGACGCACTCACCTACAACGACGAGGTCGAAAAACAAGTTGCCGAAGTAAAAGCAAAGAAAGGATTTTCATGCCTGCGCGACATGATAATGTCGGGCGAAACATGGGAAGTGAAATAACAATTAACCACAATAACTAACTATCAAAGAGGCATTCAGCGCTGTGTAGCTGAGTGCCTCTTTAGGTTATGTCTTTGGCAACACTAACATCTAAGATGCTCCGATTTTAAATTATACAATGAGGGAATTTATAAAAGCTAACGTTCTTTTTGTGTCGACAAAAAGAACCAAAAAACTCTGCGCTCGGTCGCTTTCTTGACGGCTTCCTTGGCTGATGACTTTCGGGACTGCGGAACTCGCTCGCATTGCTCGCTCTAACAGTCCTCGCCCTCTTCCGAAAGTCATTGACGCCGTCAGCATAGAAAGCTTTAGGCGCTTAGTTGTGCCTTGCAAATGAAGTTCTAGGGCGTGCAATTGGTCTATTAATGCAATAATTATCTTTTATCAATGTGCGTCGGTACCCTTCTGACGGACTACTATGATTTCGGCAACGTTCTTTTTGTGCCGACAAAAAGAACCTAAAACTCTGCGCAAGGGCGCTTCGTTGTGCCTTGCAAATGAAGTTCTAGGGACTTGGTGGACAACGAATGCAGTGATAAAGGAATATAAGCTGATTGGAGATAAATAAGGAAGGGTGACCTCAACGGCCACCCTTTCCCGAAAGTGAAATCAAAAAATTAAGCTGTTATTGTTGATTTCCGTTATATATGTTAAAAATGTAGATTATTTCACTACTTTGGCAGTTGCATTGCCAACCTTAACTACATACACACCCTTAGCAAGGTCGCTTACGCCGATAGTTGCTTCACCCTCAGCGACTGCGCTCTTCACCAATTGACCAGCTACGTTGTATACTTCAACATTGCCTTGACCGGCTACAACCAAGTTGTCGCCTACGATCTTGGCGTCAGCCTTAGCAGCATCATCAGCAACGTTGTCGATTCCGGCAGCATCGCCTTGCGAGATAATGAATGTACGCTTAGCTCCCGGCACTTCGATAGTCAAAGTGTCTTGACGACCGGTAACTCCGGCAGGAAGAGCATCTACGATGATAGAAAGTCCGTTGGCGTAGTTTTCGTCGGCTTCTGAAACTTCTACCTGATACCAGTCATAAAGACCTTCACCTGCAATCACAGACACTTCACCTGCCAAGTCAAAGTAACCTGCCCAGCTGTAAGTAAACTCGTCGCCATCCACGTCGGCAACAAGATTTTCAACCTTCTTAGTTTCTTCATCTGCATCATTAAGCCAAGTGTAATAAGCATCGACACCGATAAGGAAGTTGGTTGCAAAAGAGCCATCGGTAAATTGTATGCCATACGACGGAATCAAAGAGCCGTTTATGTTCAACACACTTGCACTCGAATAGAGACATGCATCATTTGAGGTAAATGTAGTCAAAGGATATACCTGGTCGCCTGCCGCTGCATCAAAACCGGTGATCTGCACGTATACAGGACCGTCAACATTCAAGTAAGTCGAGTAAGACAATTCACCATCCTCTTCAATCAAAGGAATTTCCAAGTTCACCCAATTAGTTTCGCTTGTTGGAATATAATCTTTGGGAAGATAACCACCGGCCAACTTTTCGCCCAACTGATAGCTGACAGTTCCGGCTTCCTCATCCACGATTTCAGTCAGTTCATATATTTCAGCCTTCATAGACTCAGAAACATATTGTGGGATATAACCGATGAAAGTCACACCGACAATGCCATACTCATGAGCAGGCTTTGGGATAATAACACCAAGTCCGTCTACAGTAACCTCAGTCTCCATTATCTCACTCCAAATTGCAGAATCTTTTGTAAATAAAGAAGAATAAGAGTATTCATAGTTAGTGTTGTCAGCGATGTCGTGCAACAATGATGCGGCCACATAAGCCGAGCCATCAGAGAACTGGAAATAGTTGCTACCGCCAAACGTTGTATAACTGCCTTGTGTGAACGACTTGTCACCAATATAAAGTGTCGGTGAATAATATTGCAAATAAGGCATCGCAGGAGTAACAAGATTGATGTCGGTAGAAGTTGCTTCAACAAGTTCCATTGCATCATAATCCACTGTATAATACAACCAGTTGAATTCAGGCAACTGCTCGCTTGCAATATACGACAGATTGTACCAAGTCAAAGGGGTGTAAGCCGGTGCCAAAATGTTTACAACGGCGGTGCCATCTTGTGATGTAGGACACATAAAGCCTTGTCCATCTTCAGTAATAAGATAACCTGAATAGAACACAGCATCAGGAAGGAGATAATAAGGAGTATCTTCAGTCAATTCACCTGAAGGAGCTGCGCCCTTGAATGAAAGCTTAGATAGAGATTGAACAGGATTTACAACCTTATCCGAAACCTTGAATGGAGCTACCGACACTGCTTTTTCAGCAATGCGAGTATTCTTTTCGATATCGGTGCTTCTCACAGAATTCAGATTAGGCGCTACAGCCATTGCGCTGAGAGAAGCGCCAAGAGCTAATACAGATAAAAACTTTTTCATAAGCGACTTATTTATATAATTAATACACATTTAATACAAAACCATCTTCACCTTCGGCACAGGTCATAGAGCTTGCCGATAAATAGTTGTCGGCAGTCAGAGCGACAGGTGCAGAGCAGAGCAATTGTATGAACTCTCTCAAGCCTTCAACATCACGGTAAAATATTGTTCCATTGTTATCGGCTTCTTCCAGATTGGTAAATTGAAGTTTACCGTCAACATTCTCCACTCCGAGATACATGTTTAGCTCATAACGTGTGGTCTTAATGGTCAACTTCATACCTTCGGCATCAGTGCGCTGACTCAACTGCATATAAGCAATCTTCTGTCCTTTGCGGTAAGTGTTGATGTCGGCCACCATCTCATCATAAGCAGCGGCATAGACACCGGCAAACCCTTTCAAGTCAAAACGCCATTTAGTGTCACTCTCGGCCACTACGTGATATACACTGCCGATAGACAATGTAGCATTTTGGTCTTCATCGGTGCAATAGAGCGAGCCATCTTCCGCAAAAGTGAAGTTTTCGATGGCAAAACCGTCATCGCGTCCTCTGTAGGGCTCGGCAAAACGCAATCCGTTGGGAACGGCGATAAATGAAATCTGGTCAGTCTCAGTCACAGGGTCGCCACCGTCGGGATATAATGAAAGCACACCGCTTGCAGCATCTGTGACGATAAAGCGCTTTCCATCGGCCTCAAGGACGAGTTCAGGGATCTTTGAAGAGAACATATTTATGCGCTGTTCTTCAAGTTGAGTAAGATAGTCCGACCACACAACATCATCGGCAAGGCGACGCATGATGATGGTGCGCCCCCACTTTTTGCCTTTCATAGTGATGGTGTTATTGTCTTCACTTACGCTCATTATGATAAACTCATAGTCGCCCGAATGTCCATATCCAGACTCGTCATCATCAGACTCGGCTATATCATCGGGAGCTGCAAAGAAGTGGAAAAGAGTGTTATAGGTATTGAATGTCAACACCGGGCCATTGTCGGCAATTACTTCAAATGAAGAACTTTCCTCTTTATATTCGTTGCCAATCCACTCATTGTTGGCGGCAATCACAACAGATTTATCGCTATTGAATTTAAAGATATAATTATACCCAGGCTCCCAAGCCGTACTGTTGAAATACTCCATCACCCAGCCATTTTGGGCGCTACAGAGCAACTCGGTGTTATCGACAATAGCTTGTTCGAGACGTTCGGCCGACGACTGACCAAAGATGTCGTCTTCCTCACCTTGACACGCAGTGACAAATGATCCTAAGCCCACAAGTGCCAATGTATATATCAAAAACTTTTTCATATCTTATAGTCAATTTATTTATTCAGCACTCGGGTTATCTATTTCCTTGCGAAGTTCATTAATATCAAATGACACTTGGCGAACCTGCACCTCATTACGAAGGACATCGATGTCAAGCCCCCAAGCACTCTTAAACCATTCACGAGCTATCGACAACTTCTGAAGCATGTTGGCTTGACCATCAACTTGATCGGTGTTTTCAACTTCGTGAACTGTATACTTTTCACGAAGTTCTTCCAAACGAGCCTCAAAACTTGCCACATCAGTATATCTATTCTTTGCTTGAGTTACGCCATAAGTATCTCCATACTCATCATACATCGAGCCTTCATCATCGGTCAGCACAGTGGCATCTTGGATCTCATAAACGCCATCGGCATCGCGGAACAAGCCAAAGTAGGTCTTATAGCCTTTTTCTTCATCTGCTTCGCTGGCATAATACCAATAACATAGAGCATATTCTTCAGATTCGTCAACAGCCTTCCAATTACGTTCTGCCATCCAAAGAGTAAGTTCCCATTGGTCGTCAGTACGAGTGATGTAGTTGGCAATAGTCTCAGCAAAGTCTTCACGAGCTTGTGAACTTGCATAGTTGGTTGTAAAGCCAAGAGATGCGACAATAGCGCCATTGCGATTTTGCCAATCAAACGGCTCGTAATGGGAAGCTGTTATCAAGTCAAATTCCTTGGGATAAGTCTTTGTTTGATGAAGGATGTGAGCAAACTCATGGTGCATTGTCTTAAAATACTTTTCGTTGAGTTGCTCAAAGTCATCGGTATCTAAAAGATTCACACGGAAGAGTGACACTTTGAGACCTCCCTCGGCAAGACCGAGAATTTCAGTCCCTGAAGCCGGATTAATAGCCGTCGAGCCTATCAAATGAATAACACGCGGGCCATATTGTTGTAAAAATTTTACGCCAACAAGGTCACGATATACGTCAAACCACAAGTATTTGGTCAACACGGCCAAATCGACCGACTTATCATATGTGGCCGGCACAAGGTTATAGTCCATATCCGTACCGATGTCTTTCATCTTGTAGCAGAAGTCGAGATTATATACCTGAGTATAGTTTTCAAGCAACCACTTGTCAAAGTTGTAAGTGTAGCTATCAGGATCAAGACCGCCATCGGTAGTATCAAAGATAGTCTCTCCAAGATCATCTTCACTACAAGATGCAAAACCGCAACCTATAGCAATGACAAGCGCTGAACCGAAAATATATTTCATTAACTTCATAGTCGGGCGTATTGTTATTTTTTAGTTAAATAAGGAGTTGTAACAGGGGAGTATTTACCTTCTTCGGCAGGAAGATTGACACGTATGTTAGGCTCAAATCCTGCAGAGATAACTTCGGCCGGGACTTGGATGGCACGGCGTGCATCGTGCTTTGAAAGGAATTCTACACGGTTGGCGCCAATCTTGTGAGTGACCTCAATGCCATAGCGCTTGATGTCAAACCAACGCAAGCCATCATCGATAGTCTCAATGCGACGGAAGTGAAGCACACATTGAATATAAGGAAGGATGTCATCGGTCAACGCATATTGGTCACTTGGACAAATCTCATCGATATACAATGGCTGAACTATGCCTTCGACAGCTTCTTCGGCATAGAATGTCTTAAGACGTTCTTCGGTAAACTCAGGGAAGCTGACTGCCATCGACACATTCTGACGGCTCTTGTCCCAGATACGCAGGTCATCCATACCTCCGGCGATGTTTCCTTGATAAAAACGAGCCTCTGCGCGGGTGAGAATTGCCTCTTCGGCTGTAAACTCGCATCGCATGATGTGGATATAACCGATACCGGCAACCTTGTCGGTGTATTCAAACAGCTCACCGGCCTTGGGGAAGAACACGCCATAGTTAATCGAACCGGCCAAAAACAGCTTACCGCTATAGCAAGGATGGAAGTTGTATATGTTCCAAGTCGGGCCTTTGCCAAATATAGTTGCATCGGCTGCTTCACGATTTGTTGCAAAACGGCCACGGCTACGCGAGAAAGCCGAATAAGTAGGCATAATCAAGAGATTGCTCTGCTCTTCTGCGCTACAATAAGCCGAAACCAACGCATTGTAAGTAGTAAATGTCTTAGCCCAGAACTGGCGCATCATACCTGCCGGATTACCGGTCACACCACCGAGAGCCTCTGTTGCATGAGCCTCGGCTTTTTCATAGTCGCGCTTGTAAAGATAAAAACGTGCCGCAAAAGCGTTGGCAGCTTTCTTATTAAAGTGATATTTGGGCACTTCATAGTTGCTATCATCGATAAGAGGCAAACCCTCTACGAGGTCGGCTTCAATTTTACGATATACCGAAGCAAGTGACTCGCGGTCATAATGTACAAGCACCTTGTCTTCAGACTTGGTCATGTAAGGCACAGATGGGATAGCCTCAGAAGCAGCTTCTCCTGCATAAGGCATAGAGAAGATGTTGGCGAGGATAAAATGATGATAAGCACGTGACACAAGGGCTTCACCCTTTTGTGCCGATACTTCAACACCACGTCCCTCAGCTTCAAGCTCGGCTACGCGTTCCAACACGGCATTACATACTGCAATCGAGTGATAGCAGCCTTGCCAAATTGAAGATGGGGAGTCTTGGGTCACGCTGCTGACGATGTCTTCCCAGCAGAAAGCCTCAAGGTCGGCAATCGAGCTCACTGCCAAGTTGTAGCGCACGCCATCCTTGTCGGGAGAGTTGTTATCGATATAGTTATCTCCTGACAACTCACACACAGTTGAATAATTATAGGTGCTGTAAGCATTAACAAGCAACTGAGTGAGCTGATCAGGGGTGTTGAGCTCCACACGGTTGTCGGGCACCTTGTCGAGGAAGTCGTCACACGAGGTGAGAGCAACGATGCCGGCAATAGCGATATATTTTATACTATTAAGTTTCATTGTCAATTCCTTTAATTAATGAGTTTATTAGAGTCCAAGACGGAGAGTGAATGTAAACTGCTTGGGTGAAGGAGTTGCAACACCACCGGAGTTAAAGAATTCCGGATCTTGGCCATTGAGTTTGTCGTCAGCATAAAGCAGACACAAATTTGTGGCTTGAAGTTTCAAAGAAGCGGTGCGTATGCGTAGCTTCTCAAGGAACGTCTTAGGTATATCGTAAGTCAATGACACTTCCTTCAAGCGGATAAAGTCACCCTTTGCTATACGTGCAGTAGAATAGTTGTAAGCATTATAGGCATACGAGAGCTGCGGGTCGTTTTGTACTTGACGTTTTGACGCGATAACCGGAATGTCGGTCAAGTCTTCGTCACCTGGTACTGTCCAACGATTCTTAAACTCTTTAGGCATGGCCGAAAGGTCGTCATAGTAAGCCGAGAATACCGGGTCAAGACGAATGACATTGCCAAACGAATAAGTGACAAAGATGTTGGCATGCCAGTTTTTATAGGTCAATTGGTTACCAAAACCACCAGTAGTAGTCGGGTCGGTGGGACCTTCATACTTTAGGTAGTCGGTGTTTTCAAATTCTTGGAAATTGTGATCGCTTACAGTGACTTCGCCATCTTGATTGAGGAACGTAGGAAGACCTTCTTCATTCAAGCCGAGGAAGGGGATTGAGAAGAGAGCACGTACAGGATAGCCTTGCATCGCATAACCTGATCCGCTAATCAAGTCCATCACCGAAGCACGTGAGTCGAGGTCGGTGATTTCATTCTTGGCATAAGAGAAGGTCAAGTCGGTAGTCCATTGGAAGTCTTTAGTGACAATGTTGCGGGTCTGCAACATAAATTCGATACCCCAAGACTTCATCGAAGCCACGTTGGCCATCTTCAAACTTTGACCACCTACACCTTGTGAATAAACCGGGCCGATAAGGTCAAAGTTGTTACGCTTATACCAGTCGACAGTCAAGTTGATGCGGTTGTTGATGAAACCGAGGTCAGCACCAATGTTAAACTCATGTTTCTTTTCATAAGTCAACTCGCTGTTTGCGATTTCGTCAAGGATAAGACCGAGTTCGCTCACTGACGACAACGGACGCCAAGGCTTATATGGGTTATAAATAGCCGTTGCATTTGACACATAGTCAGGGCCGCTTTCAGCCGTCAAAGAGTAAGAGGTCTTCAAAGTGGCATTAGAGATAATGCGGTTGTAGAACCAAGACTCTTCGTGCATGTTCCATGCTGCCGAAATGTTCCATGTCGGCAACCAACGAGAGCTACGCGCCTTACCAAGCTTGTTGGTGCCTTCATAACGCATAGTTCCATTGAGCGTGTACTTACCTTTGTAAGAATAAGTAGCAGTGCCAAAGAATGCCTCACTGCGACGATAGGTCCACTGGTTGCTGTAATATACTGCGTTTTCTTCGCTCTGCTGCTTAAAGAGATTATAGTCGATAAACGGAGTGTTACCATTGTCATAGCAGAAACCCCATCCTTCAAATCCGATGGCATTGCGGTCGGTCGATGTAAATTCGGTACCGAGCATCACGTTCATGATGTGGGTGTTGTCGAAAGTCTTGTTGTATTGACCGATAGCACGGAAGTCATACTGCGACACGGAGTATGTGTCGTTGTAATAGATACCACCCTTAGGGAGCACAGTTTCAGGAAGAGCATTAGGATCTTCGGGGTCGGTATAGAGGTAGGGGTTTGATGCACGTATTGTAGCATCTTCGGGATCTATACCGGCACGATAAGCAAGTGCCTGGTTGGAGTTGTCTTTAACGAAGTGTTCGTTGGTTGAACGTTGGTAACGATAAGCACCGAGCACGGTGAAATCGAGACCTTCAAGCGGACGCCAGTTTAATTCTCCTTGGAACTTGAGGTCGGTAACTCCAAGTTCAATGTAGTTATCATCAAGTTCGCGCTTGATATTAAAGTCAGAATAGTTACGAGTGTACACGTCATCGGCATCAAGTGTACGAGAAGTATTCAACGCAAAGCTATAAGGGTTGATGTCAAAACCACGCTTTACCTGACCACTTACGACGTCGACTTCTTGCGACAATGTACCGGGAGCGCGTTGCTTACGATAAGAGTCGCTAGTCAACACGGTGAAACGAAGAGTCTCGGAGATGTCATAGGATGCATTACCATTGTAGGTGTAACGACGCACATCGCTCTGCATAGTCCATCCCGGGTCTTCCATTATAGAAATTGAAGAGTAGAAACGACCCTTGTCGGTACCACCGGAAATGCTTATTGCATGATTTTGCATAACATTGGTTTTGAAGAGTTCGTCAAACCAATCGGTATTACGCATCTCAGCTTGTTGCAAATAAGCATTCTTTGCAGCGACGCTGTTAACCAAGCCATAGCTACCGGTTACAGGGTCGAATGTGTTGATCATCTGATACATTTTTCCATATACGCCGGAACTTGTGGCCTTTGTCAAACTTGAAAGTTCAAGCCAACCTTTCGACTCCATTTCCTTGTACACACCCATCTGCTCTTGCGAGTTCATGATGTTGAAGTCGGCATAGTTAGGCTTAAGACGCAAGGTAAACTCACCGGTGTAATTAACGCTCGTCTGTCCGGCTTTACCTTTTTTGGTAGTAACGACAATCACACCTGCCATAGCACGAGCACCATATATTGATGTAGCACTACCGTCCTTAAGAATCTGGAACGACTCGATGTCGTCGGCATTCAAGCCGGCAATTGCCGAAGATATAAGCGTTGTGGCGTCACCCGAAGAAAGGTCATCGGCCGACACTTCAACAGCGTCTTCCAATACAACCCCGTCCACAACCCACAGAGGCTTAGAGTTACCATAAATAGATGTAGCACCACGCACACGTATTTTGGGTGCAGTACCGAATGTACCTGATACGTTTTGCACCGATACACCGGCTGCACGACCCTCGAGAGAACGAGAGATGTCGGCGACACCGCTCAAACGAGCGTCTTCGGCATCAATCTTGGTGGTCGCACCGGTAAACAATCGCTTGTCCATCTTAGACATACCGGTAACAACGACTTCTCCAAGTTGTTGTGCATTGGATTGCAACGTGATTTTCAGCGGTGAATCGGAAGCCTTGGCTTCAACCGGCTTCATACCCACATACTTAATTTCGATAACTGAATTGCTTGAAGGCACGGTGAGGGTAAAGTTACCATCAAGGTCGGTTGCCGTACCAATCGACGGCTGTCCCTTGACCGACACTGTTGCACCAATAACCGGCTCTCCGTCTTCTTCCGAATAAACGACACCCGTCACCTGGGTTTGGGCAAACACACCCAAACTGATGCACAGACAGGCCAATAACAGCATTAATCTTTTCTCCATAAGAAAATGTAGAATGGTTAATCAACAATTTACAGAATCCTTTATTAATGCGGTGACAGAGTAGGATTCCATAAACTCCGCCAACCTTGTTCACTAATTTTACTACTTAACCGTATTTCCCAATAAAATAACAGCAATCAATGGCCTAATTGAAATTCTTCAAAACCATTTAGGGTTGCAAATATATCACAAAAAAATCAAATTATACACATCTTGAATGATTTTAACACAAAATTTATGCATAAAACTTGAAAATGCGTACGATTTTAATTCAAAAATACCGACAAACTACATTTTTCATTGAAATTTGCAGAAATGGCATATTTAGAAGCTGTTTAAAATTTTCTTGAAAAAACATTACGGTTTCAAACACAAAGTGTCAGCTTCTTAAGCCACTTGCGCCCAAACACAACCATCGGACACGTATATTTCGATTCAAAATCGGCCGTGTGAAAACGCTTAGTCACTTATCGACATCCGACAAAGCCACATCTCCTCTCCGGCAACCCAACATAAAAAAAGGCGCGTATCGGTCGATACACGCCCATTGAAAATATGTGTAGATTCTATCAAATGTCCCACACTATATAAAGCGCGCCCCAAGTAAACCCTGCACCAAATGCAGTGAGAATCAACTTGTCGCCCTTCTTGATGCGCCCCTTGTATTCGTCGATACACAAAGGTATGGAAGCCGCCGACGTGTTGCCATAATGCTCGATGTTGACAAGCACCTTTTCGGGAGCAATGCCGGAACGATCGGCAACGGCCTCGATAATACGCAGATTGGCTTGATGGGGGATGAACCAGTCGATGTCTTCAACCGACAATCCATTGCGAGCGGCAACGTCGAGCGACGACGTCAACATATCGGTCACAGCATGCTTGTAAACAGCGCGACCTTCTTGATATACATAATGCTCACACGCGTCAACTGTTTCATGCGTAGCAGGCTTTACAGAGCCGCCCGCCTTCATCAACAGATTGGGCAGCCCCTCTCCATTGACATGAAACACTCCGTCGATGATTCCAACCTTTTCTTGCGAAGGCTCAACAAGCATAGCCCCTGCGGCATCGCCAAACAACGGACAAGTCGCACGGTCGGCATAATTAGTCATCGACGACATTTTTTCAGCGGCTACAACAACCACTTTTTTATACATTCCTGAGCGAACGTAAGCAGCGGCATCTTGCAATGCCACCAAAAATCCTGCACATGCGGCCTGTATGTCATAGGCATAGGCATTGGTCATGCCACATTTATGTGCGATAATCGAACCGGTCGAGGGGAAACGATAATCGGGATTGGAAGTTGCACAGATGACCAAGTCGACATCCTCTGCTTTTGTCGCAGTAGACTCCAAAAGGCGTTCAACTGCTTTTATGCCAAGATATGACGAACCCTCACCTTCCAACTTCAAAATACGGCGCTGTTTGATGCCAACACGTGTGGTAATCCACTCATCGTTGGTATCAACCATCTTTGACAGCATATCGTTGTCCAAAATATCTTCAGGGACATACGAAGCAACGCCTGATATTCTTGCGTGAAGCATATTGTCTATTTATATTCGGTAATATGTAAATATAATTATCTCCCCGGGCACTCTACGCGCCCCAGGAGATGAAAGTTAACGTACTCTTCTATGCGTAAAGTCTGCCGACGCCGTCATTAGACAGCTGCGCTCTTTTCGATAGCAACCTTGCCACGATAGTAGCCACATTCGCCACACACAGTGTGATATACGTGCCAAGCACCGCAGTTAGGGCAAAGTGCGAGAGTAGGAGCTACAGCCTTGTCGTGAGTTCTACGCTTTGCTGTACGAGTCTTTGATTGTTTGCGTTTAGGATGTGCCATTTTCTTTTTATGGTTAAATTTTAATTATTGTCAGTAAGTTTCTTCAATTCGTTCCACCTCGGGTCAATATCTTCAAATTCATCGGCGTCAACGACATCTCCATCGTTGTCGCTTTCCAAATCAGCATCGGCGTCGACCATGTAGGCACGGTGTTTGTTGAGCATGTCGCTCATCGCACGATTACATTGTCCTTTAGGATGAGTGTGCTTTATCGGGATGCTCAACACTACGGTCTCATAAATCATATATGAAACATTCAGATAGTTGTCGCTTTCCGGAATGACCAGCAAGTCGTCGCTATCATCGTTGTAGTCTTCGCCATACTTTACCATTATATGGTAGTCGGTATCGACCACCCACGGAAGGCTGTCGAGGCATCGGTCACAAAGCAATGTCACTTCTCCTTTTATGCCGATATTCAAATCATAAGCCACTCCATTGTTGGTCACCACCACATGGACATCAAGCTCCGCATTGTGAATGTCGGCACTCTCCATGTCCACAAAAAATTGCTTGTCCAGCTGATAGTCAAATTCTTGACTTCCAACCGGCATGACCTTTAAGGGTAGCTTGAATTTTGAAAACTTTCCCAAAATGTCGATTCTGTTAAAAACCGGTGCAAAGTTATACATTATCTTCCAATTAATCAACTTTTCACTTATTTTTTCGCCCCAAAACATTTTATTTTCATACTTTTCCAACATCACGGGGTGCTTGCCCACCCCGTCATTTTACCCAATAGCGACAACTCCATCCACACCCCGATTATTGACAAAATGCAAGCCCACAAACATGTTTCGCAACATAATCCGCCATTTATTCATCAATATTTTTGCCATTTCACAAAAAAATCTGTAACATTGCAAAATTAACACTGAATCTATTTAAGAAGCTTCTAATTCTAACCAAACTACAACCATGAGTTATCTGAAATTTGATAAAAATCTCATGATTAATCTGGAGCAATCCCTGCCCAAAGAGATGCTACGCACCAATCAGGCCGGGGCTTATCACTGCTCATCGATCGTTGGATGCAACACCCGCAAGCAACACGGTCTGCTCGTCATCCCAATCCCTGAAATGCGAAACAAGTCCTACGTCATGCTGTCATCTCTCGACGAAACCGTCATCCAGCATGGAGCTCCATTTAATCTTGGACTTCATCGCTACAAAGGCGGTGTCTATAGCCCAAATGGGCACAAATATATTCGCGAGTATGACTGCGAAAGCGTGCCGCGCATGACTTATCGAGTGGGAGGCGTAATTCTCACCAAAGAAAAAATATTCATATCCCACGAAAACCGCATATTGATAAGATACACACTCGTCGATGCGCATTCTCCGACGACTCTGAGATTCAGTCCATTTCTCGCATTCCGCGAAGTCAACGAGCTATGCATGCAAAATGATTCGCTCAACCAAGAATATAAAGAGGTCAACAACGGCGTTTCATTCTGCCTTTATCCGGGATTTCCCGACCTCTACATGCAATTTAACCGCAAGCCGACTTGGGTGTCAAACCCCAATTGGTACAAAGGCATCGAATATGTCAAAGACATCGAACGAGAAGTGCCATACAACGAAGACCTTTGGGTGCCCGGCTACTTTGAGCTTCCGATAAAAAAAGGCGAATCGATTATATTTTCCGCAGGCATCAAGGAAGTGTCACCGCGCTCACTCAACAAGATATATGAGACTGAACTTGCCAGTCGCACCAACCGCACAAGTTTCTATAATTGCTTAAAAAACTCAGCCAAGCAATTCTATATCAAAGACGACAAGACTCACCAATATATAGTATCGGGATATCCTTGGGGGCAGATACGCGCACGCGACACATTCATAGCTTTGCCGGGAACGACTTTGGCCATAAACCATCCAGATGACTTTAATACCATAATGGCCACTGCTACTCAGGCACTAACCCGATTTATGGAAACAGGCCAACTCGACAATCGCATTCACGGCATCGACCTGCCCGACATTCCACTTTGGGCAATCTGGACGATACAACAATACGCCAAGATTCAAGGCATTGAAGCCGCGCGCGAACAATTTTTGCCGTTAGCGTCACGCATAACCGATTGGATACTTGACGGAGGGCATCCCAATCTCATTGTTGAGACATCGGGTCTTGTGTCAACGCTTGGCACTCGCGTGCCAGTTTCATGGATGAACGCCACAAGCCAAGGCTGGCCGCTCATTCCACGCACCGGATTGCTTGTCGAATTCAACGCATTGTGGTACAACGCTTTAATGTTTACTTCAGCCTTAGCCGAAGGCGTAGACAGCTATGCCGACAGACGCGAGCGTTGGCTCATGACAGCCACTCATGCCAAGAGCGCATTTGTCGACACATTCCTCAACGACTACGGCTACCTTTATGACTATGTCAACGGCTACCATGCCGACTTATCGGTTCGCCCCAATATGGCCATCGCCATCGGTTTCGACTATTCGCCACTCGACCGTCGCCAGCGCAAAGGCGTGCTCGATGTCGTAACTCGCGAATTGCTTACCCCCAAAGGGTTGCGCACACTGTCGCCCAAAAGCTATGGCTACCAGCCATTCTATCATGGTTCGCCCGAGGAGCGTGAACGAGCCTACCACAACGGCCCCGCACGTCCATGGCTGTTTGGCTTCTATGCCGACGCCTACATTCGCGTGTTTGGGCTCAGCGGAGTAAGCTACATCGACCGCATGCTCATTGGATTTGAAGACGAAATGAGTCAAAACTGCATAGGCACCATCTCGCAACTCTATGACGGCAACCCGCCATTCTCGGGACACGGAGCAATCTCACAAGCCACCAATGTTGCACAAGTGCTACTGACCTTACGCAATCTTAAAAAGTTAAACATGTAATCCCACGCCATGAAAGCATTAATGTTTGGATGGGAATTCCCACCTCATATCCTCGGCGGTCTCGGCACCGCCAGCTACGGTCTCACAAAGGGAATGTGGGAGTGTGGCGACATGGACATCACATTTGTAATTCCCAAGCCCCACGGCGATGAAGACAAGTCGTTTGCCAAAATCATAGGCACATCGCAAGTGCCGATTGCATGGCGCGATGTCAACCGTGACTATATCGAGAGCCGTATCGGCAATGTCATGCCGGCCGACCAATACTACCGACTACGTGACCACATCTATGCCGACTTCAACTATATGCGCACCAACGACCTTGGATGCATAGAATTTTCGGGACGCTACCCCGACAACCTGCTTGAAGAAATCAACAACTATTCAATCTGCGCCGGAGTCATAGCCCGAGCCGAAGAGTTTGACGTAATACACTCTCACGACTGGCTCACCTACCCTGCCGGCATTCACGCCAAGCAAGTAACCGGCAAGCCCCTCGTAATACATGTTCATGCAACCGACTTTGACCGTTCGAGAGGCAACGTCAACCCCACAGTCTACAACATCGAACGCGACGGCATGCTCAACGCCGATCACATCATAACCGTGAGCAATCTCACCCGCAATACGGTAATCGAAAAATATGGCATAGACCCGGCCAAAGTCACCACCGTTCACAATGCCGTGACTCCTCTAAGTGAAGAACTGCTCAACGTGCAAGCATCCAAGCCCAAAGAAAAGGTCGTAACATTTCTCGGGCGCATCACCATGCAGAAAGGGCCTGAATATTTTGTCGAGGCGGCAGCACGTGTGTTGAAAAACAATCACAATGTCAGGTTTGTAATGGCCGGTAGTGGCGACATGATGGACAAAATGATTACCCTTGCTGCCGAACGTGGTATTGCCGACCGTTTCCATTTCCCCGGATTCCAAAAAGGCAAACAAGTGTATGAGATGCTCAAGGCTTCTGACGTGTATATCATGCCATCAGTTTCCGAGCCATTCGGAATTTCTCCGCTTGAGGCAATGCAAATGGGCGTACCCTCCATCATATCCAAGCAATCGGGATGTGCAGAAATCCTCACCAACGTCATCAAAACCGACTACTGGGACATCGATGCAATGGCCGATGCCATCTACTCAATCGTAACATATCCGGCGATGTATGAGCAACTACGCGAAGACGGCCTCTACGAAGTAAACCAAATCACATGGGACAAGGCCGGAGCAAAGGTCATCGACATATACAGACGCGTGCTCAATCGCAATTAACTATTATCGACAAAACAACATTAATAATATTAAACAAAAATCCAAAAGCTCATGAAAGCTATTTGTTTTTATTTTCAGATTCATCAGCCATTCAGGCTTAAAAGATACCGTTTCTTTGATATTGGCAACGACCACTACTACTATGAAGACTTTGCCAACGACGACATAATCACTCGCATTGCCCGACGAAGCTACATACCGGCCGCCGAGACTTTACTACGCATGATCGAAGACTCCAAGGGAGCTTTTCGTTGCGCCATTTCAATATCTGGGACTGCACTTGAACAATGTGAACAATATGTGCCCGAATTCATCGACGTGCTAAAGAAGCTCGCCAACACAGGTAAAGTAGAATTTCTTGCCGAAACCTATGCTCACTCGTTGGCATCACTTGCCGACAATGATGAGTTTATCGACCAAGTCAAGGCTCATGACAAAAAAATATATGAGATGTTTGGCCAACGCCCCAAAGTGTTCCGCAACACCGAGTTGATTTACAGCGACGACATTGCCCCTGTCATCTCATCAATGGGCTACAAAGGGTGTATCACCGAGGGAGCAAAACACATTCTCGGCTGGAAATCACCAAACTATGTATATTCATCGGCCTCCGCTCCCAAGCTAAAACTACTATTGAAGAATGACAAACTCAGCGATGACATATCATTCCGTTTCAGCGACACAGAATGGGACGCATATCCTTTGACCGCTGACCGCTATATGGATTGGATCGCATCCACTCCAACCGAAGAACAGGTAATCAACCTGTTTATGAACCTTGAAACTTTTGGCGAATTGCAGAGTCGAGAATCGGGCATCTTCCAATTCCTTGAAGCACTGCCACGTTATGCAGCTGAACGAGGTATCGACTTCTGGTTGCCATCAGAAGTAGTATCAAAGTGTAAATCGGTCGATACACTAAGCGTTTTACACCCAATCTCTTGGGCCGACGAAGCTCGCGACACTTCGGCATGGCTTGGCAACAAACTACAAAACGAGGCATTCAATAAACTTTACTCAATATCGGAGCGTGTACGCCTCTGCGACGACCGGCGATTGAAACAAGACTGGTGGTATCTGCAATGTAGCGACCATTTCTTCTACATGTCGACCAAGCACCTCAACGATGGTGCAGTACACGCGCTATTTAGTCCATACGAAACTCCGTTTGCAGCTTTCACCAACTACATGAACGTGCTTGCCGACTTCATTGTGCGCGTAGAAGAGCAATATCCATTGTCAATCGAAAACGAAGAACTAAACGCATTGCTCACCACCATCCGCAACCAAGCCGAAGAGATTGCCGCCCTCAATAAGGAAGTCGCTTCGATGAGAAACATATACGAACATATCGACGACGAAAAACAAGTTTCAACTGAAGCAACAACCGAAAAGCCCAAACGCAGTTGCAAGAAAAACTCAAAAGTTGTTTCGGAGAAATCGTCTACACAAAAAGCATCTAAAACCTCAAAAAAATAACTCTAATTCCATTCCTAAAACACAGTTGATTGAAAAGCCTTGCATGAGAAATGCAAGGCTTTTTTATATAGGACCCTATCGTACAGAAAATACACCATCGGACTTGCATGACACCCATTAGTTTCTCAACTTTAGGAAACCTATTTTTGTTGTAACTTTGACCAAGAATCCCTAACTTTGCATCAATGTAGGGCACATCATGCAAAACGAACGCAAACTATTACTCATAATCAACCCCATTTCGGGTACCGACAACAAGGAGAAAATAGAGCCATTAGTGCGTAAATATCTCGAACCACTTGGCTATAAAATCCGTGTTGACTACACATGCGCCCATGGCGATGCCACTCGCCTTGCCCATTGGGCAGTTGACAACGGATACTTTGGCGTAATTGCTGCCGGAGGCGATGGCACCGTAAACGAAACAGCCATAGCACTTTGCGACACCAACACAGCATTGGCCATCATACCATGCGGCTCGGGCAATGGATTGGCACGACATCTTGGCATACCTATCGGCATCACCGACTCTATTAAGATTATTTCAGAAGGGCATATATTAGCATGTGATTATGGGTCAGTTAACCGACGTCCGTTCTTTTGCACCTTTGGAGTCGGTTTTGACGCTGCCGTCAGCGAGACTTTTGCAAAGCAACGCCGACGTGGAAAATTTTCTTATCTCAAGAGCGCTATATCAGAATATGTCAACTACAATCCACAAGTCTACACGATAAGTGCCAACGGCCACATACTTACAGAGAAAGCATTCCTTATTGCTTGTTGCAACGCATCTCAATATGGCAACAATGCCTATATCGCACCCGAAGCAAGCATTACCGACGGGCTGCTTGACATAACCATCATTCATGCCGGAAGCCCTCTTGACACAGCATTTGTAGGGGTCGATTTGTTCACCGGATACATCAATTCCAACACTCTTATTCACTCTTTTAGAGCCCCGGCAGCAGTCATATACCGTTCAACAGAAGGACCTGTACACCTTGATGGCGAACCAATCACAATGGGTGATGTCATGTCAATAAAATGCCACCATAAATCTTTAAAGATTTTTACCCCACAAAATCAAGTCGAATTTCGACCCATAATCACCCCGATTGAGAATATGATGAGAGACATATCGCTCTCATTCAATCGCATATTTGGCAAAAAAGATTGAGTGACCAAATAGTCAAGTTCATCCTTTAGCTATAGACTTAATAAACTCTGACAGATTGGCTTCTTGTGGGATATCTAGTTTCTTACGCAGACGATTCCGTGATGATTCGACACTACGTACTTCGCGAAACGTAATAGCGGCAATCTCCTTTGTCGACAAATCAAGACATAAAAATGCACACAAGCGCTTCTCCTTTGATGTAAGTGCAGGATATTTCAAGTCGAGAGTGTCATAAAACTTAGGATGTACTTTTTCAAAATAATATTGAAACTCCTTCCACGAATCTTGATCGCCAAATTGCATTAACTTCTTCAATATAACTTGAATGTGAGTTTTATGTTCTCTATCACGCGGATTCACTTCGCCAAGCAGTTGCCTCAACTCATCGCTTATATCGTTAATAAATTCATTAGTCTTAAGCTTTTCAAGAGTGTATGTCGTAAGTTCGCGATTGCGCTGGTCGATAGTGTTTTGTATCTCGCCCTGTAATTTTTCGCTTTCGAGCCGAGCCTCAGCATTAAGCATCAGCATCTTATCTTTGCGCAACTTCATCAAATGCAGTATCACTATTATACACACAAGGATAGCTATAATGCATAACATTGCATAAAACACATTTTCAGGATCCCACTTTGAAATAAATGAACTATCCTCGACTTCATGCAGTCTGAGATTATATATAGTTTCCCACTGTTCGATACGTTGCCGATTGTCGACATCCTGCAAAGAATCTTTGATGTGATAGGCCTGCGACAGCAATGTATTTGATTGTTCATAATGTTTGCTCATCTGAGCAATATGAGCCGATTGCTCCAATGCTTTATACTCCTGATAAGCATTACCAAGTTCCCGAGCAAGCCTCAAGGCTTCGTCATTATAAAATTTTGCCGAATCAGACATTTCAGCATCGGCAAACACATTCGACAATGCGATATTAGCCTCTACCAAAGCTTGAGTAAATCCCAATTGCTTAAGTTGTGACACAGCATTATTAAGATATGTCACTGCCATCGGGAAATTACCTTTTTTAGAATTAAGTATACCTAAATTTATATGTATCGAATAGTAACTTACAGGGTCATTATTGCTGTCGACATACCTCAAAGCCTTCAGCGAATTGTCAAGAGCACTTGCATAATCATTTTGCTTAGCATATACGGCTGAGACATTATTATAATTTAAAAACAATTCCTTGTCTTTCTTTAATGTTTCATTTATGGCTATTGCATCCTTGAAAAACCTCAATGCTTTCTCCCCGGCTCCAATGCTCAGATAGACGACACCTATATTATTCATCAGCATCGCCTGGTATTGCTTATAGTCCGAATCTTTTGCTATTTCAAAGCCTTCCATATAATACTCCATCGAAATATTGCGCATGCCTAATTCTTCCAAAGAAGCGCCAAGACACACATAAGCATTAAGCAAAAATGCAGTATCTTCCTTATCCCTCGCCGGAGCATCCGACATATAATTGAGCAATAATCTGTAATATTCAACAGCACGAGCCTGCTGCCCTGAATAAAATAGTCCGGTCCCATACCTTTGCAACAAATGATACAGCTCGACCGTTTGAATTTGATTGTTTTTTTTCAATTTAAGTAACGAATTAACATCCTCATTCCCATTATCTTCCTTCAGTATAAACACCTCAACCTTGTCAAGCAACTCACGATTGAGTTTATTACTTAACGCACAACAAAATACCGGAGAAAAAAACGCTATTATATATATAATTGTAGCTCGAATTAACGACATATTTATTCCTCTTAGAATTATCTTTTGCTATACAAAAGTAAATATAATTTGTCATTTTCTTATTATTTCACCTCAATTATTTACCAATTGCTACTTACAGAGTACCTATTTACAAGCAAAATTGGTCATATACACTACTGACAATTAGATAATTACAAAAATTGCCGTATCTTTTGATTATCTTATAATTTATTCCAAGTAGTTAAACAAGGGGAAATTTAGTCCCGTCTTAAATCGGTTAATTATATATTTACACAAATTTAAATTCTGTTACATATGAAAAATTTTATTACTTTATCACTTCTTGTTGCATGCATTTTTTCAGCCAACGCACAATGGTCAGTTGATCCAGCGGAAGATAATTTCCTCATTCCCGCCGAAACATCAATTTACGAAAACGAGCTACTAACATCACATGATGGCACGACTTGGATGTTCTTTCAGCGTCCAATCGGTTCATACATAACAGAATACAGAGTGAAAATTTTCGATAAATACGGATGCGCTAAACTCAGCGATCCACTCGGATTGCTCATATCAGCCTACCGAAGTCCATACACAGTCATTAATCAACACACACTGCTTGACTGCGAAGGCAATCTCATTGTCGCAGTTCACGATGCACGCAATTCAACAGAAGATGCAGAGTATATGAGTTACACTGCTTATAAAATATCGCCTGAGGGCACAATGCTATGGGATGAAGAAGGAGTATCCCTAAATGGAGATATTCCGTCAGACCTTACCGGAGCAATGACAATAACACAACTTGACGACAAAAGCGTCGTATTTGCTTGGATGCGCTATGATGGCGACTTGCCACGAATCGACCTGCAAAGGGTGTCAGCCGATGGTAAAGCACAATGGAACATCGACGATGTAGCCTTATCGGAGGAAGCCGTTCCCTACACCTACCCATACTTAGTCAACTCAGGAAGCAACCAAATGATCCTCGTTTTTGCCAAAGGAGCCTCATCAGACCTCTACGCTCGCAAACTAGACTTTGACGGCACACAAGTATGGGAAAAAGACCTAAGGATATACCGCGGAGGATGGAGCACGTCTCCGCTATGGACCAAAGTCAACGTGACATCATCGGGCGACGGAGGCGCACTTGTCTGCTGGCACGACGACCGCACCTATGAAGGATATGAGCGTCCTTATCTATCATACATAAAAGGAGATGGCACACTTGGATTTTCAGCAGCATCCGAAACCGGCGATGTGAGGCTCGACTGGGAAGACGGATGGCAAGGCTATCAAGTAAAAGCGATGCCATCGCCCGACGGCAACGGATATTACGCAATATGGCTA
Organism: uncultured Muribaculum sp.; assembly: GCA_964562595.1. Lineage (GTDB taxonomy): Bacteria > Bacteroidota > Bacteroidia > Bacteroidales > Muribaculaceae > Muribaculum. The sequence continues at coordinate 18,211 of CAZLUB010000005.1, read as the reverse complement.
AAGACCGATGGCTCTCAATACTGGAACTATCCCGCTGTTCAACGAATATCTCCCAACGGAGAACTTCAATGGGACGAAAACGCTGTTGCCGTTGCCCCACTAAGCGATTTAAGCTATGGCTATTGCTCCCTGCAACCCGATCAAGATGGCAACCTTGCGGCATTTTACATGCTCAATAAATCATATTACGACATCACAACGCATTGCACACTACTCAATGGGAACACCGGCAATCCAATAACAGACAAATCATTAATGTTCACGCCCGGACAACGCCGACGCTCCTACCTCGTCCCTACCGTATGCCTTGATGAAGGTTTCTGGATTGCATCATGGCGTGATGACGGTATAAAGAATGGAGATGAATACAGCTACAGATTTAAACGTATAAATTTTGACCTCACCTATGGCTCAGAGCACACTTCCGGCATCGATTATAATTTAACACAGCCTGCAAAGGCCATGCTAACATACAACTCCGGCAAATTAATCATTTCAGCAAGAAACGACACACCTGTTTCAATCGACATAATCAACATGTCGGGCATTGTCATAAAGTCAATCCGATTTAACGCAACTACAGGAACAAACATAATCAACTGCCCTGAGTTATCTCCCGGAATCTACCTTGGTCGAATGCTGAGCAACGGGCAAGAATCCATTGCAAAATTCATTATAAAATAGCCCATGGGGGGGGTTGTTTTATGCAAATTCTAAAAAACTATTTTTAAGCAATTAAGCAAACAATAATGCAATTTATTAGTTTAAAATCATTTTTTATTTACAAAATATTACTCTGAATATTAACAAATAGCACAAGCATCGGTTAAGTAAAGCTATACAAACCAAAATATTACAGAAAATGCCGTACCTTTTTGCAGGCATTACTCAAAATTCAAGTAGTCAAACAAGGGGCATTTTATCTCAATTATTTTGTTCATGATTTTATATTTGCAAAGATTTATTGACATAACAAAAATTTCATCAAAATCACATATGAGAAGATTTTTACTTGCATTTACTACTTTATCCATTACATTTGGCTCGGTTTGGGCCATCAACGTAAGCACAGAGCCACAAAACAAGAAGGCTCTAATTGAAGAATTCACCGGGATAAATTGTGGCAATTGCCCCGACGGACATGCCATAGCGGCAAAATTGCAACTTGCACAACCCGAAAACGTATACACTATAGCAATACATGCCGGACACTACGCCGAGCCATCAGTTGGCCAGCCCAACTTTATTATAGAAGAGGGCACAACGATAAATGATTACTACGGCGTCACAAGTTATCCTTCAGGCATGGTCAATAGACGAACATTTTCAGGCAGCACTCCTATTATAAGCCGTAGCTATTGGACACAAAGCGCACGAGAGATTTGCCTTGAGACAGCCATTGTCAATCTTGCAGTAGAGTGCCAATATAACGAGTTTAGAAGCGAATACACAATAACCGTTGCCGGATATTACACCGAAAGTTCCACAGTTGAAAGCAACAACCTGTGCGTAGCGCTCGTACAAAACAACATTCAAGGCTATCAAGCCGGAAGTGGCGTAAGCGATGAATACATGCACCAACACATGCTCCGCGACTATGTCACGCCGATATGGGGAGACCCCATAAACGAAACCGTCAAAGGCAGCTATTTTGAAAAGACCTACACAGTAACGTTGCCAGAAACCATAGGCTCGGCGGAAGTTGTTCCGGCGCAGATTGAGGCCATAGCATTTGTAACCACAGGAGAAGGAGGAGAAGTATTAAACGTAACATCAGGACGCGCCAATCCTGAACAATTCGACCTGCCACTTGCAGCCGAAATCTCAGCATACAAAATTCCTATCAGCAAAAACTATGGCTATGGATTTCTTGAAATGTACCTCAACAACAAAAGTTCACAACCAATAACAAGCGCAACGTTCCAAGTGACATTCAACGGGGTCAGCACAAATGTTGACTGGAGCGGAAATGTCCCGGCTATGACTCAACAAGCCATATCGATAGATGTAGACTGGCAGACGACACAAACCAGCGACAACACATATTCCATTGTTCTGAAAGAACTCAACGGAGAGGAATATTCGGGCAACACATTGAAAGGCTCTTTCGGAGAAATCACAGAAGTGCCGACTACTGCGGTCGTAAAATTTAAGACCGACAACTATTTCAGCGACAACACATTCACCATCAAAGACGATCATGGCAATATAGTTCGCACATTTGGGCCTTATGATGATGGTGTTCAAGCCGTTTATGAAGAGCTTGTCACATTTGAAACCGGCAAAGTATATTGTTTTGAAATCACCGATGCATGGGGCAACGGGGTACTCTCACCACGAGGCAACTTCAAGCTTTATGATGCCGACAACAACCTATTAGCTCAAAATCTCGACATATCCAACCACGGATGGAGACTATTTGTAAAAGCGACAAAAGAGTCCGGCATCGACGACATAGTCGCCCCCCAAGGTATAGCGATCAATTACTGCAACGGAGTCATCAGCGTGACATCGTCAAACGAATGCATTGTAGGTATCTACGACATAACCGGTCGTTGCGCCTACACAGCGACAAGCATCTCCCAACTGCCTACCGACCACTTTGTCCCCGGCATTTATGTAGTTAAAGCATCATCTACCACCGAGACAAAAACACAAAAAATAATCGTAAAATAATAATAGTATGAAAAAGGAGCTACTTTTATCTCTTTGTGCGCTATGCTTCTCTTTCGCAAATGCGCAATGGAATCCCGACCCTGAAGCCAACAACCTTATAGTACCGGGGGGGACTTCCTACTACGCCACCGAACTCAACATTGCACCAGATGGCACCGCTTGGTTTATGTATTATCATCCCAATCTCATAAACGCAGAGAATGAATACGACACCGCCAACGTCGTGTATGAATATCGTGTTCAAGCCATAGATAAAGATGGCAACAAGCTATTTGGCGACGAATTAGGGTTGTTGGTATCAAACTATCCGGCACGCTCATGGTGTGTTGTAAATAAATATACAGCATTTGACAACGATGGCAACTTTATCATCGCTGTTCACGATTGTCGCAATTCTCCCGATGGAAACGCACTGAGCTACACAGCCTACAAAATATCACCACAAGGTGAAATGTTGTGGGACGAAGATGGAGTGTCGCTTGATGGTGGCATCGCGTCGGACGTGTCAGCGGCCATGTCATTGACGGCTCTTGACGACAACAGCGTAGTGTTTGCATGGATGCGCGACGTTAATGGCTTGATGCGCGTTGATCTACAACGTGTATCAGCAGAAGGTGTTCCTCAATGGGACATCGACGAAGTATCGCTCTATAGTGCCACCACCCCTTATTGGTACCCCTATGTCGTAAACGCCGGCAGCAATCAAGTCATTCTTGTATACGGACGCGGAGCTTCGAGCGACCTCTATGCCCGCAAACTCGATTTTGACGGTACGCAAGTATGGGAATCAGACACACGCATCTATCGAGGTGGCTGGGGCAGCATTCCTATGTGGACAAAGCTATGTGTAGTCCCGTCAGGAGATGGAGGCGTTTTACTTGGTTGGAATGACGACCGAGACTCCGACAACAGCGAGCTTCCCTACATGTCATACGTCAAGGGAGATGGCACACTTGGATTCTCTGCAGCATCGGACAATGGCGATGTCAGACTCAGTTGGGCAGATATGCAAGGTTGGCAAATCAAAGTCATGCCCGACCCCGACAATGATGGATTTTTAGCAATATGGAGATCTACAGACCGTAGTCAAGGTTGGGAATATCCCGTGGTACAACGTGTCAGCAAAATCGGAGAATTATTATTTGGTGATGAAGGACAACCTTTGACCGAGCTACTTTACACCACTTATGGATATATGTCACTTCAGCCCGGAGAAGATGACACATTTGCCGCATTCTGGATGGAACAAAGAGATGGCTTTGGTGATGTAACCACATTCAGCCAACTCATCGATAGCAAGACCGGAGAAATGAAATGGGAAGAGCCATTTTGTTTCACCCCAGCTATTAGAGAGAGGTCATCATTGTGTACCGGGGTCAATCTCACCGAGAAATATTGGATCACACATTGGGAAGACGGTGGTATACTTGGAGCCGGGGTCAACCCCGATTACTTGTGCATCCAACGCGTCAACTTTGACCGCACATTCGGGTCAGAGCATACCACCGGCATCAACGATGTCACTTCCGACGACACAGCCAATGCAATAGCATATGACAACGGAAGTTTCTGCATCACACTCGCCAATAGCGGCAATGCCACAATTACAATATATGACCTATCGGGTAAAATTGTGGATACAGCCTATACCGGCACGCTAAACTCCGGCAAAAATATCATCGAATGGGATAATGTTCCGTCGGGACTATACATTGCACAAATCAAATGTGGCTCTTATAACGAAACGATTAAACTAACTATTAAATAACAAATCTCATGAAAAAGTTATCATTATTTGTTATCGCCATTGCATGGTCAGTGGCAGCGAATGCACAAGCCGTTTATGGCTACGGCATCAACGTCGGCCAAGGTACTTACTCTGAAATCGACGGGACAACAATATTGGTCGGCACCAACGACAATGTTATCACAACAGTTGACCAAGACGGAGAAGAAGTCAACAATATGACAAAAAAAGTGATATATAGCACTGGAATATATGGCACTTACGAAGAGGGAGGAGAAACCGTCGACACATTTACCGAGCAAGGATATGAAATCGGCTTTACATTTAAACTTGCCGGGGTTGACTATACTCATTTTGCTGTCGGGACAGACGGAGTCATTTACTTTGGGAACGGTACTATTACCACAAAACCTGACGATGGGCAATATTTATTTACACGCTCCGGCAACGACAACTTTATTGCATGTTTGGCAAAAGTTGGAGTTATTGCCGCTGACGACACTAAAATAAGCTACACCGTTATAGGAGACGCACCAAATCGCGCACTCATCGTGCAATACAAAAATTGGGCATGGTGTCAATCGTTATTCAACTTCACACCTCACAAGAGAGATATGCAAATAAGATTGTACGAAGCCAACAACAATTTTGATATTGTATTTAACAATTGTACGACTTTGACACGTACACTCTACGCACGTTGTGGCGTAAAACAGGGAGGTGTTATAAAAACAATTTATGGAGACACAGATGAAGGATATGAATATTCATACTCAGGCACTGATGATTTTGCCGTAGATAGCAATTTTGCTGATGGGACAACCGTTTCATTTACATATCCGACTGATTGCACAACTCCAACCTCACAGCCCACCGACCTCATCTTAAAATCATCCAGCACCGACATCTCAATCGCTTTCACAGCCACAGATGCCGACATGTATCTCATTACATACACTACAGCAGACGCTGCCGATGCAACTCCGGTCAATGGCACCACCTATGCCGCAGGCGACCAAATTGGCAATTCAACGGTTTTGGCTTACACCACCCAGACTAACTCAACATTATATGACGGCACCACTTCCACAGCCTACACATTCAACATTTATGCAGTGAATGCCTATGGCTTTAACGGGCCTGTATACAACACAACATCACCACTGACAAGCTCTATCTACACTCATCCTGCAGCACCGACGGTTTTAACAATAAGCGACCCGACATATGACAGTGTAACGCTTTCAGCTACTTCCAACGCTGCCGGCAATAACATTTTGGTAGCTTATTCGACTCAATTAATTCGTAGTTCGTTTGGTGACTATGCCGCCATTGGAGATCTTTCGGGAGAATATAACGCAGGTGATGAACTCACTTATACTTTTGAGGGCGTAGATTATACCGGCAAGGTCGCTTACTACGGGCCTTCGGTAGAAAACTATACCGTAACAGGATTAAACCACTCTACAGGATACCACTTTGTAGCATTCTGTCATGATACCACATCCGGCTACTCTACAGAATCTGTAAGTGAAGACATTGCTACCATAAGCATGCTTCCATATACTGCAGACTTCAGCACAGGAAAGAGCCGTAACTCCGGCACCGGTCTTCCTCCGGGTTGGACCGACTCAGAGCCTACTAAGGGGTATGTCCAAGTTGAAAATGGGGATTCTAATACATCAACCGAAGGCTGGTTTTTAAAAATGTTTGGAAGTTCCGGAGCAGGCAACGCAACTGATGGAGCAGAATTTATTGCCAACCTTCCCGGCATTCTAATCGACAAACGAGCCGCAACCGTAAGCTACGAATATTCTTGGTATATTAATTCAACACGCTTTCTCAAATTGCCTTATGTTGATTGGGCTGAAGGTGACAAAGTTGCTATACAAATAAGCACCGACGGCACTAATTATGAAGACCTTGCGGCTTACGATTCGACCAACCGTCCTGAAGTAGCCGAATTGGCACAATTCTCTAAATTGGAAGGAGACTTAAGCAAATATGAAGGACAGATAGTATATCTCCGCGTTTATTGGAAATCTTACGCTTATGACTACTTTAAACAACCCGGTACACTTGTTGTAAAGAACCTCACTATCGATGGCCGTGAAATCCCTGCAACCCCCGAAGTGCTTGTAAACAACATTACTCACATTTCAGCAACTGTAAAATGGATCGGACAGCAGACCAACTATGAAGTTGCCTACGGTAAAGTTGGTGAAGAATTTACCACCCAAATAGTAGAAGGCGAAGCCGAAACAGCCAACACTCTTCAACTTACCGACCTTGTCGCAGAAACCGAATATCAAGTAAAAGTACGTGGCATTGCGGGTGAAAATGATTATTCCAATTGGTCGGAAGTGAAGACTTTCACCACTGCAGCATGGCCGGAATGCGCCAAACCTACCAACTTGCAAGCCAACCTCGATAATTTCCTCACTGATGGCTCTGTTGTGCTTACTTGGGAAGGAAACGACGAACAAACTTCATGGGAAGTGCGCTATCGCGAAAGCACCTCTACATCATATGCTTACGTAAATGACCTTGTTGAGACAACCACAACTCTTAACGGATTGAACCATTCAACCTCATTCTTGTGGAGTGTTCGCGCCAATTGTACGGCTGACCGCATTACAGCATGGTCGGCACAAGGAAACTTTGAGACTCCTGTTGTGTCAAGCATCAGCCTTGCAACAGCTGATGACATTACAGTGACGTCTGTAGGAAACAGTGTCAGCGTCATCAACGGCAATGTATATGTAAACACAATCGAAGTATATGACCTTAGCGGACGACTCATCGCAGCTGTTGAAGTAAACGGTTACGACAATGCCATCATTCCTGTGAATGGCACTGACAAAGTCGTACTCGTTAAAGTCAGTGGAATGGATAACACATTCACATATAAAGTAGCAATTAGATAAAGTAGTGTAATTGAAATTTAAATTAAACCCGGCCGTACGTGAGTATCGCCGGGTTTTGACTTTTTATAGGAAATTACTATCTTCGCATAGTATTACAGCATTTTTATTGATGACTGACACGAGGCAAGCAATTTTACGCTACACATTGCGACATAGGATAGATCGCATAACTCCTCTTGCCGCGCTTATTGACATGGACGGGACTCTCTACGATTCCATGCGAGGGCACTGTGAGGCATGGTATCAGATGATGACCGAAAATGGTATAAACGTCACATCGGAAGAGTTTTATCTATATGAAGGACGCACCGGTGCATCTACAATCGACTTGATTATCAAGAGAGAGCTTGGACGCGAGGCCACCGATGAAGAAAAATTAAGCATGTATGAACGCAAAGCTCAATTGTTTCGATTAATGCCACCGGTCGATGTTATGCCGGGAGCTCAATCAATGGTATCTATCCTAATGAGCCGAGGCATTACACCTGTCCTCGTCACCGGCTCAGGACAAGTTTCTCTTATCAACCGCCTATCCAACGATTTTCCCGATGCCTTTGCTCCCGAGCGGCGCATTACATCTCGCGATGTAGTTCATGGGAAGCCACATCCCGAGCCATATCTCAAAGCCATGTCGCTCGTCGGTGTACAGCCTACACAATCTTTAGCCATCGACAATGCTCCACTCGGCATACGCTCGGCTACCGATTCGGGAGCATTCACCATAGGAGTGACTACAGGCCCCATCTCACCACAAACATTGAAGGATGCCGGAGCCGACATCGTATTTGATTCAATGCCGAGTCTTGCCGAAGCACTCCCCGACTTGCTCGACCAACTTTCCACCCAATGAAGTTTAAAGACATGAACAATCATCAAGCATTAATATTCACCAACAACGTAGCTCAAGCCATCGACAACATAGTTGCAGAGGCCGGCAACCCACTGACTTTCGTACTCACTGACGAAAACACTGCTCGGATTGTATTACCACGCCTTGCCTCGAAAAGCTCTACATTGTCTAAAGCCCGAGTAATAACCATACCGGCTGGTGACATTCACAAGAATATTGAGTCGCTCACCATTATTTGGAAAGCGCTTTGTGACAATGGAGCCACTCGACACTCGATACTAATCAACGTCGGAGGTGGTGTTATAACCGACATTGGAGGTTTTGCCGCTGCAACATTCAAGCGAGGCATGAGATTTATCAATGTTCCCACCACACTGCTTTCGGCTGTAGATGCCGCAGTCGGAGGTAAAACAGGCATTAATTTTAACGGCTTTAAAAATGAGATAGGAGCATTCCGTGAATCTGATGCTGTCGTCATATCCACAATATTTTTTGACACATTGCCCGTTGAAGAAATACGCTCAGGCTATGCCGAGATGCTCAAACATGGCCTCATCGACAATGCTGAGACATTTAACCGCCTGATAACTCATGACATCATGCAGTCCGACCAAGATTTCCTATTAGAATTGCTAAAAGAGTCGGTAATGGTGAAACGACACATCGTGGAGACAGACCCGACAGAAAGAGGTCTGCGTCGCGCACTCAATCTTGGTCACACTATAGGGCATGCACTTGAAAGCCTTGCTATAATACGCAACAATCCCATACCTCACGGTTATGCCGTAGCCTGGGGATGCGTAGCAGAGCTTGTCCTAAGCCACATGCTTAAAGGGTTTCCGTCGTCTGACCTTTATCGTATGGCCGACTATGTATATCGCACATACGATGCACCCGACATCACATGTGACGACTACACTTCACTAATTGAGTTGATGCACCATGACAAGAAAAACACATCATCCGACATCAATTTCACTTTGCTTGAAGGCATTGGACGTATCTGTATCGACTGCACAGCCTCAGAGGAACAAATCAAAACAGCCTTAGATCTCTTTCGCGACCTGATGCACCGATAGTCTCACCTTTTTTAGTGAATTCATAACCTTTACACAGACCATCACAAGGACTACGGACTTGCGACAGAATGGTTATTACCGATGTTTGTCAGCAATTAATTTTGCACAACAGACTAACATCCACTTTTGCTTTCCATGAAAACATCACAACACACTCTTGCTACGTACAACTTCAAGTTGCCAAAAATCAACGACTCATCCATCACAGCTGTGAATTTGCGTGGGACTGATGGAGATCTGCGACCGGTTGGAATGCCGATTAAAATCGCCGCCACCGGAGCATCGCTGTTTTTCACGTTCCACCACAGCGATGGAGAAATGTCATTGTTTCACCACAGCGACGGTGAGATTTCAGTGTATTGTCATGGCAACATAACAATTATTGGCAACATAAATGAGCAACCTCTATGCTCAATAGCAACAGAGTCGGACAAAGTCATCATCATGACCTCGCAAGGGCCTTGGACTACACTATGGGACAACGACACAGCCTCTTGGAGCAAGTTAAAACAGGCGTCTGACTTTGACGCTTTATCTTTGATAGCCTACGAACAACGACAATTTTCAACCACCACACCTTCCCGCACACTCACCGGCGGATACACCCGATGGAGTGGCCGGTTGACAAACGAAGACATTGCCACATTGACCTCCGATGTCGGCACTGCCTATCAATCGGTTTGCAAGTCGGCACAACACCAAGGCTACTACACCCGGCCGGTAATAGCCCGTTATCGCATTCTCGACAGCCGAGAACGCCAGCTATACGTATCCACACCTGTTGTCGTGGCTCATTCATCAGGCCTACAACGCATGGACGATCTTTCAACCACGGTATCCGTCCAGTCATCGACCTATTGCGACATGGCGGGTATAGAAGTTGCAGTCAATGCATTTCGCTTAGGCTTACGCTCACATTTTAGTGCTTCTCAATCACCTGAAGATGCGGTATCCATAGAAATACAAGCGTGCCATCTTCCTCGATATCTTGACCTTGACAGCGATATCGAAGTCCGCCTTGTCGAATCATCGGCGACGCAAGGCACTTTGCTCATCAGCATACCATCTCGTCACGATGCACACTTGTTATTGCAATATCTGCTTGACAAAATTGACTTTTTAGCCATGCCTGTGGCACGATTGGCAATACAATCATTTGCCAACGACTTGTCTTCGGGAACTCCTCACCTGCTTCAAAACCTTCAACCGGTTGAAACCGATGTTTCTGACATAAAGCTCTATAATTTATTGACCACAAAACAATCCAAACGCAACAACGACCTCGATGAGTTATCGCATCCTCATAGTTTTTATGCTCACTCAGCTTCCGTAGCAGGGGATATTGTAGCATGGGGTGACCCTGTGCCCATAAGAGCAAAGCCCATATCTATCACACAACTGACGTCAGCCACAGGAGCATCGGCATGGAAAGCATCGATATCGGTAGAAATAGATGCGGAAGAGGCAACAGGAGAACGAGAAATCATAACGTGGAATGGTGAAGACGACAACTACGCACCACTGCAGCTATCGCCCATGCTGGTCTATCCTCATCCTCGTGCACGATTAATGACTATATCTCTCTATCACAATGGCACATTTAAGCAACAAACTTTTGCCTTATCGCCTACTCCATGCGGACGTTTTTCTTGTTTCGTGACAGATGACTTTACGCCAATTTCACTTCCGGAGATTTCAGGCGAATATTCCACCATACCCACCCAATCTGCTCCTCCACGACGCAATGGCACCATAGCCGTAAGCAACGTGGGCGATGCTCTGTCTCTTATAAGTGCAAAACAAGTGTCACAAGGTGGGATAAACGCCATCACACCGGCGTCGCGAACATCGTCGGGATGGAATTTCTCACGTTCGCGCATCTATGCCTTTACCGCAACAGGAATATACACCATAGACATCGATTCAAAATCAAGAATCACATCGAGCCGGCTACTCGACAGTCGCCAAGTGATTGACAACAGAGCAGTTACATCGACCAACGATGAGGTTTTTGCTGTTGCATCGGGCGATCTCATAAAAATCACCGGAGCTCGTGCCAAAACGATTGCTCATAATTGCTCAATATCGCAATTGTCATGATGTTCGGCATTTAATGAGTTGTGGTGCATATCCGACGGGGTGGTTGGCATAATCGACTTGACATCATCACGCCGCTATCACCGCGATATTGACCCGGCAATCACAATGATTTCGAGCGGAGGACGACTATATTACTCCACTACAGAAGCCACTTTCAACGCAAATTCAGAACTTCCATCCGATAGCATTTCCCTCGCATGGTCGCTCCGCGCTCCAATGCAAAAATCATCACCTGCCACAATAACCCACATTGCGATAGGAATGTCGGCATCAAATATTTCAGCAAATTTCACAATCGGAGCAGACAACGGCTCAAAACACCCTCATATTATAACGACATTGCATATAGATGGACCGGTGTGGGCTCCGATACGTTTCCGAGTCATAGCTTCACCATGCTATTACATCACTTTTTCAATTGATGCAACATCGTCCAACAATCTCGCTCTTCACCACATAACAATTTCATAACCCTCATGCTATCATCAATACTACAAGAAAATGCACGTCGCAATGCCTTGACCGACACTCCTTATGATCCCATTTTGGGTATCGGCTGTCATGGAGAACGCATATTGGTAAAATCTCCATTTGCCCATGGCAATGAACACGTGCCACAGACAATGGTTGACGATCCCGACTTTCTTCTTGTCGGTAACGACTGCGATGCATGGGCGCAACTCCGCCAACGCCACGACTTTGAATATTGGGCTCGCACTTGCGTAAAAATACGCGACAAACTCTCCGGGAAAAACATCCCATTTTCACTCAACCGCCCACAACGCCGAGTATTGGCCGTACTCGAAAGCCAGCGATTGGCCCAAAAGCCTCTACGCCTCATTTTACTCAAAGCTCGTCAATGGGGCGGGTCAACATTGATTCTCATGTATATGGCCTGGATACAATGCTTGTTGCGACGCAACTGGCATTCCCTCATCTGCGCCCACGTCAAAGACACTGCTGCCGCCATACGCGGCATGTACACCAAGATGCTTGACTCTTACCCCGAAAACTATTGGGTTGAGAATTGCCCACCCAAATTCAAACCCTTTGAAAGATCATCCAACACGCGCGAAATCACCGGCCGCGACTGTCGTGTAACCGTCGGGTCGAGCGAGAATCAAGAAGCCATCAGAGGTAACGACATCGCCATGGCTCACTTGAGCGAATGCGCATTTTGGAGCGACTCGTTGATGCGCAATCCCGAAAGCCTCATCCGAGCCATATGCGGAAGCATTGCACGCGTACCGCTATCATTGGTAGTGATAGAAAGCACCGCCAATGGCGTAGGCAACTATTTTCACTCAGAGTGGCTGCGTTCATGTCGCGGAGAAAGCGACAAAGAAGCGGTATTTGTCCCATGGCATGAAATCGAAATCTATCGTGAGCCGGTCGATGACTACAAAACATTGTGGCAGTCGCTCGACAACTACGAGATTGAGCTTTGGAATCAAGGTTGCACACTTGAACAAATACAATGGTACCACAACAAAAGACGTGAATATGCATCTCTTACCGCCATGCAAGCCGAGTATCCGTCCAATGATGTAGAAGCATTCACAAACTCGGGCAACAACGTGTTTGACAGTTCGTTTGTCAATCGATTGAGAGAGTCATGCTCCGACCCTGTTTTTGTCGGCGAACTATCGGCTGCATCTTCTAAAAGAGAAGGCGCATTGCAATCACTGCACTTGTCTGCCGATCCTAAAGGAGGCCTTAAAATATGGCACATGCCGGCCCCACCACGTCCGATGTGGCTACATCGCTATGTAGTAGCTGTAGACATCGGGGGGCGTTGCGCCGATAGTGATTATTCCGTTATTGCTGTCATAGACCGCATTGGCGGTCATGACCACCGCCCGGTAATAGCCGCTCAATGGCGCGGCCACATCGACCATGACATACTGGCATGGAAAGCAGCCTCGCTGTCCATGTGGTATCATGAAGCTTTACTTGTCATCGAGAGCAACACTCTCGACACTCAATCGCCAATAGGAGAACAAGGGCTATACATTCTTGCCGAACTCAATGACGTATACCCCAATCTCTATTGCCGACATACGTTTGACTCCGTAACGCAACAACCGACTCTGCGTCTGGGATTTCATACCAACCGCGCCACAAAATCAGCCATCATATCACATCTTATTGCCTCAGTGCGCGATGCGTCGTATGTTGAGTCGGACATTCTTGCATGTGATGAAATGTCGGTATACGAACAACGTCCCAACGGAAGCTATGCCGCCAAGCAAGGACGTCACGACGACATCCTCATGACTCGTGCCATGGGACTTTATGTCGCATCAACTCTTGACGAACCGTTCACTACACGACCATACCGGCCACGCTGATGGTGTATGAGAAATTTGCTATATTAGAGGTAAACCTTGAATATTTTCTACACTCGATTAGAAAAACATTCAAGCAAGCTTGATGTTTCTCGCTCGTTTGTTTGTATATTTGCAACGATAAACTGATTTTATATGAAAGCCTACCGCAACATATTGATGCTTCTTATGATGGCTATTGCACATTGCGCTGTGGCTCAATTTACGGCGACAAACGCCTTTACCAATGCACCGGCAAGCATCATTCCTTTATTGCAACGCTCTACGCGTCTTGACATGGTCGACTATTTTAATAGTGGTTCGACTACCGCATCAACCAATCTCCTCAACGGCAAATCAAAAATAACAGCCCTTTCAGATGAGTCCATTACCGTATCGTTATCAGAAGCTTCATCATTACAAATGGTAATTTTGCCAATGAAGACCGACTCGGTCATCATGATAATTGAGACTATAGCCATGCCTGCACATGATAGTGTTGTAAAATTTTACACTCGGCAATGGACACCAATTGACGAAACATTGTTTTCGCCCCCTGTTTTGAACGATTGGCTTACAAAAGATGGACGCAAACAAAAAGAACACGTAGCCAACAAAGTTAAATTTATGGCAACAGGTTGTGTCTACAACCAAGATGCCCAAAAATTGGTTATCAAAAACAACATTTTAGAAACCCTCGACAAGGAAGACTATAATAACTTCTCGCAACTTTTTCATCCTTCACTGACATATACTTGGGATGGAAAGAAAATGAAGCCATCAAAATAAGCACACAATGAGTAGTAATGCCATCACTCTACAACAACTCAACAACCACATAGCCAATTTACTGTCGGTAGAGTCCACTCGCAATGTGTGGGTCATGGCCGAACTAAGCGATGTGTCGATACGAGGTGGCCATTGTTACATGGAATTGCTGCAAAAAGATCAGGCAACGGGAAATACTATCGCCAAAGCAAGAGCGGCAATTTGGGCTAATGTTTTTGTGAAAATACGCACCGATTTTTACTTAACAACAGGTCAAGACTTTCAAAGCGGGCTTAAAGTCATGGTAAAAGCATCTGTCAGCATGCACCCCGTCTACGGTCTATCGCTTGTAATCACTGCCGTAAACCCCGAATACACAATGGGGGATCTCATACGCCGCCGCAATGAAATGATATCCCGCCTTAAAGCCGAAGGTATCTATGATATGAATCGAAGCATTTGCATAGACTCTCCCCCAATGCGCATTGCCGTCATATCATCATCAGAAGCGGCCGGATATGAGGATTTCATGAATCAACTACGCAACAACACCCAACGTCTCAAGTTTCACACAAAACTATTTCCGGCCATAATGCAAGGAGAACGTGTGGCGACAAGCGTCATGGACGCTCTCGGAGCTGTTGAATCGGAGCAAAGCCTATGGGACGTCGTTGTGATTATCAGAGGCGGCGGAGCCACAAGTGACTTACTTGGATTTGAGAATTATGAACTTGCGGCTTGCGTGGCTCAATTTCCACTACCGGTGATTGTAGGCATCGGACACGAACGTGATGTAACCATCCTCGACTATGTAGCCGGCATAAGAGTAAAGACACCCACAGCCGCCGCAGAATGGCTGATAGAACAAGGTACGCAGGCATTAAATCAATTGTCAGAAATAGGAACTACAATTGTGCATACCGTACGCGAGAGATTATCAGGGTGTAGAGTACAATTAGGGCAATTGGATAGTCTAATGAACGTCACCCCACAAGCATGCATAGACCGATCGACTGCTCGTATAGACCGATTGGCCACTATCTTGCATGCACACACGAGCCAACGTCTAGCCTCACAACTATCTCGTCTCGACACACTCCAACAGAGCATACTGCTAATGTCGCAAAACGTATTGGAACGCAGATTCGCTAATCTTGAAACCATGAAACAATTGCTCGAAGCCCTGTCGCCACAAGCGACCCTGCGCCGAGGATATTCAATTACTCGCTACAATGGCCATGCCGTGACATCGGTAGAAGAAATCACCGACGGCGCGGTAATAACGACTACGCTTGCCAATGGAGTGGTGACATCTTCTACTTTAAAAATATCCAAAAACAAACAAATATAATGGTACAAACACCTTCGTTTCAACCGGTCAAAGACCTTAGCTACACACAAGCTGTCAGCGAACTTGAAAACATCCTGCGACAAATGCAATCAGATGCTCTCGACATCGATTTATTAGCGACATACACTCGTCGTGCCACCGAGTTGTTGACCGAATGCCGCTCTCGCCTTACAGCGACAGAAGCCGAATTGCGCACTATTCTTGACTCAGGACAACAGCAATAGCGACTATGGCAACGCTCTACGTTACCGATATGGATGGGACTCTGCTCAATGCCAACAGTCAAGTCAGCAACAGAACCGCCCAAACGATTTCGCAGCTAAGTCACGATGGCGCTCTTATCACCGTAGCCACAGCACGCACACCGGCCACAGTGCAACCCCTATTGTCTGACACCTTCACTCGATTACCGGCAATAGTTATGACCGGAGCATCATTATGGGATAGGAACAACTTAGTATATATCAATCCTCATATCATCCCCGACTTATCAGCCCGCGACATAAAAGCTTGTGCTCGTGCCCATGGTATAAACTTGTTTACCTACGTTCTTGATGGTAATGGGTTCATGAATGTATATCACAATGGCCATCGCAGCCAAAAAGAGTTTGAGTTCATACAACAACGCATCCATCTCAAGTTAAAGCATTTCTATCTTGACTCCGACGACGGATTGGCTCCATTTATACCCAACACCATCCTATACTTTGCCATTGGCCCCCGTGATAAAATATTTTCATTAGCCGAAGATTTAAAATCATCTGTAAAATGCTCAGTAAGTAACTATGTCGACATTTTCGGGCAAGACACAGGCAT
The DNA here is from genome assembly GCA_964562595.1 of uncultured Muribaculum sp. Taxonomy (GTDB): domain Bacteria; phylum Bacteroidota; class Bacteroidia; order Bacteroidales; family Muribaculaceae; genus Muribaculum. The sequence continues at coordinate 1,570 of CAZLUB010000005.1, read as the reverse complement.
TTTAGAGGTATTCGCGCCCAATGTCAGCAAGGCAGCGGCCGTACAAGCTCTTGCCAATGAATACAAAGCTGACCGCATAGTCGTTTTTGGCGACAATTTAAACGACATCCCAATGATGCAAGTCGCCGACGTGGCAATAGCAGTAGGCAATGCCCTTCCCGAAGTCAAAGCCATAGCCGACCTTGTCATCGGCGATAACACCGACAATGCTGTAGCTCACTTTATCGCCTCAGACTACAAAGCACAATAATAACACCTTAAGTCGCGTTAAACTATAAGCATGGCCAACATATACGACACTCGGCGCTACGGTACGATGGCATTTTTTATTATTGCCATTACTCTTGTTGCATTATTTCTATACGTCTCTAATAATCTTGTCAAAGATTTGTCGGAACAAGAACGTAATAGAATGGAAATTTGGGCCGATGCCACCAAAGCCCTTGTCAATCTTGGCAGTAGCGATGCATCTGTAGTTGAAGCCACCGACATAGACTTTTTGTTGCGCATCATAGAAGGCAATCGCAATATTCCGGTATTGCTCACTGACGACAATGGTAACATATTGCAACATCGCAACTTCGACCTACCCGACCCTATCGACAGCCTACAACCATATTTCCTTTCAGAAAAAAACACCAAATTTCTAAATACCAAGCTTGCCAACCTACGCAACACACCCAACGTAATCGACATATCCATCTCATCTGACAATCATCAACATCTCTACTACGAAGACAGTAGGTTGCTAAAGATTCTGAATTTTTATCCCTATATTCAGATTATTGTAATGTTGGTTTTCATTCTCGTTGTATATTTTGCTGTCATCTCAACAAAAAAAGCAGAGCAAAACAAAGTATGGGTCGGTCTCTCCAAAGAAACAGCTCATCAATTGGGCACTCCTATTTCTTCACTCATGGCCTGGATGGAACTGCTCAATAGCATCGGAGTTGACAAAGAGACCGTAAACGAAATGAACAAAGACGTACAACGCTTATCGACCATCGCATCACGATTTGGCAAAATCGGGTCAAAACCACAAATGGAGATTATCAACATCAACGATGTTGTAGCTCGCTCTACCGGTTACATGGCTACTCGCATTTCCTCCCGCATCAATCTAACTTTAAATTGCCATGTCGCACCCTTGCCGGTAGCGTTGAGCGACTCCTTATTTGAATGGGTGATGGAGAATTTAATCAAAAATGCCGTAGACGCTATGGAAGGACATGGCTCAATAGATGTATCGACCGGCATTGACAACGAAATGGCTTACGTTGAAGTGCGTGATTCTGGCAAGGGCTTGCCTCGCAAACGCTTTAAAACCATTTTTAATCCGGGATATACCACTAAAAAACGCGGATGGGGACTGGGACTGACACTTGCCAAACGTATTATCGAACAATATCACGATGGACGTATATATGTAGCCAACTCGGAAGTCGGCAATGGCACAACATTCCGCATCGACCTTCGCCTCATAAAAAAGTCTTAGCCCAAACCTCTCTGATTTTATAAAATAAACACCAAAGAAATAAGCGAAATATTGCGATAAAGAGAAAGTATCCTG
>CAZLUB010000004.1:0-79448 GCA_964562595.1 uncultured Muribaculum sp. | reverse complement strand
TATCAGTGCAAGATGCACTATTATTCCGATTTCGGTTGATTATTCCAGCGTTTTTCTGTAATGTTGCACTTGCTGGTTGACTCTGCTATTTAGGGCAAAAGAACCCCCTAAAAAATTTGGCTAAAAAAAAGCACCTCAACTATTGCAAAGAAACAAAAAATGCGCTATCTTTGCACTCGCTAAAGGCAACAACCCGAAGCATGGTCCTATAGCTCAGTTGGTCAGAGCACCTGACTCATAATCAGGGAGTCCTTGGTTCAAGCCCAAGTGGGACCACGAAGCCCAACAAATTGTCCATCAATGAGTTGGGTTTTGTTTTTAAACAAGCCGGGACAAATTCGGGACACGATTTCTCCGGTTTTAACGATTTTGGAAGCTTGTATTTTCGGCGCAATTTATTTAGCGCTTATTCTATTCGGCCTTGATTATATACTTCGTAAAATTGAGTTCGACAAAATAGAACGAATTATAGCATTGTGCTTTCTTTTTTATCAAACCTTTATATCTGCTATATAGTAGGTATTATACTTTGTACTCCTGATATAAGCTAATTTTGTCTTTTTGACAGCGACAAAATAGAAGTAGTTTTGCTACAAGATTAATTGTTTATACATATTTACAATAGTAATTGATTAATCTTAAAGGAAACTTCAATCCCTTTTCTTTTTGCATTGCGACTGTTCCGCTCAATGGGACATTCTCCTCGGTATTTATAATAGTATTTTTATTGTCTCATATTTTTTTGCACTTCTTATTGATGTTTTTCATAAGCTCCAATTGCTTATTTATAGGAACAAAACATTGCGAAGTCAAATAAAAACATTAAATTTGCACTCGCATTGCCCAGGTGGCGGAATGGTAGACGCGCTCGTTTCAGGTGCGAGTGCTGCAAGGCGTGCAGGTTCGAGTCCTGTTCTGGGCACCAGATATTAAAGCATTGATTTTTCAATGCTTTTTTTTATACAATGTTCCTTGACAAACATCCAATTGGGCAAGGCGATTAATTAGCAGATTAGTAAACTGATAGTTCTTTAACCCCCAATTAGGCCACAACAGCAATTCGGCCGGAGATTGCGAAGCAAAGCGCTCTACCGCAATATCATCACGAAGATACTGCAACAGATCAATACACAAGTCAATATATTCCTCTGCTGTAAATCGAGGTATATCATATATCCCTTGTTGCACATCACGCGCCATGCGAGTTCCTTTTATCAATTGCAATTGATGAAATTTAACCGTAGCCACCGGCAATTGAGACAGGCGCTGCACAGTCTGCACCATCATTTCACGCGATTCGCCCGGCAAACCCAATATCAAATGCAAACCGGTAGCAATACCAAGAGAGGATGTGCGCATGACTGCATCTACTGTATCGTCCCACCCATGACACCTATTTATCAGATTGAGCGTTGTATCATGCGACGACTCTGCTCCATACTCAATCATAACATAACAATCTAGCCGAGCCAATTTTTCAAGCAATTGTTGCGGGACACAATCTGGACGAGTGCCAATAACAAGACCGACCACATCATCACATGCTATTGCTTCTTTATAAAGCGACATCAGCCTATCAATGTCGCCATAGCTGTTGGTATAGGCCTGAAAATAAGCCAAATATTTCATCGTGGGATATTTTTTCCTAAAGAATGCCTTTCCCTCCTCTATTTGTTCCGACACAGACAAATGAGGCACACAATATCCAGGATTAAATGTCTGGTTATTACAATACGTACACCCCCCAACGCCCTTAGAGCCATCGCGATTGGGACATGTAAAACCGGCATTTATAGCAAGTTTCTGCACTTTGTAAGGAAATATCTCCTCTAAATAAGTGCTGTAATCCCGATAACCCAGCGACCGAGCCATTTAGATACGCACAACTTTATTGAGAAGATAAGCGTCAAGCATTACCATTGCCGCCATTGCCTCTACTATAGGCACCGCACGCGGCAACACGCATGGATCGTGACGACCTCGCGCCTTAAGCACAGTTTCCTTTCCATCCACATCGACAGTGTGGGCTTCATTCAACAATGTCGCAACCGGCTTGAACGCTACTCGAAAATATATGTCCTCGCCATTGCTGATACCGCCTTGGATCCCCCCTGATTTATTGGTCGATGTTCCTATCGAGCCATCAGCATGACACACAAATTCATCCAACATCTCACTTCCCCGGCAACCTACGCCATCAAACCCCATGCCATATTCAAAACCTTTAACAGCATTAATTCCCAACATGGCCGCACCCAGCATAGCATGCAACTTACCAAATACGGGCTCTCCCAATCCGGCAGGCACACCGGTAATAACACCCGTAACAACACCGCCGATAGTATCGCCATCGGCCTTTACCGAGGTTATTAAATTTTGCATTTTTTCAGCCATGGCCGCATCTGGACAACGCACATCGTTGGTTTCAATCATCGCCGGATCATATAGTTTATAATTGCGATCAAGAGAGACATCTCCTACTTGCGAAGTGTATGCATAAACTGAGATGCCCAACAAATCCAAGACTTGACGTGCAAAAGCGCCACCAACAACACGCGAGACGGTTTCTCTTGCCGATGAACGGCCACCTCCCCGATGGTCACGTATCCCATATTTAGCCATATAAGCATAATCAGCATGCGAAGGTCTGAACACCCGAGCCATATCATCATAATCACCTGAATGCTGGTCGGCATTCTCAACCATAAATCCAATCGGCGTTCCGGTCGTGACTCCATCCATCATTCCACTTAATATTTTCACTCGATCTTTTTCATCTCGAGCCGTCACGATATCAGATTGTCCTGGGCGACGACGATTGAGTTGGTGTTGTACCTGCTCCATATCAATTTTCACTCCGGCTGGCATTCCGTCTATTACGCCACCGATAGCTAATCCATGAGACTCACCAAACGTTGTTAATTTGAATATCTGTCCAAAGCTGTTCATTTGTTGTCATTAATTAAATGGGCTATATCGGCCACTGCGCCATGCACATAACCAATCAAGTCACTCGGGGATATTTTTATTTGAAGCCCGCGCACTCCCGCGCTGACATATATGTGGTCAAACTCAAGTGCCGTCGCATGAAAATAAGTAGGAAACGTCTTTTTCATACCTACCGGAGAGCAACCACCTCGTATGTAACCGGTCAATGGCAACAACTCTTTCATTGCTATCATTTCGGCCTTCTTTGCGCCCGCCACTTTTGCAGCCACCTTAAGGTCGACCTCCATATTTCCCGGCACGACACACACAAAGTAGCCACATTTATCGCCATGAAGCACAAGCGTCTTAAACACTTGATTTATATCCTCGCCAAGAGATTCTGCCACATGATCTGCAGCAAGATTATTTTCATCGACATCATAAGGCACTAATTCATAGGCGATCTTAGCCTTGTCGAGCAACCGTGCCACATTGGTTTTCTGTACTCCGGCCATGACTATTTTCTCGTTTAACTGTTACTTCACCACAAAGATAACAATATTTCCGATGCAAAACTCATTTCGCCATTATTGATACGACAGTTTTTATAATCAAGTATTGTTGTGTAATTTTCAGAATTTATATATTTTTGCAACAGCTCGCCAGTCCTAAAGAAGGATGAGTGGGCGTAACATATTAGATAAAAGCGTTTATTAGACGTATTCTTCTGGTCTCAGAAACTTCGCAAACTTTTGAACCTATCGGGAGAAACGGCAACATAAGCGCCCATAAGGTGTTTTATTCAAAGCATCCATTTTTGCATTATTTTGTGCAGAATAGATGCTTTTGTATCTATACATCTTGGCGTGGGCTGACTGGGTTGCTTGTCTTGATAGGTAGGCAATGCGAAGGCCTCTGAGACCAAGATGAGTGAATGGTACAGATTCCCACGCTTTTTTCATATCAACCATAAACACCTTAATCCGGGGAATCTATAGGGTCAAAATGTTATGTTCAAACATCTCAAAAAAAATCCCAGATGTCTGTTGCTTTTGATGTCGGCTTTGATAACGGCATCTTGTTCTAAGGGGACGCTTAGCACCAATAAGGTTGCTTATCAGTCGGTAAGAACAGTAACTCCAAAGCAAGAAAAAATCCCTGATGACGCCAAAATCGCAGTTTTGTACAACATTAACAATGCCGGAGAGCTAACTGCGATTGTCGTCAACAAGACAGATGAAATCATGATTATCGACCAGACGATGTCGTTTGTCGTCAACTCTGATGGAATCTCCACTTCTTACTACGACCCCACTGTAAGAACTACTACAAAAACAGACCTGTCGTCATCAACCGGAGGCGCATCAGTAAATTTAGGAGCTATCGGAGGAGCGTTGGGCATAGGTGGCAGTTTAGGCACTGCTCTTAGTGGCATAAACCTCGGAGGCTCAGAAACTTCCGGCCAAGCAATTGCCAACACCACCTACTTTGCCGACCAGCCACGTATATCCTTAGCTCCAAGAAGTCAAGGTGCTATGTCCAAAAATTTTGCAATCAAAGGTCTTGGATGGAAAAGTTTAGGTAATGCAGAAACAACCTACGTATCGCTTTCTCCCAAAGAATCGTTTTGCCGATTTAGCGTTTGCATATCATATTCCTTGGACGGAGGAAATTCATTTGAGAAAATCGTAACCGATTTCTATGCCAACTCGCAAATAATCAAGCATACTTCTTCAGGACTTGTAAATCAGGCCCTTCGAAACGTGTTCACTACAAAGCAAGATGCATTATATGAACCTTGGTGGATGTTATATTTCTCAAACAATCTGCCAGAAACCAGTAATGTTTACGACTGTAAACGTCAAGGTATACTTTTTGATTACCAATAATTAAACCACTATGACAATCTTACAAAAAATAATCGCGTCAACATTAGTTTGCCTCATGTTGGCGTCTTGTTCTACGACCCAAAAAATTACCGTATTCGGGACTCCGGGCACCGAAATCTATACTCCGGGCACACCTACCCAAATAGGAGTAATCGACAATTCAGGAAAAGTAAAAATAGAATTAGAAAGCAATGCCTATTATGCATATTTGCAATCCAAGTTGCCGGGAGCAAACGACATAGTACCATTTGCTCTCGATTATAAAAAGAAAACATATTTAGGAAACAAAATTACTGTAGGCATAGGCTATACACTTGCCGCAATAGGAGCAGGAACCTCGCTTATCGGAAGTATTGGCATGTTAGCAGCCAATAGTAATGGCGACGAAGACGTCACCGACACTATGGGTGGCATAACCGCCGTTGGATTGGGCGTTGGATTGGTAGGGTGTGCAATTGGAGGGCCCGCATCATCTCGTTTAGACCAAGTAGACCATGCCTACCAATTTAAATATTTGTCGACTCAAAAAACCAATAATGATTTGACATTCACCCGTCCGGTCATTGAATATGCGACTTCAGAAAACAATGTTGAAACGCTTCATAAACAAAAGGAAGAAAAGACCATGGAAATCCCTGAATCATCTATAAGCACCAAACGCCTTGTCGACAAATCGACAAAATCATTCAAAGACTATGGAGCAATGATAGAAGGCATTTATGTTGGCACAGGAAAACTACGTTTAGGAGATGACGTAGTAGAGAGGTACTCGGGCATACAAGTTGTGCTAACCCGCATTGACAAAGACCGTGTTGATGTAAATGTTGTTGAAGACAACGGCAATAAGTTTTTCAGCAACCCAAGTACATACGAGATTGTAAAAAACGCAAACAATTCGTATACATTAACGCATTCCGACATTTCAAAAGCAACAATCGAAATAGACAACCATAAAAATGCCATATATCTACATCCGCGTGTAAACATAGACGGAGACCTATACATTTTGGAAATATCTGCAACACTGCAACAATAATGTCGATTAAATATCGGCCCTATACTTTTAAAGGACAAGCAGAGCGAACATGGCAATCATTCTATGCTCGCTCTGCTTTCATTAATCAGCAGGAAACACAACTCCAAGCTGTCGACGGATTTCATCCATTATTTCCATTGTTGCCAATGAGACATCCCAACTGTTAGTCTTCGATTCTTGTTGTCCTGACTCTACAAGATTGATAAATTCGGCTATTTCATAATAATATGCACTTTTTTTCAATTCAACCCCAATGGATTGTATAGTTGACTTGCATGATGAAACCGATAGACGTGGGATATAATCAACTTGCCTTGCAATGTGTATTGCATCAATCAATATATTCCCATCTTCACCCTCAATCTCCGACGGGAGCTTGGAATCGGCAATTTTAGAATACAATACCGTTGCATTCATTTCGGGATATTGAAAATTAACCGCACCTTGCCCATCAACTCCTGATGTCAAAACGACACCTTGCGCATCAATCTTCTCCGGCCGTCCAAACAAAGCTACCATCGGATAGATCGTATAAACTCCAATATCCATCACAGCCCCATTGGATAATTCCGGGTTAAACGCATTAAGCACAACGCCTTCTTTAAATTTATCATATCGTGATGAATATTGGCAATAGCTCGCAAAATAACGTCTTATGCGACCTAAATCTTTAAGTTTTTTGCGTGCAATAATGAAATTGGGATTTAATGTAGAAATCATGGCCTCCATTAACACCACGTTATTTCTTCGTGCCACATCTATCATCTCACGAACTTCGCGTGCATTAGACGCCATCGGTTTTTCACACAACACATGCTTTCCGTTATTCATACACAAGATGCTTTGCCTTGCATGATGACAATTTGGCGTAGCAATATATACAGCATCGACATCTTTGCATTGAGCCATCTCCTCTAACGATGTAAATGTTAGAGGAATATTATGCATGGCCGCAAACTCGTCAGCTCGTTCTCGAGTGCGTGAACACACTGCCACTATGTCAAAACGCTCGTCTTGCAGACCTGCTGAAATCACTCGGTCGGTAATAAAGTTTGTTCCAACCACGCCAAATCGTATTTTTTTCATAAATCTGTGAAATTTCTGTATACTTACAAAGTTAAACAAACTTTTATTTAGAGCAAATGTTATAAATTAAACAAAATCCGGCGACGCTCACGCGCGACCGGATTCCTAACCTATGATTCACTTATTTGTTGTTGCTTTCCTTTCCTATAAATATTTTAACACCAATGATACCGTAATACGCTACCATTGGTGTAATTATATCAATGCTAAAATGAGTTGATTTCCAGTGGTATTCGATTTCACTTACAAATATAAGCATTGTTTTCTAAAACAAGCAATACCCAGCCCCACATTTAACACTAAATAACACATTTTCAACAGACTATTTCACATTACAATCTGTTACAATGATATCGTCATTTTGTCCCTAACTCATGCAATGCTCCAGTTGTTGGTTCGAATAGCATATAAGCCGGAGCTTTTTTGTCGGTAAATAATTTAGGAGACAACCCATACACAACTCCATATTGAGCCGCATCAAAAACCGACTCATGAAATGTTTCGCCACCGTAGCTTATCTTGACTCGTGCCCTCCCCGGAATACAATAGGGAACGCCGTTTTTAGGGAATTCCTTTACTTGTCCTGTTTTTTCATTGATTGGCATTTTACCGCGCTCTATAACCGACAGCGTCAAATAAATCGGATCTCCCGACAAATCATCGGCAGGAACAATTCCATCTATAGCCGAGAGCCTTGCAATGATATAATTTACTACATCATCTCCCGGTTTATAGTTAAAACGCTTCACTTTCGTTTCTTTTTGCACAGTGCCAATAAACATTGCCATCAAAGCCTCTTCTTGCGCAGCAATATTATCCATAACAATCTGCATAGCTTCCCCATCAGGAGGCATATGGTCGGCCTGTCCCGTTATCAAATCAGTGCGACTTTGACGCAATGCATAAATCTGCTGAGCCGCGAGTTCGGCTCGCTTAGCCGAAGACTGGCTCTGCAACATCTCTTGACTGAAAACATGATGAGCAGCATCAGTTTCCAAAGGTGTCGGTTTTGCCTCTACAGCCTCAAGCCATTGGGGTTCCTCCCATTGTGGTAGTTCTTCTGTATTAATCGCCAAAGGCAGATTTGCATCATCCATTATTATAAATGGAGTACTCCCACCATTAAACTGCATTAAATATTGTTGCTCGGGATTAGAAACTCCCCGTTGTGCAACTACGACTTGCGTGACAGTCCACGATTCTTCAATTTCAACAATTGGATCGTCAATATTTAAATATTTTTTTGCATATTTATAAAATTCTCCAGGCTTCTTTACAACGTGTTCTGCTTCAATCTCGATATCAAGCACCGTAATAGGGAGATTATACACCAAACCATAATCATTAGACTTGCTTGCAGTAAATTTCTGAGTAGATTGGGCATCCATTTTTCCACCCACCATCACCATTGCAATCAAACCTATTACTACTTTTTTCATTACTATTTTTATATTTATTAATTATTCATCATTACATCATTATATCTCGTATTGCTTTACCAATATTTGCTGCTATATCTTGAGCTACTACGCCATATTGTCCATGCCCTATTGCAGCGAGATCTCCTGCATAACCATGAACAAACACACCTATGCATGCAGCCACATCTGGATTGTAGCCTTGTGCCATCAGTGACATAATCACTCCTGTCAACACATCGCCACTACCGGCTGTAGCCATAGCTGAGTTTCCACTCGAATTGAAATAAATCTTACCATCAGGACGCACTATTGCAGTATAACGACCTTTCATTACAATCATGATCTGATAATAACGAGCCACATCCATGGCTTTACGCAAACGAGCTTCATGAGATTGATGCTCGCCAAACAAACGGTCAAATTCACCTGCGTGAGGTGTAATCACCGACAACACCGGCAGATGGTCAAGCAAAGAGGGTTGCTTGGCTATGCAGTTGAGAGCATCTGCATCAAGCACTACCGGTTTATTCCACGACTTCAAAAACACGCCCAGAGCCTCCACCGTTAAATCATGCGTTCCAATTCCCGGGCCAATGGCCACAACGTTATAGCCATGAGCAGGAGACATGTCGGTAATTGCTATATCATCCCTATCATTTTCATATAAAGCTTCCGGAACTGCAGATTGCAGACAAGTAAAGCCACATCGGGGTGAATGAATAGTCAACTTGCCAATGCCGGAGCGTAATGCACCACGCGCAGCCAATATTGCCGCACCCATCATGCCATAACTGCCGGAAACGAGCAATCCCGAGCCAAAATCAGCCTTCGAAGAAAATTCAGATCGTTTAACCAACATACGTTTAACGTCGGCCTTTTCAACATAGACATACTGCACTTGTTTAAACGGCACCTCATGCGTACGCAATTCTATATCGAGAGCCTTCCACTCACCGACCATAGGGGCATTGTCGGCTATAAAAAATGACAATCGAGGGCTTTGCATTGTCAATGTCAGATTGGCATGCACCACACCACGGTTAAGCACACCCTCATTCCATTCACTAAACATACCCGAAGGAATATCAATTGAAACTATAGCCGCTCCCGATTCATTAATATAATTTACTAATGATTGAAAACCACCCTCTAAGACAGAACGTAATCCCGACCCAAATAATCCGTCGATAACAAGATCTCGGGAAGTCAAGGCCGGTGGAACAAAATCATTAACAACTTCAGTAAACCTAACGCTATCAAGGCCTTCCAATCGTTCTTTGTTTGCTCTACACTCCTTGCTCAAACGATCGCCCCCAACATTAAACAAGAATACGTCTATACGATATCCTTGCTCTGAAAGCAAACGTGCCACAGCCAATGCATCAGCGCCATTATTTCCCGGGCCGGCAAAGACATACACCCTATGTGTCGGTTTCCATCGCGAAATAATTTCACATGATATTGCGGTGGCAGCTCGTTCGACAAGCTCCAACGAAGTAATTCCGTCCTTTTCTATAGTGGCCTTATCAATATATCGTAACTGTTCGTTTGTAAAAATCTTCATCTATAATGCTGTTTTACTATGCCTATAAAAAAAGAAGCATAATGCAAATTTACAAAAATATTATTGGCAGATAGTGCCAATATAGAATAATTTAGTAATTTTGCGAAAACATTTCACAACAATGGAACTAATATCATATAACGGACTCGCATTTAAGCCATATATTACCGCCAAACAAATTTCTGAGCGCATTCAAGAAATAGCCATAGAGTTAAACAAGGAGTATTACGGCAAGAACCCAATGTTTGTGTGCGTATTAAATGGAGCGTTTCCTTTTGCTGCCGATTTATTTCGCGCTGTAGATTTAGATGCTGAGATTTGTTTTATAAGACTAAAAAGCTACGAAGGCACTTCAACTTCAGGTGTTGTCAAAGAAGTTATCGGCTTATCTGAAAGCATCGAAGGTCGTGATGTCATTGTGATTGAAGACATTGTTGATACTGGTTTTACCATCAAGAAATTGGTTGAAGATCTCAAAACAAAGAGACCGGCAAGTTTGAAAGTTGCCACCTTACTTTTCAAGCCCGAATCATTAAAAACCGACATCAATCCCGACTATATAGGATTTGCCATTCCCCCAAAATTCATAATCGGATTTGGTTTAGACATTGATGGGAAAGCACGTAACTTACGCGACATCTACGTGCTACACGAAGGATAATAACGACGACTTTCTGTTTTTGGTTTGTTCAGTCTTCTTGATTAAGACTTTTTATATATATAATTGATTTAGGATAACACTTATTTATTGAACAATATGCTTAACCTTGTTATTTTTGGTGCTCCCGGTAGCGGCAAGGGCACTCAGAGCGAGTTTTTAATTAAGGAATATGATCTTTATCACATATCCACAGGAGAAGTTTTACGTGATCACATAGCCCGTGGCACCGAACTCGGCATTATCGCCGACGGATTTATATCCAAAGGACAACTTATACCCGATAGTTTAATGATTAATATTCTATCAGATGTTCTTGACAACAATCCTCAGACTGCAAAAGGTGTTATTTTTGATGGTTTCCCTCGTACAATTCCTCAAGCGCGTGCATTAAAAGACATGCTTGCCAAACATGGGACTAAAGTAAATGCGGTAATTGGATTAGAAGTTGATGATGCCACACTTATCGACCGACTCATCAAACGTGGGTTAGAATCAGGTAGAAGTGATGACAACTATGAAACAATTCAGAGTCGACTTGAAGTTTACCACAAACAGACTTCACCATTGCGCGATTACTACATCGACGAGGGAAAGTACCACGCCATTGATGGTAGTGGCAATATTGAAGACATATTTTCGCGTATAAAGTCATCCATTAACGCAATATTGGATTAGTCTCTACCTCAAATACAACACAAACTTAAAGTAGCACGATTTTAATCGACAAAGCCACTCAAATCCAATCCACAAAAACATACAGTTATGCAAATATCGTGCATTAAGGAAGCTGTCACCGAGATATATGACAAAATTTCTACCAAACAAAATATGCTAGCCTTAATGCTCGCTGAAGATATATTAGGTCAGGCTTTCAAAGATTGGGATAAGGACAAAAATACTTCAAACCGGGAAAAATCGGCCCAATCACTTATAATTGCCACTACCGCCTATGCCGAAGCATTGATAGCCGACACTCGTCACATTCAAGCATATGCTACAACAATGACGGCAATTGCATATACAGCCAATTGCAGAGTAAATGCGCCCGACATGTTAATGCTCTATCTTACTACTTGGCACGCTTTTCAAACGATTCTTGCGTCTGCCACTCCCGAGCAACAACCCGAGGCTAAAGAGCATGTGACACATCTTACAAGCCACCTTGGCTCGATGTTATATCATTATTATTATGCCACCGGCAAGTTGCACCCCGAGAATTCTCTATTACAAGAAGCCTATGATACACTTCGCGAGCTTATGCATGTTGTAGACATATCTCTTGTTGAAGACAACCATATTGACACAATTCGCGATATCATTGCGCGTAGTGAAGCTATCGGGCTATTAGAATAATCTTTATTACAACATTATCGTCGTAACGACAATCATAAAATGAATAGGGCGTGAAAAAAATTCACGCCCTATTCATTTTATGATATTACACTACCCCCTACTCTTTAGAAGCTAAAGGAGAAGGAACATTATAAGCACGAGCGGCCAACTCTCGGTCAAGCATATATATTCCGTAACCATTATCACCAATCAATGCAAATTTATCTATAAGTTCCTGTGCGCTTTCTTCTTCCTCAACCTGTTCTGAAATAAACCAATTGAGACGATCGCAAGTAGCATAATCTTTTTCAGACTCTGCTAAAGCATAGATATTATTAATCAATGATGTTACTTTCTGCTCATGAGCAAGCGTAGCTTTATAAGCTGCCAATGGGCTTTCCCACTGAGTATCCACACCATCAATAGGTTTCAACTCCACGCGACCTCCACGAGCATGGACATAGTTCATAAATATTTGGGCATGAGCTTGCTCTTCTTGAAATTGTATATAAAACCAATTGGCGATACCCGGTTTACCATCGTTTTCAAAGTGACAAGCCATTGAAAGATAGAGATATGCCGACCAAAATTCGGCGTTGATTTGAGCATTAAGAGCCTCTTCGATTTTCTTACTAAGCATATTTTTAATATTTAAGTTTTAGTACACAAAAGTAATGATTTTTTCAAAACAATAATCATTTCACTTTTACAAAATATAGCGAGAGGCATTATAATTACCATCTCGCTATATATCATATACTAATTTTAAGATTCTGATTAGAACAAATAGGCTACTGTCACTGTCCAATAACGATTTTTACCCTCAATGCCGGCAGCATTTACATCACCAGAAAACGCCTCAACTGCTTTTGTCAAGCCAAAACCATAACTTGCTCCAACTTGCAATTTTTTAAACAATTGTACTCCGGCACCAACATTCCAAGCCACATCAAAAGTCTTATTTTCATAAGCATTTTTTATATCTTCCTTCTTTGTTAAGAAAGCAAAACTCGGTCCCGTAAAGATATAAGGCGTAACCAACGAACCAACGGCAGGAATACCAATCTTCCACTTCAAATTGACCGGGATTTCAATATAGTCGCGGCTTGTATCCAATTTACCACCGTCCACCTTTAATATTTCTTCTCCGGCACGATGCACATACATTACTGATGCATCAACCCCGATATTTGCAATTGGCAACATGCATTCGAGCATCAGACCAGCATTGTAACCGGCCTTGTTATCGCTATCTAAAAGTTCTTCACTGAAATGCAAATTACTTACATTCAATCCGGCCTTTACACCAAAACGCAATTGAGCATTAGCCGAACTTGCTACGACCAACACCATGGCCAGAGCTACAACAATTGATTTAATCGATTTCATAGTTATCTATATTATTATTTACAACAAAGCGACCGCGCTAAAGGTTGAAATAGCCACGGCCGCCGTTTTTTCTTAAGTCGAAAATTGGTCAAAATTATTTAACCTTACCGGCAAGTTCCGCACCGGCTTTAAATTTAACAGCTTTACGAGCAGGTATTTCAATCTTAGCCTTAGTCTTAGGATTAATACCTGTGCGAGCACCCTTTTCTGCAACCGAGAAAGTACCAAAACCGATAAGGGCTACTTTGTCGTTTTGTGCAAGAGCACCACCTATAGCTTCGATGCATGCATCAAGTGCGTTCTTTGCGTCAACTTTAGTCAAATTTGCTTTTTCAGCAATTGCGTTTACAAGCTCTGTTTTGTTCATAATTGTAATTGTTTATGTAGATTTACGGTTTTACATGCTACAAATATAAAAGTAAATTTTCAGAAATCAACCATAATCCTTAAAAAAAATGCGAAAATTTCTTTATTTATTATCTAAATGAACCGTATTCTACAATCCGAAACCGATATTTTACTTAATTTTGTAGTTTAAAAGGTCTGGAAAGATTACATTTTGCCTCCTCAATACACTTGTAATATTCATTCCTTCAACAATAAAGCAACCAACAATTATAAGTTGTTGTTATATAGTTTAAAATTAGTAATTTCATTTTTACAAACATAATCATGACACAAAATCGAGGGTCGTTTTTCAGCACAATGCCTCCGGTAACTAAAAATTTATTAATCATCAACGCCATTGTTTGGCTGGCATCGATGATTCTACCAGGCAAATTGGGCATAGATTTTATAGAATTGGGTGGATTGCATTATTGGAATGCAACTGACTTCAACCCGGTGCAATTGTTTACATACATGTTTATGCACTCCACCGATAGCATCGCACACTTGTTTTTCAACATGTTTACATTATTCATGTTTGGCACAACCCTTGAACGCGTACTCGGAGCCAAACGTTTTATATTCTACTATATATCTTGTGGCATCGGAGCGGCATTGATACAAGAAATTGTGTGGACACTTAGCATAAACGACTTCATCTCAAATGGTAAAGAAATAGTAATTATAAATTGGGCCTCCGACAACAATTTAACATTAAGTCGTGCTCATGAACTCATCAACACCACACCCGCTCTTGCTTCACAGCTGGCCGACGTTACCGATCAGATAATGAATAGTCTCGTCACGGTAGGTGCATCAGGTGCTATCTACGGCATACTTCTGGCATTTGGCATGCTATTCCCAAACTTACCTCTTTACCTATTGTTTATTCCATTCCCCATCAAAGCAAAGTGGATGGTAATGGGATATGGTGCAATCGAGTTGCTACTCGGGCTATCTACCGCCAATGATGGAGTTGCCCATTTTGCCCACCTTGGAGGCATGATATTCGGTTTTATTATGATTTTATATTGGAAACGCAACGGAACTCTTAGAAACAATGGGTATTATTGACACTATCAGACTCAAATGGCGCGAAGGATCGATACTGTTGCGGTTGATATTCATCAACATTGCAGTATTTATAACATTGCATGTCATTGCATTGGTTTTTATGTTTGCCGGACAGCAGAGTCACAACTTTCTTCAATGGATTGAAATGCCTTCAGTTATGTCCATTTTGGCAACACGCCCATGGAGTATTGTGACATACATGTTTGCTCAATTTGACCTACTTCACTTATTATTTAACATGCTGTGGCTATATTGGTTTGGCAGCATATTCCTATTAAGCAACACTCCCAAACGCATGCTTGCTCTCTACATCTATGGAGGCATTGGCGGAGCAATAACATTTATGGCAGCATACAACGCTATGCCACTATTTGACAACACTATCGGTTGGCTCATCGGCTCATCAGCATCTGTCATCGCCATCGTAGTTGCAACAGCAATGCTTCATCCCGATTATCGCATGAACTTACTATTCATCGGTTCGGTATCGCTCAAATGGATAGCCATAGTGACCATAGGCATCGACTTAATCAGCATTCACGATGCCAATGCCGGAGGACACATAGCCCACATTGGCGGTGCTATGGTTGGTGCTATTTACGCATTGTCGCTCAAACGTGGTATCGACATCACACGCCCATTCAATTCAATAATTGATAAGATTGTAGTTGCATGGGGTAAAATAATAACTCCAAAGCCCAAGACATTCAAGGCTCGACGACCGAAATACGACAACCACGACACTACAAAATCAGGACAAACCAATCCAACCGACGATCAAGCAACACTTGATGCTATCCTCGACAAAATCAAGAAATCGGGCTATGCGGCATTGTCTCAAGATGAAAAAAGAAGGCTATTTGATGTGAGCAAGCGCATTAAATAGCGCAAACAGTCCGACGCTCATGAGAAAAATAATACAAAGCATCTGGATTGTCATAAACGTGTTTTTTGCCATTGGCATGATAATCTCTGCTTTTGGCGGATACATTCACCCCGACACATTTGCATTGACTCAAATAGCATGCTTGATGTTTCCTGCTTGGACGATTCTCACATTTGTGCTCTTATTCATCAACATTAGGCTTAATGGCAAACTTGCGCTGATGCATCTTGCCGTACTCGCCATTTGCATTAAGCCCATACTCACCATCTGTCCCCTCAACGTCGACCGCAACAATATCTCTCCAATCAACGCCCCGACTCTTACTTTGCTCACATACAACACTCTCAATTTTCACGACAACGAAGGGATATATCCCAACAACACCAACCGCACAATGTCGACAATAATAAGCTACGATGCCGACATCGTGTGCCTGCAAGAAGTGAGATGGGAAGCCGAGCTATATCGCAATCACGTCACCCAGTCACAAATGGACACTCTCAAACGCATGTACCCCTACCGACTTATGTACACGCGCATGGGTGAGTCTATTCTCTCAAAACACCCTTTTCGAGAAATAAAACTAAGCCACCCACGATGGAGCAGTGGTGACTTCAAAGCCTACGAAGTATCATTAGACTCTATTCGCTTAACTCTGTTTAACTGCCATTTACAGTCTATCCGACTTTCCAACGACGACAAGATGCTATATCACGACATCACCCAGCTAAAAGAAGATCTTAAATCAAAAAATAAAATATCCCAAGTCGGCAGACGACTAATTGACAAACTCTCCACCGCATTTAAAGTCAGAGCCGAACAAGCCCAACTGTTACGACATTATATCAATGAGACAAAAGGCAATGTGATAGTGGCCGGCGACTTCAACGACGTACCACTTAGCTATGCCTACCTCACCATCAAAGGCGAGGATTTAAGCGACGCTTATGCCACATGCGCAATCGGTCCCACCATAACATTCAACGACAACCGATTTTATTTCCATATCGACCACATACTTTATCGTGGCAATCTAAAAGCCATCGACATAAAACGTGGCGACATACCATCAAGCGACCACTACCCCCTATTCACCACCTTCTCAATTGCGCCATCGCGATAACGTCATACTAAAACGCTACGGTCTTTTAGATTGTACACGACCTCACTCAGTCATCAAATAGTTAACTCTCATCATACCTCCTTTCATTAAAAACACATAAAAACGGGCTCAAAAGAACAGATAAACAAAATATTATGGCTAAATTCGCGTCATAATTAATAAGATATGCATTTGCCTTAAACGACTTTAAAACTCAAAAATTTATAATACCCAATCATGAATAGACATTTGACAGCCATTGCCGCTACTGCATTGATCTGCGGAGCCGCGCTTAACCAAGCATGCACAATGGAAAAGAAAAATCAAAATCCGTTTTTGGAACCTTACACCACCGAGTTTGAGATTCCTCCATTTGACCAAATCTCTCACGAGCATTATCTCCCGGCATTGGAAGCCGGCATCAATGAGCAAAAAAAAGAAATCGATGCCATCGTTAACAATCCAGAAACTCCGACATTTGAGAATACAATTCTTGCCCTTGACAAGAGCGGTGAAACTCTAAGCAAGGTATGTTATGTGTTCTTTGCCCTTGACGAATCAAACAATGATGACGAAATGGCCAAGATCGGAGAAACTTTCTATCCGATGTATCAAGCCCATAGTGATGAAGTGTCGATGAATGACAAATTGTTTCAGCGCATCAAAGCCCTTTATGACAACCGCGACAACGTAGACTACACTGGGCCTCAACGCCTTGCCATTGAAAAGTCATATGACAATTTTGTTCACAACGGGGCTTTGCTCAACGATTCTACCAAGACGATACTTAAGGATCTTAACGGCAAGTTGGCCGACCTGTATCAAAAGTTTAACAAAAATCTTCTTGCCGCCACAAATGCATTTGAAATAGTAGTAGACAATGAAGCGCAACTTTCAGGCATACCCGCATCCGTGGTGGCTGTTGCCGCCGAAGAAGCCAAATCACGCAATTTGGAAGGAAAGTGGGTATTTACATTGCATGCTCCAAGCCGACTTCCGGTACTCCAATATGCCGACTGTCGCGACCTACGCGAACAGATGTACAAGGGCTACACCACTCTTGCTTCATCAGGTGAATACAGCAATTATCCTGTAATTGCCGAAATTGTCAAGTTACGTGCTCAAAAAGCGGCACTGCTCGGATTTGACAACTATGCAGCCTACATGACCTCCAACGTGATGGCAAAGACTGTAGACGCCGCCGAAGGCCTTCTTATGCAAATTTGGGCTCCCGCCATTGCCCGAGTTAAAGAAGAAGTTGCTGAAATGCAAGCACTCAGCAACAAAGAAGGCAACACCTTCACCATTGCCCCTTGGGATTATTATTACTATGCCGAAAAAGTACGCAAAGACAAATATGCACTTGATGAAGATGTCGTACGCCAATATTTCCATGTCGACAGCGTACGCAATGGCATCTTCACAATGGCCAATCGTCTTTACGGAATTACCTTCACCGAGTTGCCCGATGCACCAAAATACGATCCATCAGTAACCGTATATGAAGTCAAAGATGCAGAAGGCAAGCATGTTGCAGTTTTCATGACCGACTACTTCACTCGTGCCAGCAAGCGACAAGGAGCATGGATGAGTGAATTCAAAGGTTCATACATTGCCGAAGATGGCACAGCCGTACGCCCCATCATATACAACGTATGCAATTTCAGCAAGCCGACTGCCGAAAGCCCGTCATTGCTCTCAATCGATG
The DNA here is from genome assembly GCA_964562595.1 of uncultured Muribaculum sp. GTDB lineage: Bacteria > Bacteroidota > Bacteroidia > Bacteroidales > Muribaculaceae > Muribaculum. The sequence continues at coordinate 60,985 of CAZLUB010000004.1, read as the reverse complement.
ATGTCGAGACGATGTTTCATGAGTTTGGCCATGGGTTACATGGCATGCTTAGCCGTGCACAATACAAGAGCCAAGCAGGTACTAACGTTGACCGCGACTTCGTAGAATTGCCCTCACAAATTCACGAACATTGGGCTATGGAACCAGAACTCTTAAAAGCGTTTGCCCACCATTATGAAACCGGAGAAGTAATTCCCGATGAACTCATTGCCAAGTTGCAACAAGCATCAACTCATAACCAAGGCTTTGCCACAACCGAGCTTGCCGGAGCCGCCCTGCTTGACCTTCAATGGGGTAAACTCAACGACACAGACAACATCGACATTGAAGCTTTTGAAAAAGAAGTTGCAAAAAAGCTAAATATGCCGGCAGAAGTAGCCTATCGCTATCGCAGTCCCTACTTTAAACACATTTTTGGCAGCGAAGGATATGCTTCAGGCTACTACACCTACCTATGGGCAGAAGTATTGGATGCCGACGGATTTGAATTATTTGCAGAAAAAGGAATCTTCGACCCCGAAACTGCCAAATCATTTAAAGAAAACATTCTTGAAATGGGTGGTAGTGCCGACCCGATGGCTCTATATATCAAATTCCGCGGACAAGCTCCCAACGCCGATGCATTACTCCGCAACCGTGGTCTGATCAAGTAACGACGACTTAATCTATTTTCAACACAATGATTAATTACGCGCGATTCACAATCTATTGAATCGCGCGTATATTTTACCTCCTCACCAATACAATCTTTTTATGAACAAAATACTGCATTTTTTACTAATTGCCATTATCGTTACCGGCTGTCAAAGTCGAAATGAAAAATTGCTTGACATCTATCAAAATGCCATTACCGACATGCAATCTCAATTACCAATAAAAACTCAATTCGGGACAATGACATCTGTGGCCATGTCAGGTAGCAAGATGCAAGGGATTGTGACTATAAACTCACCTTTTGACAAAACCATATCACAGTCACGCACTTTGACTTCGGGGAAATTAAACGCAATCACCATCCTCACTCCAATCAAAGCAGAAATAGAAATATCAGACGAAGACATCAAATCCATCGGGCTGTGTGCCGAATACATTTACACCGACTCGGCCGGCAATATTCTCACCACCCTTACCATTACTAACGACGACATGCAAAAAGCATGTCGAAAACTCGACATGCTCAAAAATTCCCAGCCTATCTACGACCTTGATTTTTATTTAACCTACATTCGTGAAAGCAACGAGCCGTATATACCAATGCAGATAGATGAATTTACAACATTTACCGGCATATCTATCGATGGCTACTGCATCAATTTCATCTATACCATCAACGGTGTCACTCATGACATGGTGACCAAAGAAACAACCGCACAGGTGCAAACTCTACTGTCTGAGTCACTGGCATCTGTATACAAAGACTCCCCGGCGCTCACACATGATTGGAATCTGCTCGGACTGCAATTTAATTTTATTTACTTCGATCCCGAAGGCAACCATCTATTCTCAATTCCCATATCAGCCAAAGAAATAGACTTATTATAGAGCGATTCTATAATAATCCGCGCCCTTAATTATTATGGCTCAGCTCATATATACACAATATGAGTTGAGCTTTCTTCTTTTTTCCACTTCACAACATCGTCCATATAAATAACAATTTCATCCATTCCAGGCCAATCACAAATTATATTATTTTGCAAAGCAATCTCTCATATACCATAATTATTTATCCTTAAAACATAAATACCCAATTTAATTTAATATCACATGAACAAAACTAAGTTATTTGCAATTATTTTGTCGATACTTTGTTGTACAAGCATTGTAGCGCAAAATCTGACTGTGAAAGGTAGAGTTCTCGAATCTACCGGAGAACCAATCATTGGAGCCAGTGTAATGGTGAAAGGTTCGTCAATTGGCATAAGCACCGATATTGACGGACAATTCCAACTCAAGGCACAGGCCGGAAACACATTAAGAGTCTCATACGTAGGCTATGAACCAAAAGAAGTAATAATTTCCGCCGACAACGCGCCTCTGACTATAGTCATGGAACAATCCAACCAATCCCTCGACGAAGTCGTCGTAGTCGGTGTGTCGATGAAACGTAGCGACTTGACCGGAGCCGTATCACATATTGACTCCGAAATCCTCGACCAAAAGCCGGTAACAACCATCAACGAAGCGTTGCAAGGACGCGTGGCAGGTGTCAGCATATCTTCTGCCGCCAAGCCAAGCGATGACACAAGCATAAAAATTCGTGGAACAAACACCATCAATTCAGGTTCGACCCCAATATATGTAGTCGATGGTCTTGTAATGGGTAACGATTTTAGTTTTTTTAACTCAATAAATGTTAACGATGTCGAATCGATTGAGATACTCAAAGACGCATCGGCAACAGCCCTTTATGGTTCTCGCGGAGCCAACGGTGTTGTAGTAGTGACAACCAAGAAAGCCCGTAAAGGCGAAGGCGAAGTATCTTATGACGGCTGGGTAAGCTTCACAACCATGGGACACCGCCCCGAGACTATGACCGCCCAACAGACATTTGAATTGCGCCGTGATGCTTACGCCAACGGCTACATGTACAACAATCCCGATGCCAATCGCCAAGAGTATATCGACAATACCCTCATGAAATCAAATATTGCTTTTCATGAACAAGAATTTGCCGGATATGCATCAGGAAAGACCTACGACTGGCTCGACCAAGTTGTTCAAACCGGTGTTCAACAAAGCCACAACGTAAGTTTTTCAAAAGCCGGCGAAAACAGCCGCTTCTATATCAGTTTAAACGTATCTGACTTAGACGGAGTCGTTAAAGGCACCGAACAGACAAAATACTCCGGTCGTTTCAACGCCGATGCAAACATAAAACCATGGTTAAAAATCGGCACCAACACATCTTACACTTATACAAAAGATGCAATGCCATCAGACGATGTCTACAATATGGCACTTACCCACTCCAACCCTCTTATCGACTACGCTCCTTATATGGACGATGCGACACGCCACAATCCCGAATATTTAATGCTTTTCTGGCGTGCTCCATCTGAAGAAAACAACAACTACTACAACCCATTCAACTCAATGGAGGTAGAACAAGACCGCACTCGCTACTACCTGACTTCATCCAACTATCTAAACATCAATCCTATCGAGGGATTGAATATCCGCTCCACTTTTGCATTAAATCACTCAGAGCAATCATGGATGGGTTACATTCCTACCGGAATCCAAGAGTCATTCCGTCACTATTCAGGAGACGCTTATGCCAAGCACCAACGTTGGTCCTACACCCAATGGCAATGGGACAACACTGCTCAATATGAAACACGCTTTGACGTGCATCGACTCAATGCCATGGTAGGCACATCGGCATCTCGTAGTTCATCAAACTACACCGGTGCAACCGGCCGACGCTTTGCCTCCAACGACTTGTCTTATAAAGAACTTGCCGGAGCTGCAGACATTGAAAATCGCACAATCGACTCCGATTTCAACAATAGTTCACTACTCTCATTCCTCGGTCGTGTCAACTATAACTATGACTATCGTTATTTCTTGACCGTAACAGGCCGTTATGATGGTTCGTCAAAATTTGGGCAAGACCACAAATGGGGATTCCTTCCATCGTTCTCTGTTGCATGGGACATCACCAATGAAGAATTCATGAAAGATCAAAATATTTTTGATCGACTCAAAGTACGTGGAGGATATGGTATTGTCGGTAACCAAGACATTTCAAGCTATGCCTACACAACTCTTTATTATCCAAAAACGTCTAACGGTGAAGCGTCTTATGGCACCGATGGTCGTCGCGGCACTCCAAGCTTAACTTGGGAAAAACAAAAACAAGCCAATATCGGACTAGACCTTGGATTCTTTGACAATCGCTTGAATGTGAGCATGGACGCATTCTTTATCACTAATAGTGATTTGTTGATGCAACACTCATTGTCCACAACTTCAGGTTATACCTACACCATCGAAAACATTGGTGAAATGACCAACCGTGGATTTGAACTTACTATCGATGCGACACCGGTTAAAACAAGAGATTTCACATGGAACGTATCGGCAAACTTATCCCTCGACAACAATAAAGTGACCAAATTGTATGGCGGAGTAGAAGAAATACTCAGTGGCAATCGTACAGGCAACATCTTCCTCGATGAATCTCTCAGCACAATCTACACTCTCAAATCAGGAGGCATTGCAACCGAAGACAACCGTGAATTGTGGGAAGGCGTTGATTTCAATGGTAAATCGGTTGGTGTCGGCGATCTTTTCGCTCTTGACATAAATGGCCCGGAAGGAGAGCCTGATGGCATTGTAGACTCTTATGACCGATATATCTATGGCGACACAGATCCTGATTTTTATGGAGGCTTTGCAACAGACTTCTCTTGGAAAGGACTCACACTTAACGCAGTATTCAACTACTCGGTTGGTGGCAAGATGATCAGTTCATATTACGAAAGCCTGCTCAACTCAGTAGGTCTCAGCTATGCGACCCCGGATCTACTCGACCGTTGGTCTCCCGAAAACCCGGGAGCAGAGTTCCCTCGTGTAATAACCAATGCTAGTGGATATAACCGCTACGGAGCCGGTGACACCGACCGTTACATCCAAGATTCATCATACTTGCGTCTGGCGACACTTTCGTTGTCATATAACTTGCCAAAGAGTTTGCTAAGCAAATTTTACATCAACTCGATGCGAGTATATTTCACCGCATCAAACGTGTTCACTATCACCGGATACAAAGGATTTGATCCCGAATATGGAGACTATAATTATCCTCCAACACGCACTTATACACTCGGACTTAACTTCAGTTTCTAATCATAACCTCAACATTTGAACATCATGAAAATTTCAAAATATATTTTATCGCTCAGTTTGTTTGCCGGTGCAACAATGACGTTCTCGTCTTGTTCCGACTTTTTGACTGAAGACAGCCAAACAGCAATTACCGAGGAAAAGATGTATTCCGACCTTGAATACACTGAGACCAACTTAAAATCGATATACTCAAATTGGCGCGGATTCTTTACCGACCGCTATTTATGGGAAGTACTTGTCGGGACTGACGAAATCCAATCAGGAGCCTTACAGGCTCTAAAAAGCGGTATGGAACGTGGCTCACTCGATGCTTACGACGCCAACCTCAACTCTGAGAACCAATATACCCGCGAACAATGGAACAACCGCTGGCCGATTGTTTCTTCAGCGGCAAAAATCATCAAAGCTTTAGGCAGCGACCACGAAATAGGTTCGACAAGTGCAAAAATATATGGTGAAGCTTGCTTTATCAGAGGCTCTGTAACCATGGAACTCGCCATGTATTGGGGCGAAGTACCCATTATCGACCTCAATGTCATAGACCAAATCGGTTATGGACGACAGCCACTAACTGATGTATGGAATTTCATCATCAACGACCTTAAAGATGCCGCAAAATATTGTCCTGAGACCAACGACCCCGGCCGTGCGACTCTTTATGCCGCCAACATGATGCTTGGCAAAGCTTATATGGCAGCTCCCTCATCGACCGGGTTGCGCGATTTTACATTGGCAAAAGACGCTCTTGGCATTGTTTTATCCGGTCCTTATTCACTTGTTGAATACTATGACCTATGGGATTATGCCAAGCCCAACTGCGCCGAATCTATTTTTGAGTGGCAGTTTAACAACACTTGGCCCGACAACAACATGATACAATTTCAAATCGGCAGTCGCGCTGTTGCAACATTCTTTGGAGATAAATGTTTCTATTCAGGATATGACCATGCCGTTCCCACTGCTTATGCATATAGCACAGTCAACGAAGGTGGTATATGGGAAGACGGTGACATACGTAAAGAAGAAAGCATTCGTTATGATTTCACATACTACGGAGTAACTCCTGATTTATCACTCATTCAATGGGAAGACCTTGGCGATGATTATGATGAATTGTTACCTCACATCAAAAAATACGAAGACTTCCGCACAGATGAACATTCAGGTCTTGGATTTGACAATATGTGGTACTCAGGCAAAAACATTCCTTATCTTCGTCTTGCCGATGCAATTCTTTGCTATGCAGAATGTCTGAATGAACTTGGTCAAACAAGTGATGCAGTTGAATATGTCAACCAAGTACGTAACCGAGCATGGGAAAATGCAATTCCGGCCGACAAGAAATGGAAAACCATGGGTCAAGATGAGTTCCGCACCAAAATCATGGACGAGCGCATGCGCGAATTATTTGGCGAACGCTGGCGTCGCTTTGATCTCATCCGCACCGGCAAATTTGTCGAATATGTTTCTGCCCGCAACAAATGGACTAAACGTTCAGGCACAATCTCCAAAGACAACGAACGTTGGCCTATACCTCTGACAGAAATCGACCAAAACGATGACATAGGTCCGGAAGACCAGAATGAAGGCTACCGTTAATATACATCTCTATGGAACTTTTTCATTAAGGTAAAATCACAAAACTAATTTATGTTTTAGGAATGTAACAGATGGTGGTGACATGTAAAAACTATATGCACCACCATCTTTATTTCAAAACCACTCAATAGCTAATACAAAATTTACGACAACTTATGCATAAAAACTTTGTCCGATACACTTTGATAATGGCCATATGCCTGATGTCTCAGACTTCGTGCATGAACGCCGTAGGCCTCAATATCAATACCGGAGAATGGAATCTGACATTCGACGAATCTTCCAAAACCATCACCATCAAGCAATCAGAGAAGACTATTCTCAAAAATGTTTATGTTCGCATAATCAACGGAAACAACGAGACTCTGGAATCTTCATCATATCCCGACATAAATCTTTCAAAAGAATCGATAACAGATGATTTCGGCTCCGGTGAAAAATACACCTATACCTATAGCGGCTTGTCTGGGAAAGAAGATATACAACAAGTATTTTACTTTTATCCTCAACGCAGTTACCTAATTACCGAAGCATATATTGTTGCAAAAGACGGAGAAACGGCAAAAACCAATTGGATAGCTCCTATTGTCACAAACACTTCGGTAACATTTCTACCGGCCGACAGCTACAACTACGTATACGACATGCCCCATGACAATGACAACTGGCGCGGTTATTCAGCCAATCCTTGGTCAATCGGACAAACTATGACGTCAAGCGAAGTTTCTGCTCTTTATAATACCAAAAGCCGCGAAGGCCTGTGTGTTGGTTCTATCGAACACGAAAATTGGAAAACCGGAGTCACCGCCACTCCCAACGGAACAAACCGATTGCGCAATCTAACGGTATTTGGAGGATATGTAAGCGAACGGACCAACGATATTCGTCCGGAAAAATGCACACCGGTCGAAAAACATGGTTCCATCTCCGGAGAGAAAGTAAAATCACCCAAAATATTCCTGGGCTACTATGACGATTGGCGCAATGGATTGGAAGATTTAGGCGATGCAACCGCCATATTGCGTCCGAAACTGCCATGGAACGGCGGAACGATATTTGCTTGGCAAAGTTGGGGCGGAATGGCCGACAAAGTCAATTACGAAGGCGTCATGGATGTCGTTGAATTTTTCAAAAACGAACTTCATCCCAACAATTTTCACAACGAAAACAATACCTGTTACATAGTACTCGACTCTTACTGGAGCAACTTAAACGATAATCAATTAAGCCAATTTGTAAAGAAATGCAAAGAGTATGGCTTTCATCCGGGCATCTACCACTGTCCATTCTCTTTTTGGGGAGATGCGTCCAAAGCCAAAGGATGGGGGGTAGAAGGTACAGACTATGACTATGATGCCATACTACTTCGTGGCAACGGAGATTTTCGTAAAATCGAATCATACGCACTCGACCCTACTCATCCCGGCACTCTTGCCATGACTAAATATCGCTTCGACAAGTTTAAAGAGCTTGGCTTTGAATATGTAAAACTTGACTTCATCAACAACGGAACACTTGAAGCCGACAGCTACTACGAACCCTCGGTGACTACCGGCATGCAAGCCTACACTTATGGGATGACTAAAATATTGGAAATGGCCGGCGACATGTTTGTCGATTTATCCATTGCTCCTGTATTTCCGGCAATGGGACATGCTCGGCGCATCTCGTGCGATGCCTGGGGTGAGTTAAACAATAGTCAATATTGTCTCAACAGCCTCAATCTTGGATGGTGGCTCGACCGCATATACCCATACAACGATCCCGACCATTTAGTATTACAAAAAAGTGAAAACGATGGTGCAGCCCGCATACGCTATACTTGCGGAGCCATGACCGGCACCGTGTTGCTTGGCGACAACTACAGCCTAAAGGGATCTTGTCTCGGCAGCCAAGAATATCGCGACCGCGCAATGAGAGTCGCCACCAATGATGCAGTCAATGAAGTGGCACGCATTGGTCGCTCGTTCCGACCTGTTGAAGGCGGATTGGAGTTTAATTTCTCGCGATATGGATTTAACTACCATGTCGACAATGAATTTGTCCTTGACACCGATAAAGCCTTATACTACGTGTGCATAAACTACGACACCACCTCATCTCTCAACAAGTCTCGGAACTTCCAACGACTTGGAATTAATGCCACCGACATCGAGAATATCACAGAATTATGGACAGGAGCGAAAATCGCTATTAATGGCGATGCTTTTGCCGTCGACATTCCGGCTTGTGATGTGCGAATATATCGTTTAGAAAAAGACAAATGGCAATCTGACATGCCTGTTGTGACAAATGAGCCTTCTGACATGGTCACACTCAACAACACAGACGGACTCATTAAAGTCTCCTCACTGCAAGCAATTAAATCCGTTGTCCTATTTTCAATAGATGGCAAGCTTATCAATTATACCGAAAACGACAACGACAAAAACATTGCGACGCTCCCTTCTCCCTCGACTTCCGGTGCATACATCGCCAACGTCACGTTTAGAACAGGACAATCGATTTCTCAAAAACTACTTTGCAAATAGATTCAGACAAACACAACAACTCGCAACGGCTTCGCTTCCCAACGTTAATACAATGGGAGCGAAGCCATTTTTAGCAGGGTCTTTTTATAAAGTTTTTACATTAAAAGGACTAATTTATTTGCGTATTCGGGGAATTTTTCGTTACTTTGCACACTGTTTTGTGGCTCATCCTGAAAGCCGTTGAGAATGATGCACTTGTCGGTGATATGAGAATGAGATGGCGGCCACAACAATCATAAGTGTTAATCATAATAAATAAAACGATAACAACAAACAGCCATGTCAAAGATTTGTCAAATCACAGGCAAGAAAGCAATGGTGGGCAACAATGTGTCACACTCAAAGCGTCGCACCAAACGCAAATTCAACGTAAACCTCTTCAACAAGAAGTTTTTCTGGGTTGAACAACAAGTTTGGATTAGCCTCACCATCTCAGCAGCCGGTCTACGCACAATCAACAAACTCGGACTAAATGCCGCAATGATTCAAGCCGCAGAAAAGGGTTATTTAACAGATAAAGATATTAAATTTTTAGAATTCTAAACTATTATGGCAAAGAAAGCTAAAGGTAATCGTGTTCAAGTGATCCTTGAGTGCACTGAGCACAAGGCAAGCGGTATGCCTGGCACCTCTCGATATATCACCACAAAAAACCGTAAAAATACTACAGAACGTCTTGAGTTGAAGAAATACAACCCGATTCTTAAGCGTGTAACCGTTCACAAAGAAATCAAATAATAACTCTGAGATATGGCAAAGAAAACCGTAGCATCACTTCAAAAAGGTGAAGGACGTACCTATAGCAAGGTTATCAAGATGGTAAAGTCGCCTAAAACCGGCGCTTACATGTTCAAAGAAGAAATGGTTCCTAACGAAGCCGTTAAGAATGCTCTAAAGTAATATTGTATATTGCTTACAAACTCAATATAAAAGTGCCTCGTTTCATAGAAACGAGGCACACTTATTTTTTTGGCAACATTACCTCAAAGAACTCTCTACAAAAACATTTGGCTTATTGATTAAACAATTTTACTTGCCATACTCTTCAAGATAAGCTTCACATGCCAATACCAACTCATCGTACCACTCTTTGCCAAAATAATCAATCAACGGCTCCTTCAAGAACTGATATAAGCGTATGTTATTTTTCCTTCCAAGAATTTCAGCACACCGACATATCTTCCATTTATGATAATTTACAGCCGTAAAAGTTGGATATTTCGACAATCTCACCGGATAGAGATAGCATGACGCAGGCTTACGAAAATCAGCAATACGCCCATCACGATAAGCTCGTTCAATCGCACAATGGCACATCCCTCCCGGAGCATAACACGTAAACACACAATTGCGACCATCAACTATCGATGTGACAAGGTCGCCCTCCTCATCAACATACCCGACTCCATTTTCATCTATTTCTCTCTGGGCGGCAGGCGTAAGATCGTCATATACGATTGGGAGCACTTCCTTTAGTTTTTTATATTCGGCTTCTGTTATCGGTGCCCCGGCATCACCTTCTATACAACATTCTCCTAGACACGTATCCAAATCACAACAAAAATATTGCTCCGCTAAATCAAGCGACACTAAAGTATCTTTTATTTGTAACATAATCTGTTCTTCTGTAGATTCATCCATTATAAAAAATATTATTCACCCGAGTATACTGCCGTTACCCCCAGCAATCGGTCATAACGTCCCCCGGGATGACGATAATACACCTTAACAACATACTCATTGACTGTCTGATAAAAATCTCCTTCCACCACGCCTGTCACACCTTTGTTGCCACCAATAGGCACCGCCAAGTATTGATAATTATACGAACCCTGCTTCAACAATAGCGTTGCCTCGTAAGCTTCCGTATTATAATTGTAATGCAAACGCGTTTCCGGGGAAAATCTACGACACGTCAAATCTCCGTCTATAAAAAAATCAAAGTTGTCATTTCGAGGCATCTTCAATGTAAAATGAGTCATAACATAATCAGCCGCCAAATCACTTCCTTCATCATAATTATACTCTCTGATTTTAAAACGGCCATGCTGCGTACGGTCATAAGCATAATTATCGGCATATCGAGGATAATCCTCACTTACTGTCATGTGATAATAAGGATCATTATATGAAATTTCGGCAATCTTCATTCCCGGATAAACCGTCGACACGGTTTCAAATCGGCGATATTCATTACCCGCGGCAAAAATCATCGGTCGCAGATGCTCAAAATAAGCTACTTTTCCCGACACCCTTAAAGGTCTGCTTACAACCAATTCATTATCGATTCGTCCATTTTGAGTAATGACAACCTTTAAATCATTGTAAATGTCGTGAACATTTTCTTGTTTTACATCGACGGCCACCGACAATTGCTGATTTGAAGCGTTATAATCTATATCGGTACGCGATGATACCTCCGCCCGTAAATCCACTACCGACTCCGCTACAGAAAACCTTACTTGCAACAATACGTCATCGGGATCTCCTTCATCATATACTTGCATCAAGTAATTTCCTGATATTTTCGGCATCATATGCTCATTGGGCAATACGACAGAATAATGAATATAATGCACAGTCGTAGCTTGGGAATAATCCCAATCAACAACTTCTGCCTCGTTAAATCCATCAAGAAACTCACTCTCCACTAAGCCAGAGGGGACCCAATTAAAATCACAATGTACCAACCGATAACGAAGATAACTACGCTCCTCAGCCAACTCATCCCATTCGACTATAATTCGATCTCCATTGACAAAACTTGCTATGGGAGGAGACAATTCATTACCCTCGACATGCACTTCTAGTGTACGGAAACGCGGATCTAATGCACCGGTCAATGTGTCAGCCATAGCCTCTCCATAGACCATCAAAAGCACAACGGCAACAATCCAATTCACCCTATTCATCCTCCAATGCATTTGCCAAAATTTCCACAGCATTTTCAATATAATCAACACAAGGTTTACGCAAAGGCCCAACAAGTTCAGCACATACAATCGAGCCATTTCGCTCCTTAAATTCCCGGCAACAAACCTTTACCTTTTCATATACAGCCATCTTGTCAGACGGAGATGTATAGCCCTTGCATCCTACAACCATAGACAAGCCCGTCAAAGCACCACAAACCTGACGCTGTCCCCCTACTCCGCCACCTAAACCGGCCGATATCTTAGCAGCGACATCACGACTTAGGCCATGAACATCCTCAAAAGCCATAAACACGCACTGCGAACAATTATAGCCCGACCGATGTAATTCACGAGCCATTTCTTTTCTCGACTCTATGGATATTTTATCATTCATCATCTCCAATCAATTGGCGTTTTCCCTTGTGAAACCAGATAATCATTAGCACGGCTGAACGGCTTTGACCCGAAAAAACCACGATATGCCGACAATGGAGATGGATGGGAAGACGTTATAACCAGATGTTTCATGCGATTAACAAACGCACCTTTACGTATCGCATATGCCCCCCAAAGTATAAAAACAAGCCCCTCTCGCTCATTATTTAGCCTCATTATCACTTCATCTGTAAACTCCTCCCAACCTCTACGCTGATGAGAAGTCGGTTTATGCGCCTCTACTGTCAAAGTTGAGTTTAACAACAAGACACCTTGGCGAGCCCATCGTAACAAATCCCCATCCGTCGGCTCATAGGGGAGTCCGATATCATCCTTTACTTCCTTAAATATATTTACCAACGAAGGAGGCAACTGCACTCCGGTATTTACCGAAAAGCACAGTCCATTAGCTTGACCGGGACCATGATAAGGATCCTGCCCTAAAATAACGACCTTCACATCTTCAAACGCACAAGCGTCAAATGCGGCAAAAATTTTACTTCCGGGAGGATATACCACAGTTCCGGGAGTCGCATATTGCTCTCTCACAAAATCAGCCAATGCAATAAAATAGGGTTTATCCCACTCTGTCGCAAGAGCTTTAAGCCAAGAGGGATCGATACGAACTGCCATTGCTTTAATTCTAAAAATATTCTTATTTGCAAAACTACAAAAAACTTACTACTTTTGCACAAGAATTGGAAACAAATCGTGCCCATAGTTCAATGGATAGAATATTGGATTCCGGTTCCAACGATTGGGGTTCGACTCCCCATGGGCATACTTAGATTTTGACAAATCAAATGAAATCATTACCTTTGCGGAGCAAAACAACGATTGAGTTGTAACAATCAGCTCAAAGAAAGATGGTCCAGTAGCTCAGCTGGATAGAGCAACAGCCTTCTAAGCTGTGGGTCGTGGGTTCGAATCCCGCCTGGATCACTAAAGGATCAGAACGTAGCCACCTTTTCAGGTGGCTATTTTTCTGTCATAGCATTAAATTGAGCAACAACAAATTCTCTCGGTTTCCCAAAAAGAGTTAACAAACACACAAAGAGCACTTATTACATTAAAAAATGTAGACATATCAAGTGTAACCGACTATAGTCCATTGGCATATCTGCGAAAAATTTATTACCTTTGCAAATAATTTTTTGACTATACTTAATGGACACAAACAAGGTTCTTTACATTTCTCAAGAGATTTCTCCTTATCTTCCCGACTCAACCATGTCGCAACTCTGTCAAAAGTTGCCTCAAGGCATCCAAGAAATGGGCTCGGAAGTTCGTACTTTCATGCCTAAATATGGATGCATCAAAGAGCGTCGCAACCAACTCCACGAAGTGATACGCCTATCCGGCATGAATATCATAATTGACGATAGTGACCATCCTTTGTTAATAAAGGTTGCCACTCTTCAGTCTGCTCGCATGCAAGTATACTTTATCGACAATGAAGACTATTTCTTTCGCGGACAGTCGGCAAAAGACCTTGAAATACGTCTATCCCCAGAGGATAACGATGAACGCATATTATTCTATGCCAGAGGAGTTGTCGAAACCGTAAAGAAATTACGTTGGGAGCCCAACATTGTGCATTGCTCAGGATGGGTTTCTTCATTGGCTCCGCTTTATATCAAACACTATTATGCAGAAGAGCCGGCGTTTCGTGATTCAAAAATAGTTTATTCGGTATTTGATGACAATTTTAATGGACATCTTGACCCTCGCATGATAGAAAAGTTGAAATTAGATGGATTTACCGACGAACAACTATCTACGATATCTGACAAGCCAGTAGACTATCTCACTTTATGTAAATTAGCAATCGACTTTTCAGACGGAATAGTTCAGGCATCTGAAAATATCTCTCCCGACCTCCTTGAATACATAAAAGCATCGGGAAAGCCGTTCCTTCCATATCCGGGCGACACTGACTATGTCGGCAAATATGATGAATTTTACAAATCATTATAATATTGATTCTTTATCAGAATAAAATGAAAATTCTCAAAATACTGCTTACCGCAACACTTATCAGTGTATTCTCTTCTTGTGATGAAAGCAGCAATATTGGCAACTCGATAATCCAAGACAACGTAGCAATAGTCAAGGATTCTTCTTTCACCGTAGTCGGACAATCCATTGCCAACCCAAGTGTACAATCTCGCACCATTACTCAAATGCTTGGAAAAATCGATGCAAAAGGTTATGGCTCAATCAAAAGCGATATTGTAACACAATTTATGCCGGCCAACTCATTAGACACAATAGGCGTCACTGCAGAAAGCATCGATTCCATCAAATTAATTATGCTTATGTATAACGGACGTTATATAGGCGATTCTATTGTGCCGATGGGGCTTGAGGTATACAAGCTCAACAAAGCTCTACCATCTCCAATATATAGTGATTTCAACCCACAAGGTTATTATTCCGAATCAAACAAAATTGCATCAACTATATATACCGCCAATGTACTTGGCTACTCCGATTCTATCGTCGAAGCCAAATACTCCGATAGTCGCATAATAGAAATCAAGTTACCCAAAGAAATGGGTCGCGAATTCTTCCAAAAATACAAAGATAGCCCAGAAACCTACTCCAACCCTATCAGTTTTACAAAATGGTTTCCCGGTTTATATATTCGCAATAGCTTTGGTAGCGGACGCATCATGCGTTTTGACTATACTCGCTTATATCTTTACTATAGCAAGACTGTTCCGTTGGAGAGCTCTGGTCGCGACACTACATATCAAGCAGCCAGCATCTTCCTTGCAGCTTCTCCTGTAGTAATCAGCAACAACAACATATCACTTGACCTTTCTTCTTCCATAATTGAATTAGCCGATAGCGAACCGATAGTTGTTGCGCCAACCGGTTATGACATTGAGTTTACATTCCCAATAGACAAAATAATCGAACGATATACCGAAAATTCTGATAAGCTATCTGTCATCAACAATCTTTCATTTGAGATTCCTGCCGAAAAAATTGCCAACGACCATGGAATAAACCCTCCCACATATTTGCTATTAGTTCAAAAAAGCAAAAAAGATGAATTTTTCAACAAGAAACAGCTTTGTGACAGCAAAACATCTTTCTATGCCACATATAATTCAGCCACCGGGTCCTATAAATTTAGCGAAATGCGACAATATCTTATTGAAATGCTATCACGCGAGGAAATAACCCCAGAAGATATGGAATTTATATTGACTCCGGTTGATGTGGAAATGGAAACTTCTTCGTCTAACTCTTACTACTATTCTTCATCGACAAGCTACGTTTCTGCTATTGTTCCATACATTTCAACTCCTGTAATGGCAAAACTAAACTTTAATAATGCAAAAATTAAATTGACTTATAGCCAACAAGCCACAAACTTTTAGTAACTTTGTGCATCGAAAATAAGCCGCAATAGCTCAGTCGGTAGAGCATTTCATTCGTAACGAAAAGGTCGTGGGTTCGAGTCCCACTCGCGGCTCTCAAAAATGCAGACATCATAGGTCTGCATTTTTGTTTTACATAATGTGTTCTAATTTTATCGGGGTTATCGGCTTAATGGACAATTTCAAATTACTTAAAAAATTAAGAACTTAATGCCATAACATTAATCACCTCAAAAGCAGCAATAAAGGACTTTCTGCTCCAAAGTCAGTAAAGAAAATTTACGGTCAACGCCTCCTGCATATCCATTCAACACGCCACCACGACCAATCACTCTATGACATGGTACAATTAAGCTTATTGGATTTCGAGCGACAGCCTGACCCACCGCCTGAGCCGACATTGTTTTCCTATTCATTTCCTTAGCCACCAACTGAGCAATTTCGCCATAGGTCATCGTTTTGCCATAAGGTATTCCCAACAACTTATTCCATACACACATCTGAAACGAGGTTCCGTATAATCGAATATTAGGAATCATCATATGCCGCCGACCGGCAAAATAGCAATCAAGCCAATGCGCAGCCACATCAAAGACGGGGATTCTCTTTTCCGAAACAAATTCATGATTAACTGTAGAGGCGAAATGCTTCTGACCTTCAAACCACAAACCGACCAAACAATCCGACTCTCCGGCAAGCAAAATTTTCCCTAACGGAGAATCATAATGCGCTATATTACACCACACATTTGCCTCATGACAATTATTTGATGTCACGTAGGTCATAAGGAGTTGCTTGATACACAAAGTAGTTCAACCAATTGCTAAACAACAGATTGGCATGCGAGCGCCAACGCACAATCGGACGATTGTCAGGGTTATCGTCAATATAATAATTAACCGGGATATCCGGATTCATCCCCTTCTCCAGGTCCCGACGGTATTCAAAGTCGAGAGTTCCAGGAGAATATTCAGAGTGACCTGTAATAAAAAATTCACGACCTCCTCGCGCCATAATCATATATATGCCACTGTCCTCACTCTCAGCAATCACCTTAAGAGCATCCACCTTGTTGACATCGGCATGACGAATTTCACTAAATCGGCTATGAGGGACATAAAACTCATCATCAAATCCTCTAAATATCGGATTCTGAGCATCGTTTACTCGATGCTTAAATACACCTGAGATTTTGCGTTCTAAGACATGTTTAGGCACACCATAATGATAATATAGTCCCGCAAGTGCAGCCCAGCATATATACAATGTCGATGTTACATGCGTCTTTACCCAATCAAAAATCCTACATAGTTCCGGCCAATAATCTACGTCCTCAAAATTAACTTTCTCCACCGGAGCACCGGTAATGATAAAGCCATCATAATTTTGATCTTTTATGTCATCAAATCGCTTATAAAATGTATCTATATGCTCTCGCGGAGTATTTTTAGACACATGACTATCCGTATCGATAAAATCGAGCTCAACCTGCAACGGAGTATTAGAAATCAGTCTAAGCAAGTCAGTTTCCGTCATTATTTTCAATGGCATCAGATTGAGTATCGCAATACGCAATGGACGTATATCTTGATGTGAGGCACGTTGCTCATCAATTACAAATATATTCTCTGCTCTGAGTGCTTCAACGGCAGGGAGCGATACCGGAACTCTTACTGGCATAATAACAAGTCCTCTATAATTAATTAATATTAAATCCTATTTCATAACCCACATCATCAAGTAAGCCAAAACCTTCATTACGCGAGGCGTTTACCTTGTCGGGATAATGAGCATCACTATTAACAATAATAGGCACATGAGCCTCAACTAAACGACGCAGATAACGTTCTCCCGGAAACATGCGATTGTGCTCACTCCATGCCTTTGTATTAAGTTCAACTATTACTTTTTTTTCAATAATTAAATCTATCAATTCATTGACAAGCCGTTGATACCATGGCTCATCTTCTATCCCATCCTTAAAATGTCCGGCATTATGACCTATCTTATCAAAATGTCCTATTACATCAAAGCCTCCGGCTTCAAGCATTTTAACAGATTGAGCATAAAACATTTCAACCACATAACGTATGTCATTATGAAAATATTCACTCATCTTGTTTCGAAATGAATCATAACGACCATCGACATCTACCATACCTGCATCAGATGGTATAAAATGCACCGATCCGATGCGATAATCAAGAGGTAACGCAACAAAATAAGCATTTGACGGGCCCCATTCGTCTCCGATATAATCAATTTCCATAGACGTATAGATGCTTATTTGATTACCATATAATGCTTTCAGCCTATATACCTCCGAGAAGTATGGAGCTACATCATCTTTTGACATGTTACAAGTTGATTCACAATTAATCGGGGAATGAGGAGAAAACCCCCAATGCTTCATTCCCGCATTGATTGCAGCTAATAGCATCTGCTCCATTGAAGCCTTACCGTCACAAAAAGGAGTATGACTATGGAAATTATAATTACGTTCAGTTCCAATCTGAGATATTAAATCCATAACCACATCTTATCTACTTCTCAATTTATTTTTATTCAGTTTTTTGGCATAAAGCATAAATTGTATCGCGCATGACACCGAAGCAATCAAACCAAAGCCAACCGATAAACCATAATTCAATCCAACTCCTTCAGGTGCATATAGTATATATGTTACACAAACACAAGTCATAAACATTGCCGGGAACAACGATATATAGAAGAATCGACGATTTCGCGCCAAATACACCGTTATAGCCCACAATGTAAACACTGACAATGCTTGATTACACCATGCAAAATAACGCCACAACACATCAAAATCGACTTGCATTATAAGGAATGTAACTACAAATATGGGAACAGACACCACCAATCGACGTAACAATGTCTTTTGACCATACTTCATAAAATCGGCAACAATCAATCGAGCACAACGTAACGCGGTGTCTCCTGTCGAAATAGGAGCAGCAATCACACCAAACAATGCCAATATACCACCCACGGAGCCAAGCCATTCTATCGAAATGCGATGAACCAACCCTCCGGTTCCACCGCTCTCTGTCACCACGTTTGGCAATTGCTCATAACCTTCGGCAAAAGCTATTGCAGCCGCAGCCCATATTAGAGCGACCAAGCCTTCTGCTACCATTGCACCATAAAACACAGGCCGCGCCAACCGCTCATTTTTCAAACAACGAGCCATCATTGGCGATTGAGTAGCATGAAACCCGGATATTGCGCCACAAGCAATTGAAACAAACATCATGGGGAAAATAGGCATTTTATCACCCCCGGAATGGCGATTATAAAGACCATCTCCAAACCCATCCGGTATGGTAACATCACCAAAGAACAACACACACATTATTCCAATCGCCATAAACAATAGCGCAAAGCCAAACAATGGATATAGATTTCCGATCAACTTATCAATCGGCAATAATGTCGCCAACATGTAATAAATAAATATAACGCATATCCAAAACGTTTTATCCATCCAATCAGGTGTCATTCCGGCAATCAATTCAGCCGGAGTCAAGACAAAGACAGCTCCCACCAACACCATCAACAGCAAAGAAAACCATCTCATCACATGCTTTACACCCGTTCCCAGCTCTTTTCCTACTATCTCTGGCAACGAGGCGCCATCGCTTCTAACCGAAATCACACCTGAAAAGAAGTCGTGGACCGCACCTCCAAATATTGTCCCAATAGTAATCCATATAAACGCTGCAGGGCCAAACATCACTCCCATTATTGCACCGAAAATCGGTCCGAGTCCTGCTATATTCAAGAATTGAATTAAAAACACCTTCCACGTAGGCATAGGGACATAATCCACTCCGTCTTGATGAGTATAGCATGGCATCCTACGCGTGGGATCAGTACCCCACACACGGTCTACGACTGTTCCATAAACCACATAACCGGCCACCAACACAACCAATGCAATAATAAACGACAGCATAATTTACATTATATTTTATTATTCAACACGTTTATTTTAAAGACATTCAAGTCCGATAACTTGATTTTTCAACCGCGATAATATGACACGATCTTCTTCTATCTGTTTCTCTAATTTTAGAATAAGTTCTGCCGCTTGCGGATTGCTATCTCTATAATCATATCTCAACTTCTCTAAAGTATTGAGTTTATCATTAAAAGCATCGATACTTTCAATATATTTCTTCATCAAGTCCCGAGCGTCTCCACTACTAAAATCATCCCATTTTGTATATATACGTCCTCCAGGCATAGCGATTCTAAAATCATCTTTTGACTTCTCTTTTGCTATTGCAAGATTGTCAATATCTTCCAATAGCCACGCATAATCATCACCGTCTTTCCAAGTTGATTTATAATTTGTTATCTTAGCGTATTCAACGAGATTTGGTTCATCCACCGAATAATTATTGCGCATGTCAGAGGGGATGAACTTGTATATTGTCACCATGTCATCGAGATGATTTCGATCAGTAGCCCACCAACCGACCCCGGTAAACTCGTCTATGGCCATCATATAGTCATCGTAGGGAGAATTATATGGCATCCCTATGTTTTGTGGTTGCAAGAACCCATTTTCATCTCGACGAGAGATAAAAATATCATATCCCCCGATTGAATTTTCGCCCGTATTAGCAAAATAGAGAGTAACTCCATCTGACATCATAAATGGGAAATTACTATCACCTCCTTCTCCAAGGTTCTCTCCTAATCGACGAGGACGCTCCCATGAGTTATCTAGTAATTTTCCTGCTTCTACAAGCACAAAATTTTCCAATGAATCTACCGAAGCCCATACCATTGAAGAACGAGTTTCGGGCATATAAACAACAGTAAGATCGGCTACACCTACGCCTTCCGGCAATACTTCGATAGAGTTTAAGCTTCCACTTTCTACCGACAGTTTATAAGCCTCAAAGAAGTCGTTTTTGTCAACTGCCACACTATCTATTATCACAATTTTCTCTACTCGGTCGAGCATAGCTTGAGCCTTCTCTATCCGATTTCCCAAATCCTTTGCCTCATTTCCAATGCTACGTTCTGCCTTCTCCAAAGCAGCCTCATACCGTTTCATACACTCAGAAGCATCAGCAAAACGATAATCATAAAACGCTATTTCCGCCAAATAACGCGGAGATTCTATTACCTTTTTACTTTCAGCAAACTCCAGATATGGAATTGCCTCCTCAGATCGTCCAACTTGATATAAGCACACCCCCACCCAATGGTTTAACGATGCATCTTTGGGTTTAGAAGCCAAAGCTTCTTCAAATACCGGGAGAGCCTCTTCATACTGGCCATTGAGATACATCTCCTTGGCTTCATTTAACGTAATCGCATTCATCGTAAATGCAATGCCAAACAATGCCAATAAAAAAACTATAACTTTATATCTTTTCATTTTCGCTTACTTCAATTTTAATCATATCAAAGTTACACATAATTATCATAACCACAAAATAGACTTTATTCTCATGTACAAACCGACCTGCCCTCCAACCATGGCATAATTCATATAAAAAATGGGAGGCCGAAGCCCCCCTAAGAAAATAGCATTTAATGTTTTGATTCCAATATATCATGTAATGACAACAACGACACAGCCGAATAATAAGTACAATTAATCCAATACGTACGATGATAATTCCACTGACGGCTATTATACTCCCAGGTGGTAGGAATCTGTCCATTACAGCCGTTTTGTATCATTGTCATTGCATCAAGCAAAGCCATTGCCTTAGCTAGAGACAACTCATCTCCGGTCTTTTTATACAACAGCATATAACTATTGGCCATTCCTGCCGAACTTGCATCAACCGGAACTTCATAAAAATACTGCTCGTGTACACATGGAGACATTTCGGGCATAAATCCATTTTGATCAGGGATAAAATCCCAATGCACAAATTGATCTTCTCCAAAAGCGGTCAACTCCTTTGCCGTTTCAATTTCTTCGTCGGTAACGTCGGGCTTCGTAAGTAAATAATTAGCATAATCATGCGTTGTGCAATGTGTAAGATTTTCAAATGGTTTCAAGTCTTCCATTCGCTGGTCTTCAAATTGTCCGGTAAGATTAAATTGTTTCAATGAATTTTCCACAACCCACTTTTCTCCTTTATCGGCCATGTCATCATAACGAGAAATACCCATTTCTCTCACTCGTCTTACCAACATGAGCAATGGTGTCGGAGTACAAAACGAGTTATCTGTGGTCAATCCCGTTTCTATATACACTTTTATAGGCCACGAGCCATCTTTGTTTTGCAATTTTTTATATGTATCCAATATATTCAACGTCTCTTCTAAATATTTCTTATCGCCGGTCGCTTCATACAAGTCTAAATATGCTTCTGCCGGCATGACAGCTTCGAGAAGCATTGCTTTACCTTTGTTAATCGTAAATACATGATGTGGCCAGCCATTTTTATCTTCAGGTTCAAGATAATAGGTTGGTGGGAAATGAGCCAAAGGCGTTCCTTCGGGTTGCGAAGCGTTAATCAAACATTCAGCTGCATTCTTAGCAATCGCAAGAGCTTGCTCCTTAAGTTCCGGCATTTCTTTTGCCAACAAACACTCCATGCGTATTGTAGCCCCAATTATTTTACAAGCGTAACAATTGTTCTCAAATGACATATCAGGCAATTTATTATTGACCCAATGCTGTATTGCCTTGATATTATGAGCGAAATACAACCCTTTTAGCGCGGCTTCCCTATAATCTCTTGCAGGACCACGATATGGGCCGCTAAATGGAAAATCCCTATAAAAACTACGCTGTCCCGACACTCCCAATGAATCTCCATTTTCATTGACCGCAACAACATTCAATTTGACTTGTCCTACAGGGATATCATTCCAAATCTCTGACAAGGGAGCATTTGGAGTATCGGCAACAAATGACCATTCCCGATCTCCTTGCTTCAACTTATACACATACGATTTTGCATTATCCACCGATTTAAAGTCAAATGCCGGAGCATATATAAACTTTTTAGCAAAAACATTCCAATAAGGATTTCCCTCGACATATCCGGGCTTGATTGGCACTAAATATTCATTGGCAGCTTGCCGATTTAATTTATCGAAATCAAACTCAGATTCACTACAATCTGTCCTACGACAGCCAATAAAAATTACCGCCATCGACAGCAAATAACACATTTTTCTCATTTTCATATTCTTTTATTTTAATTTAAGGCACTACAAATATATACTTATTTACGATTTAATACAACTCTTTTCATTTTATTATGCCCATTTTAACTCGGCAAGAAAGTTTTTGTCTTAAAAAATCACTAAGTTTGCACTCTCAAAATAATCCTCTATCCGATGTGTCATTTTTTGATAAAACGATTAATACTGCCATTACTGATATTTGTTATACCAATAACAGCATCATCACAACAGCCGATACCAAAGCCATGTCTTGATTCAATAATTGTCAACTTTATCACTTGTTCGCCCGGTTCATTAGTTTATGAATTGGAAGGACACTCCGCATTGCGAATACAGGCAGGGGAGCAATTTGACATTGCATTTAATTACGGAATTTTTGACTTTTCATCACCCAACTTTCTATATCGTTTTGTTTCGGGAGCAACCGACTATCGAATGGTCGCATATCCGTTTGACGATTTCATGAAACAATACCGACGTCAAGGCCGAAGCGTAACTCAGCAGACTCTTAATCTCAACAATGAGCAATCGCGCCGACTCTTATACTTGTTGTTAAGGAATGCAATGCCCGAAAATTGTGTATATCGATATAACTTTGTAAAAGATAATTGTGCCACCCGCCCCATTGCCATAATCGAAAAAGCCATTGGCGATACAATCAGATTCATTGCCCCCGAATGGACTCACGATTGGACATTCCGCGACGAGATGAGACACTTCCACCGCAATCACCCATGGTATCAATTTGGCATAGACTTGGCTCTTGGAAAAGATATAGACTATCCAATATCGGAACGCGAAAAAGGATTTGCTCCTGATTTGCTCATGACCATGCTAAACACTGCCACCATAACGGACTCATGCGGATTACAGCAACCGCTTGTAACATCCACTTCAATATTATATCCGGGTAATAAAGCTGGTTTCCCGGCTTCGGCGACACCTTTTCTCGTCACTCCAATGGCAATAAGTTTAGCCATATTGGCATTGGTCTTAATTATATCATTCTTAGACATTCGACACAAGCGCATAACAAAAAGTGTCGACACAATTCTATTTTCCGCATTTGGACTTGCCGGATGCCTTATAGCCTTTTTAATATTCCTATCCTCACACTATGCCACATCACCCAATTATTTATTAGTTTGGCTCAATCCCCTATGTTTCATTGTCGCAATATGTATTAACATAAAGTCATGCCAAAAATTGGTCAGATTGTATGAAATAGCTAACTTTGTGGCACTATTTTTGTTAGTAATAACATGGCATTGCCTCGGACAAGAGTACAACATAGCTTTTATACCCCTATTGCTTAGTGATGCCATACTATCAGCAAGATATATCTATATCGACCGATGCGCCGTAAAAAAGAACAACGCCTAAGTGCTCGTATAGCAACAGTCCTTGTAGCTTCAATGGTAAGCCTTACCATTGTGGCACAAGCTCCGTCTCCACGCCCAAAACTTGTAGTTGGCATAATGATTGATGGTTTACGAGACGATTATATCGAATTACTTAAAGGTTATTTTGGAGAAGGAGGCTTTAAACGTTTGCTTAGAGACGGCGTTGTACTTGAAAATGTTGAATATGGCACTCAAGTTGACGCCACTACAGCAACAGCCATGATATTCAGTGGTGCTCCGGCATCGGTCAACGGTATACCGACCGCTATGGTCTATGATTCCGACACTCGTCGACAACGTTCAATATTCTTTGACACATCAACCATCGGCAACTACACCGACGAGACACTATCGCCACAAGCATTGGTAGTCAGCACATTGTCAGATGAAATAAGGATTGACGGAGGAGGCATTGGAAGCGTATATGCCATAGCCCCCGATGCATCTCAATCCATCGTCATGGCTGGACATGCTGGCAATAGTGCATTTTGGATAAATGACGTAACCGGTAAGTGGGCCACTACTACTCATTACAAAGATGTTCCAGGGCCTATCACAGCACGTAATTTTGTCGCGCCTTTGTCAACACGCCTTGACACCTTGACATGGCGACCATCAATGACATTAGACAATTATCCCGACTTGCCAGCCTACAAAAAGTATTACCCATTCCGCCACACATTCCCTCGAAACGACGTAGATCGATTTCGTAATTTCAAAACTTCGGCTCCGGTAAATACAGAAATAACGGCATTAGCATCAGATTATTTAACAGGTCTTAGACTTGGAACTCGGGAAGCCATGGATATGCTCAACATTGCATATACGCTTAAACCATTTTCTAATACGAAAGACGCTGACACGCGCCTTGAGACAATGGATTCCTACATAAAGCTCGACCAAGATCTTTCAAAACTTTTTGAATCAATAGATAAGAGCATAGGGCTATCCAATACATTTATCATGGTTGCCGGCACCCCTGCCAAAGAAAGCGAAAAACGCGATGACCAAAGATGGGCGATTCACTATGGAGAATTCTCTCCTCGCAAAGCCGTATCATTGCTTAATGTATACTTAATGGCCAAATATGGAAATGGAGATTGGGTGTTGGGACACAGCAACAACTACATTCACCTAAATGCCAATTTGATAAAAGAACGCGACCACGACATAAAATCGATACGCATCGAAGCCGCAGACTTTCTCACGCGCATGAGTGGCGTCAGCCAAGTGTGGACCATAGATGATATCGTTGCCGGACGTGCCGGAGCCAACGCTGATGCAATAAAACGAAACACCCGACTATCGCTTGCCGGAGACTTGCTGATTGAAGTTAATCCCGGATGGGAAATCGTTCAACAAGATGGTAGCAAAGAAATACGTAATACTGTACGCGCCGGAGCCACAAGTTCTATAGTTTTTTTACTGAGTCCTAATCTAACAGCTGAAAAAATATCTACCGACATCGACGCTTGCGTCATAGCTCCGACTGTTGCTCGTATCTTGCGCATACGTTCTCCCAATGCAGCGTCAATGTCTCCTCTACGCTTTAACAAATAAAATCGGATACAAACACCCGATTTTTCAGGCATTTAATGTATCTTTGCAGACACAATCATTGTCAAATTCATTTTAAGCGTCATGCTTGACACTTAATGCATTTAATTAATAAAAAAACAAAACCACAATCATAATGTCATTAACATCAATTCTAAACAAGTTGTTTGGCAACAAATCTCAACGAGATTTAAAAGAGATACGCCCTATTGTCGATAAAATCAATGCTCTCGGGCCGTCGATGAAAAAACTTTCTAACGACGAACTTCGAGAAATAATTGCCAATGTTAAGCGCGAACTACAAGCCTCAGTTGCCGAAAACAACAAAATAATCGAAGAAACCAAAGCCAAAATTGAGGATTTGCCTTTTGACCAACGCCAATCGTTATGGGACGATATTGATCGTCGTGAAAAGGAGATACTAGATACTTATGAGAAAGAACTAGACCGTGTTCTCCCCACCGTTTTTGCCGCAATGCGTGAAACTGCGGCTCGATTTGCTTCTAGTGAAACCGTTGAAGTGACTGCGACACAGATGGACCGAGATCTTGCCGCTGCCGGCAAAGACTTTGTCTCAATCGACGGAGACAAGGCAATCTACAAAAATCACTGGATAGCCGGTGGCAATGAAATCAAATGGGACATGGTGCATTACGAAGTTCAGCTCATCGGTGGCATCGTGTTACATCAAGGTAAAATTGCCGAAATGGCTACCGGAGAAGGTAAAACACTCGTTGCAACCCTTCCCGTATTTCTTCGGTCTCTTACCGGTCGTGGAGTACATGTAGTTACTGTCAATGACTATCTTGCCAAGCGCGACTCTGAATGGATGGGGCCTCTATATATGTTCCACGGGCAAACAGTTGACTGTATCGACAAGACTCAACCCAATTCACTTGAGCGACGCCAAGCCTATGCTTGCGACATCACTTTCGGCACGAACAACGAGTTTGGTTTCGACTATCTCCGTGACAACATGGCCATGTCACCTGCTGAAATGGTGCAACGCAAACACTACTACGCAATTGTCGACGAAGTAGACTCTGTCTTAATTGACGATGCTCGAACACCTCTTATCATCTCCGGTCCCGTACCCAAAGGCGACGACCAACTATTCAACGACTTCAAAGCCAATGTTGACAAAGTCGTACAAGCACAACGCCGACTCGTCAATCAATTGCTTCTTGACGCAAAAAGCAAGATTGCCAGTGAAGACAAAGAGATTCGCAAAGAAGGTGCTTTGGCATTATTCCGAGCTTATAAAGGTCTCCCTAAATACGGAGCTCTAATCAAATATCTGTCACAAGAAGGCATCAAACCCCTACTATTGGAGACTGAGGCCTTTTATATGCAAGACAACAACCGCGAAATGCCGAAAGCGGTTGAACCTTTATATTTTGTAATCGATGAAAAAAATCGTTCGGTAGAACTGACCGACAAAGGCATCGATGAGTTGACCGGGAAAAGTAATGACCCTCAATTTTTCGTACTTCCCGACATTGCTTCTCAATTGTCGGAAGTGGAAGGAAACGAAAGTATCACTCCAACCGAACGACAAGAGCGTAAAGACGAGTTGATGCAGAATTATGCCATCAAGGCCGAACGCGTACACACTGTGACCCAATTGCTAAAAGCCTACACCCTCTTTGAAAAAGATGTAGAATATGTAATCGACGACAATAAAATCAAGATTGTCGACGAACAAACCGGCCGTATCATGGAAGGTCGACGTTATTCCGATGGTCTGCATCAAGCCATAGAAGCAAAAGAAGGTGTAAAAGTAGAAGCTGCCACTCAGACATTTGCGACAATCACCTTGCAGAACTATTTCCGCATGTACCATAAATTAGCCGGTATGACAGGTACTGCAGAGACTGAAGCCGGTGAATTCTGGGACATATATAAACTCGATGTTGTTACTATACCCACCAATCGTCCCATAGCACGCATCGACATGAACGACCGCGTATATAAGACCAAGAAGGAAAAATACAATGCTGTTATTGAAGAAATTGTACGTCTTGTCAACGAAGGCCGTCCGGTGTTGGTAGGTACGACTTCCGTTGAAATTTCAGAGTTGTTGTCGCGCATGTTGACACTACGTCACATCCCA
This sequence comes from uncultured Muribaculum sp., assembly GCA_964562595.1. Lineage (GTDB taxonomy): Bacteria > Bacteroidota > Bacteroidia > Bacteroidales > Muribaculaceae > Muribaculum. The sequence continues at coordinate 32,992 of CAZLUB010000004.1, read as the reverse complement.
CACAATGTGCTCAATGCCAAGCTCCATCAGAAGGAAGCCGACATCGTAGCACTTGCCGGTAAACGCGGCACCGTGACAATAGCCACCAACATGGCCGGTCGTGGTACCGACATCAAGTTGCCACAAGAGGTAAAAGACGCAGGAGGTCTTGCCATTATTGGCACAGAACGTCACGAATCACGTCGAGTAGACCGACAATTGCGCGGACGTTCAGGACGACAAGGAGACCCGGGATCTTCTGTATTCTATGTCTCATTTGAAGACCAATTAATGAGACTATTTGCGACAGACCGTGTCACCAAATTACTTGACACTCTTGGTTTGCAAGAAGGCGAAATGATTGAGGCTAAAATGGTTACGCGCGCCATTGAAAATGCTCAAAAGCGAGTTGAAGAAAATAATTTTGGCATACGCAAACGTCTTCTTGAGTATGACGATGTGATGAACAAACAGCGTAAGTATATATACGGCCGCCGTCACCACGCATTGATGGGCGAACGAATAGGCATAGATATAAACAACATGATTTTTGACACTGTTGAAAACATCATAAACACCTATAACTCGCCTGCCGACTATACCGACCTCAACATTGAATTACTTAAAGTATTTGCCATTGAAATACCGTTTAGCGAGGAAGAATACCGTTCAATGGCTAAACAAGATGCATTTGACAAAGTGCTTGCCACCGTCAACGACGCATTTAAACGCAAAGGAGAACGAATCATTGAAATTGCCAAGCCTGTTATCACACAAATTGTAGAACGCGCAAATGGCAACCAAGAACTCATACCACCACGCATCGCCGTACCAATTACCGATGGAAAACGCATGTTCAATCTGCCGGTTAGCACAATCGAAGCTTTCGACTCCGGGTGTAAATCTATCGTAAAAGAGTGGCATAAAGCCATCATGCTTGTCACCATAGACGAAGTGTGGAAAGAGCACCTACGCGAACTAGACCAACTGCGTCAATCGGTACAAAATGCATCATACGAACAAAAAGATCCACTAGTAATATACAAAGTCGAATCGTTCCACTTATTTGAAGCCGCGATGAACACTCTCAACGTCAAAGCTGTATCAGCTCTTATGCGTGGTCAGATATATATACGTCAAGAGGCTCCGGCGCAAAACGCTCGGCTTAGTTCAGAACAAGGCGAACGTCGCCAACCTGAAATGAAAGAAGCCGATCCCGACATGCCTCGTAAGCAAAACCGCTACCAAGAGAGCCGTGAACAATATCCAGGAGCATCAGCTCAACAACAAGCCGCTTCGGCACAACAAGGCGAACGTCCTCATCCACAACCCATTATAAATGGTCCGAAAGTTGGGCGCAACGATCCTTGTCCTTGCGGTTCTGGAAAAAAATTTAAAAATTGCCACGGTCGCAACATGTAGTTAACAATCGACCACAATCTATAGAATACGAACGATAGGATATCACCTTATCGTTCGTATTTCTTTTTAGGACAATTCAATCAAAATTCACACTACACATTTGACATTTAAACCACATTGTTGTAACTTTACAATAATTTCATCATTCTTTTTTATGAAACAATTTTTCTTCGTTACAATCATGGCACTATTAGCCGGCAATGCTATTGCATATTCCAAAATTATATACCCGCAAGCCCCTCAATGCGACATTGTTGAAAACTATTTTGGAACAGATGTTCCCGATCGTTACAGACCGCTTGAAAACGACACATCCTCAGAAACAAGCACATGGGTAGAAGCACAACGCACAATTACAGAAGAATACCTATCAACTATTCCATTCCGAAAAGCCATAAAAGAACGCATTACATCCTTAATTGACTATAAAAAACCAGGAATGCCATCAAAAAAACATGGATGGTACTATTTTTATGAAAATGACGGACTGCAAAACCAATCTATATTGTATCGTTCACGCAACCTTGACGGCTCGCGCGAAATTTTTATCGACCCAAACAAATTAAGTAATGACGGGACCGTTGCACTGACCGGAGTATACCCTTCAAACGATGGACGCTACACAGCCTATACAATTTCGAGGAGTGGTTCTGATTGGACAGAAATATACGTAATGGATACTGCGACCAAGCAATTACTACCCGACCATATTAAATGGGCCAAATTTACCGGAGCTGATTGGCATGGTAACGGTTTCTATTACAGCGCTTATGACAAACCTATTGATGGAAAAGAATACTCCAATACAAACCAAAACCATCGCATATATTACCACAAATTAGGAACACCCCAAAGTGAGGACAAACTTATTTTTGAAGACAAGAACAATCCACTTCATTTCCACTCAGCTTCAGTTCCTGATGATGAATCAGCATTAATTGTATATGGTTCAGGTGAAGGATTAGGCGTATCCATCATGATAAAAGACTTGACAGTCTCCGATTCGCAATGGGTTGTCATCGAACCGTCTCAATACTATGAATCAATTATACTTGATGTCATTGATGGGACAATGTATATATACACCAACTATGGAGCCAAACGCTATAGGCTAATGACCGCACCAATCAAAGCGCCCCAACGCGACAATTGGAAAGAATTGGTAGCCGAGGGGAACGGCGTTTTATCGGGAATTCAATTCGCATCCGACAAGTTGATTCTCACTTACGATATAGATGCAGCAAGCCATGCATTTATATATACTCTTCAAGGGAAATTGATACGCGAGATTTCCACCCCAACCTTTGGCTCATTAAGCATATCTTCGAGTAAAAAACACAACGAAGTGTTCTACGCATTCACATCATTTACATACCCAACATCGATTTATTCATATAATCTCAATTCCGGAGAATCAACGCTTTATAAAGCCACACAAATTGAAGGGTTTAATATGAACGACTATGTAACTGAACAAATATTTTATCCTTCTACCGACGGCACAAAAATACCCATGTTCGTCACCTATAAACGAGGTATTAAACGAGATGGGAATAATCCGGTATACCTATATGGTTACGGAGGTTTCAACATCTCATTAACCCCCAACTTTTCAGCCCAACGCCTATTCTGGCTTGAAAATGGAGGTATTTTTGTATCTACCAATCTACGTGGTGGAGGCGAATATGGCGAACCTTGGCATTTAGCTGGCACTAAGATGCAAAAATTAAATGTTTTCAACGATTTCATTGCCGCTGCTGAATATATGATAGCCCAAGGATGGACATCTCCTGAATTAATTACTATAGAAGGAGGCTCCAATGGCGGACTGCTCGTTGGAGCATGTATAAACATGCGTCCCGACTTATTTCGCGTAGGCATTCCACGGGTTGGAGTCATGGATATGATGCGCTACCACTTATTTACCATTGGGTGGAATTGGGCATCTGACTATGGGACAAGTGCCGATTCACAAGAAATGGCTGAATACTTGCTCAGCTATTCCCCTCTACACAACATCAAAAACGATGGAACACCCTATCCTGCCATCATGATAACTACAGCCGACCACGATGACCGCGTTGTTCCGGCTCACTCTTTTAAATATGCCGCACAATTACAAGCATCCAAAACCGGAAACGCGCCCAAAATCATACGCATTGATTCCAACGCTGGACATGGCGCCGGCAAACCAATTGCCAAAATCATTGACGAATATACCGATATATATTCATTTATATTTTACAACATCGGTATCGACCCAACAAAGTAACATGATATTAAACCGATTAAATATAATTATATTACTTGCACTTTTATTGACAGGATGTTTCACCGGTATCGAAAGTACGCCCAAAATTACGTCCGATGATGTCAAGAAAGAGCAAGTAACCATATCTATCGAAGACAATTACCTATCAGATATCAAACCACAACAATTGTCTGATTGGACTGCCGGCAAAGCGTTTCTTATCACTGACCCCAAAATTGCATTGGCAATCATACCTACATCAGGCACCCAACTGACTGTCGGTGACACTCTAATATTTAAGCAATACCGCATTATACCTAATGTTACAGGAGGGGAGTCAACCGAGCTAATATTTTCTATTGGCAAGGGTGAGGCTTCATATAAAGTAAATGCTTCATATGAAGAAATCAACAGACGCGATGGCGTCATCATTCCATTCACTATAGAGTTGAGCATCGTTAATGAAATTGACAAGTTACTGACCGGTAAAAATCTATACATACGCACAGCTACAAGATACGATGAACATGGAGAGCCTCATAACGGGGAAAAATATGTCAAAGTAAAAATTATTGACATTTTGCCAGGCAACTCCAATTATCCTATACGCGTAAAGTTCACCAAGGATGGCGATGCTGAATCTTCTCCATCCTACTTATACATGTCATTAGATAGTTATAACAAAAGTACTCGCAACTTTGCATCACTATTTTCATTTAATGACATACGCAATCAATACCCCCAAATATCTGATGAGAATTGGCTCAATATTATCAATAGCCGTGTTGCTCTTGACATGACTCGCGATGAATGCCGACTCGCATTAGGGCCTCCAACATCAATTAGTCGAAGACCGGGAATCAGCACGTTACAAGAACTTTGGACTTACGAAAACGGCGTTTATCTAATTTTTGACGATGGATTGCTTCGCTCATTCAGACAATAATTATCAAGCTCATGAAAATCATTAAAAACTTTAACTTAAGCGAAGCAACGACATTTCACTTGCCGGCTAAAGCATCATATTATGTTGAATATGAAACAGTCGAACAGCTAATTTCTATATTAGAATCCCCTCAATATTCCAACCTCAAACGGCTTCATATCGGTGGCGGAAGCAATCTGTTATTTACTACTGATTTTAACGGACTTATTTTACACTCTGCCATTAAGAATATCAACATAATCAATATATGTAATGATTATGTTGACATACGGGTAGGAGCAGGTGTTAATTGGGATTATTGGGTTAAATGGACTGTTGATCATGGATTTTATGGAGCGGAAAATTTATCTTACATTCCTGGAGAAGTTGGAGCTTCAGCTATTCAGAATGTAGGAGCATATGGAGTTGAAGCCAAAGATATCATACATGCAGTACATGTATATGACACAAAGATGGGAATTGAGACCGATTTTCTCAATGAGCAATGTCTTTACGGATACCGCGACAGCATCTTCAAGCATGACGATGTACACGGACGCTATATTGTTACAGCAGTTACATTCAGATTGTCTCTTAACGTCCATTTCAACTTGGAATATGGTCCTCTTAAAGAGTTATACACGCAATCTTCTTCATTAACCCAACAATCAGTACGCGATAAGATTATCGAAATAAGGAAAAGTAAATTGCCTGAACCTGACGAATTGGGCAGTGCCGGTTCATTCTTTAAAAACCCGGTAATTGATAGTCAAGCATGGAAAGAGCTACATAAACGTTACCCATCAATGCCATTTTATAAAGTAGGAGATTATTATAAAATCCCTGCAGGTTGGCTAATTGAGGCGGCAGGTCTAAAAGGAAAATGCATTGGTGGCGCACAAGTTTACCCAAAACAATGTCTTGTGATTGTAAACACAGGCTTTGCTACGGCCTCCGATGTAGTGTCATTGTTTCATTACATACAACACCGCATAAACGAAATATTCGGGATTAAACTTTCGCCAGAAGTCAACGTTATATAAGCATAACAATTGATAATTGAATGCAATCATGAAACTGCGTTTTTTAGGCACAGGAACCTCTACCGGGATACCGCAAATAATGTGTAATTGCGAAGTCTGCCGTTCAATCGATCCTCGCGACAAAAGGCTAAGATCTTCGGCGCTTCTAATAGCCGACAACTGCAACATCCTTATTGATTGTGGACCCGACTTTAGAGAACAGATGCTGAGTTGTGGCAGTCCTGACATTGAAGCTTTGCTTGTCACACATAGTCATTATGACCACGTCGGAGGAGTCGATGATTTACGCCCCTATTGCACTATTGGGGACGGATTTCCGATATACTGCCAACATGATGTAGCACAAGATTTAATGCAACGAGTACCTTATTGCTTTGCCGAACATCCCTATCCGGGAGTTCCGGCCTTTAATATCCATGAAATTTCATCAAAGCCATTTTCTGTTGCCGGAATAAAAATAACGCCATTGCCGGTAATGCACTATCGATTGCCTATAGTCGGATACAAAATCGGCAATATTGCATATATTACCGACGCTCGCTCCATTCCCGATTCGACGCTTGAAATCATCCATGGCATCGACACCCTTGTCATTAATGCTCTTCGTATTAAAGACCACATTTCTCACATGAACCTCAACCAAGCCCTTGACGTAATTAAAACAGTCAACCCGCGTATAACCTATCTAACCCATCTAAGTCATGACATGGGACTCCATAATGAGGTTTCACAACGGTTACCCGAAAACGTCAGGATTGCTTATGATAACTTAATCATCCATATTCCGAATTAATCGCTATATGACTACATATCAAAAAACACCAAACTCGTTTATACTAAACCATCATTCCTTTTAAATAAAAAGGAGCTGCTTCTAAATTCTGAAACAGCTCCTAAATATTTATTTAGTTATATTCAATCATTTTTAACTTCCCATCCAAGTGCACTTGCTCCAAGCACAGCAGCATCAGCTTCTTTCAACTCCGACAACAAGATTTTGGCCTTGCCACGGAATATTGGAAGAATGTTTTTATCTAAAGAAGCCTTAATCGGGTTAAGCAACAAATCGCCCGACTTTGCAAGTCCACCAAAAAGGACAAATGCTTGAGGGCTCGAGAATGCAACAAAGTCAGCCAAAGCCGCGCCAAGTATATTTCCAGTATATTCAAATATATCGTTGGCCAACTTATCTCCTGCAATAGCGGCATCATATACATCTTTAGAAGTTATTTCATCTACAGGTATATTGCGTAACATAGACGGCTCGGTACGTATCTCCAAAAACTCGCGTGCCGAACGCGCTACACCAGTGGCCGAACAATAAGCCTCAAGACAACCGGTACGTCCGCAACCACACATACGTCCATTGTTGCGCTTGACAATCACATGACCCAATTCTCCGGCAAAGCCATCATGCCCGTAAACCAATTGCCCATTAATGACAATTCCTGAGCCAACTCCTGTCCCAAGCGTAATCATTATAAAATCTTTTAGACCTCGAGCCACTCCGTAGGTCATTTCTCCAATAGCAGCAGCATTGGCATCATTGGTTACCAACACCGGAACCCCAAATTTTTCAGTTAACATCTTTGCCAAAGGAACTTTGTCGGGCCAAGGAAGATTGGGCGCATTCTCAATCATCCCTGAGAAATAATTTCCATTGGGAGCACCAACTCCTATACCATTGATCTTTCCAATTACGTCATTAACCTCAAGCAATTTTGTGAGTTCAACATGCAATTCATCAATATAGTCCTCAACGTTTGCATGCTTACCGGTTTTTATAGAATTACTTGCAATAACATTGCCTCTTGCATCTACGATGCCAAACACGGTATTGGTTCCGCCTATGTCAATACCGACAACATAAGGTTTACTCATGATTTAAAGTTTTAGTATTCAATAATAAGTTTGAGATAAATTTACATTGTAACAAAGTTAGCAAACTTTAATGACTTTGCAATTTCACCATATCCCTATTTTACATTGATAACCATTTTTAACGCCAAAAAGCCACGACCTAATGGCCATGGCTTTCTAAGTGGCGGGAGGAGGACTCGAACCTCCGACCTTTGGGTTATGAGCCCAACGAGCTACCACTGCTCCATCCCGCGATGTTTGTGAGTGCAAATTTAGCACGTTTTTCATTACAAACCAAGTTTAAGAGAGGTTACAATGGTTAAAAAAAATTAAGGAATTATGTTTTAAAACACAATTCCTTAATTTAAAATCAGTTACAAACTACTTATTTACTTGATATTTATTTACTCCGTCACGCAGATAAGCGACAATCTGATGAGCGGCAGCAATACCTGCATTAATATTGGCCTCCGACGTTTGTGCGCCCATCTTTTTAGGTGTAAAAAACACTCGGCCTTCAAATTGTGTCTTCAATTCGTCGGCATTGTCGGGCTTTACATCTGCAACATACTTCAAATCAGGTCTTTGTTCAAGCGCCTTAGCTAAGCCCTCTTCATCAATCACCTCTTTACGAGCCGTATTAACGAGCACACCATTTTTTGGCATTTTAACAATCAAGTCATAACCAATACTCTTTTTGGTTTCGCTTGTTGCCGGTATGTGTATCGAAACGAGTTGATTTTTAGCATATAATTCCTCTACAGAATGCTCCGGATTAACTCCAGCGGCAATCAATACCTCATCGGGACAATAAGGGTCCAAAGCTGATACTTCCATATCGAAACCTTTCCCGATACGAGCAACGTTACGACCCACTTGCCCAAATGCATGAATACCCAATTTTTTACCTTTCAGTTCTGAGCCGGAAGTTCCATTATACATGTTACGCACAGCCATGACCGCCATGCCAAATACGAGCTCGGCTACTGCATTTGAATTTTGTCCCGGAGTGTTTTCTACCACCACCGAATGAGCCGTAGCAGCTGCAAGATCAACATTATCATAACCGGCTCCGGCTCTGACTACTATCTTCAATTGCTGAGCTGCGTCAAGAACCTCTGCATCGATAATATCACTACGTATGATTACAGCATCGGCATCAGCAACTGCATCAAGCAGCGCTTGCTTACATGAATATTTTTCCAATAAAGCTAATTCATAACCGGCTTCTTCCACTACTTTGCGAATACCATCTACGGCAACAGCCGCAAAAGGTTTTTCGGTTGCAACTAATACTTTCATGCCTATCAATGTTTAGATTCAAATTCTTTCATTGCATCAACAAGGACTTTCACACTCTCAATTGGTAATGCATTATAAAGCGACGCTCTAAATCCACCTACCGAACGATGCCCCTTTATCCCGACAATGCCCTTTGTCGACGCAAAGTCAACAAACTCCTTTTCAAGTTCGGCATATTCAGGCTTCATTACAAAGCAAACATTCATAATCGACCGATCTTCAACATCTCGCACTGTCCCTACAAACATTTTACTTGAATCAATCGCATCATAAAGCAACGTTGCTTTTTCCATGTCGCGACGTTCCATTTCTTTGACACCGCCAAGTTGTTTGTAATATTTCAGAGTCTGCAATGCCGAATATATCGGTAACACAGGAGGTGTATTAAACATAGAGCCTTTTTTGACATGCGTACGATAGTCCAACATTGTCGGTATTGGTCGGTCAACATGCCCCAATGCATCTTCCTTAACTATTACCAATGTCACCCCGGCTGGAGCAAGATTTTTTTGTGCACCGGCATAAATTACATCATACTTTGATACATCAATAGGGCGAGAAAATATATCGCTTGACATGTCAGCTACCAAACGTGCATTTACGTCTGGGTCATAACGCATTTCTGTTCCAAATATAGTATTGTTGGTTGTAAAATGGAAGTAATCCACATCTTCTGGTACCTTATACCCTTTTGGAATATATGTAAAATTATCTTCCTTGCTTGACGCTACTACATTTACCTCCCCAAATAATTTTGCCTCTTTAATTGCATTTACTGCCCATGTCCCGGTTTCAAGATATGCAGCCTTCTTACTCAATAAATTAAACGGCACCATGCAGAACTGCATAGAAGCACCACCTCCAAGAAACAAAACGTGATAACCGTCAGGGATTTCAAGCAACTCTTTTACTAACTGCGTAGCTTCTTCCATAACTGCGGTAAACTCTTTGCTTCTGTGGGAAATTTCAAGAATAGACAAACCTGTGCCGGCAAAATTCTTAATTGCCTCAGCCGTATTCTGAATGGTATACTCACTCAAAATAGATGGACCTGCATAGAAATTATGCTTTTTCATTTCAATATGGGTTTAAAAGTTGTAATAGGCTTGCAAATTTAATCATTTCCGCATTAATTTCAATCTTTAAGTCAGAAAATTCTCTACAATTACTGAAATTTTTTATTAAATCATTTTATAACAAAACAATCCGATTTTTCAATACAACTTAAAAACATTGATTGATAAAATTTTGTTTCACCAATATACATATATTTTAATTTTATTACTATGAATAAAAAACGTTTGACTGCCGCCAATGGCCGCCCCATTGCCGACAACCAAAATTCGCAGACCGCAGGACAACGCGGTCCGATTTTAATGCAAGACCCATGGCTTATTGAGAAACTCGCACATTTTGACCGAGAAGTAATTCCGGAAAGGCGCATGCACGCCAAGGGGTCGGGAGCTTATGGGACATTTATAGTTACTCACGACATCACTCAATATACAAAAGCTTCTATTTTCAGCAATATTGGGAAAAAGACCGACTGTTTTGTTAGATTTTCCACGGTAGCCGGAGAACGAGGAGCAGCCGATGCCGAACGTGACATCCGTGGATTTGCAATAAAATTTTATACCGATACCGGCAATTGGGATTTAGTTGGCAATAATACTCCGGTATTCTTTTTGCGTGATCCGCTCAAATTTCCCGATCTCAACCATGCTATTAAACGCAACCCACGCACCAATATGAGAAGCGCCAACAACAATTGGGATTTCTGGACATTACTACCAGAGGCACTACATCAAGTCACCATTACAATGAGCCCACGTGGCATTCCTTACTCCTATCGTCACATGCACGGATTTGGAAGCCATACATATAGCTTTTTTAATGCTAAAAAACAACGAACTTGGGTAAAGTTTCATCTTCACACCCTACAAGGGATAAAATGCCTAACCGACCAAGAAGCCGAAGCTTTAATTGCAAAAGACCGAGAATCTCATCAACGTGATTTATACGAAAACATTGAGAAGGGTAATTTTCCCCGTTGGTTGTTTCAAGTACAATTAATGACTGAAGAACAAGCCAATAACTATCACATCAATCCTTTTGACCTAACCAAAGTATGGCCACACGGAGACTTTCCCCTACACGATGTTGGCATTCTCGAGTTAAACCGCAATCCCGAAAATTATTTTGCCGAAGTTGAGCAATCAGCGTTCAACCCAATGAATATAATCGACGGCATAGGATTCTCTCCCGATAAAATGCTCCAAGGTCGTTTATTCTCTTATGGAGATGCTCAACGTTACCGACTCGGTGTAAATGCCGAACAAATTCCGGTCAATCGTCCACGTTGTCCTGTGCATTCCTATCATCGAGACGGAGCTATGCGCGTCGATGGTAACTACGGATCGACTATTGGATATGAGCCTAATAGCTATGGGGAGTGGAATGACTCACCTCAATACAAAGAGCCGGCAATGACATTACACGGAGACGCTTTCAATTACAATGAACGTGAGTTTGACAACGATTACTACAGCCAACCCGGCAATTTATTTCGTTTAATGCCATCTGATGAAAAAGAATTATTATTTAGCAACACAGCTCGAGCTATGGGCGATGCAGACCTAAAGATTAAGCGACGCCACGTAATCAATTGTTATCGAGCCGATCCTGATTATGGCATAGGTGTCGCTCGAGCATTAGGCATCGAATTGCCCGACGTGCATTAATCTTTCTAAAACTACCTTAATCCGTTTTTGGCTATTTGTGGATTTATGGTTTACTTTGCAAACGCAAACATCACTCATCAACCACCAATGGCAACAAGTTACCTGCAAATAGAAAATCTAACCAAAAGTTATGGCGACCGCCTATTGTTTAGCGATATTACTTTTGGCATAAACGAAGGTGATAAAATAGGCATTATAGCCAAAAACGGCACAGGGAAATCAACACTTCTACAAATAATTGCAGGCAAAGAAAATGCCGACTCTGGAGAAATAACTTTTCGAAATAATCTACGTGTTTCCATCCTTGAACAAACGCCCACATTTCCGGCCGGTTCAACAATCTTGGATGCATGCTTGAAAATTGGGAATGGGGAAATATCTAATGCCATTTCCATATATGAAACAGCACTATCAAGTGGCGACAATGACTTGATAAACAAAGCAATCCATCTAATGGATTGTTCTCAAGCATGGGACTATGACGACAGGCTAAAACAAATCCTCGGACAATTAGGCATATATGACTTAAATGCACTAACAGAAACACTTTCTGGTGGTCAGGCTAAACGTGTCGCATTAGCTCGAGTCATTCTCGACGCTCCCGACTTGATTATACTAGATGAGCCAACCAACCATCTTGACATAGGCGCTATTGAATGGCTTGAATCATACCTCACTCGCTCTCGCATAACATTATTGATGGTGACCCACGACAGATATTTTCTTGATCGTGTATGCAATAAAATTATTGAAATCGACCGCCAACAGATATATACCTATTCAGGTAACTATGACTATTACCTGCGACGACGACAAGAGCGCATAGAAGCTATGACGGCGGAGCTTGCAAAGGTCAAAAACACATTACGCACCGAGCAGGAATGGATGAGACGTCAACCACAAGCTCGTTCAGGCAAAGCGAAATATCGCATTGATGCATTTTACGATTTAAAAGCTCGTTCAAAAGTAGATTTGCGAGAAGACAATGTCGACCTCAATGTCAAATCGTCATACATCGGCTCAAAAATTTTTGAAGCCGAAGGCATAAATAAACGATTTGGAGATAAAATAATTTTACACGACTTCACATATATATTCTCCCGATACGAGAAATTAGGGATAATCGGGCATAATGGAGCCGGCAAATCGACATTCATCAAAATGTTACAAGGCATCATCCCCGCCGATAGTGGCAATTGGAATGTTGGAGAAACTGTTCGTTTTGGATATTATAGCCAAGACGGCATTTCATTTAATGAGGATAAGCGTGTTATTGATGCAATAACTGAGTATGCCGAAGACATTGTTGTAAACGACGGTGTAAGATACTCTCCTATGCAATTTCTCAATCATTTTCTTTTCTCTCCTGCCGACCAACAAAAATATATACACACTTTAAGTGGAGGTGAACGTGCTCGACTTCATTTAGCATCAGTATTAATGAGAAGCCCCAATTTTTTGATACTCGACGAGCCAACTAACGATCTAGACATCATCACATTGGGCATTCTTGAAGACTACCTTAGCAAATTCAAGGGTTGTCTGATTGTCATAAGTCACGACCGCTTCTTTCTCGATAGTATAGTCGACCACATTTTCGTATTTGAAGGAGATGGGATTATTAAAGACTTCCCGGGCGGATATACCGACTACCGCAATTGGGTTAATGCTCAACAACGCATTGAGTCTACGCACTCCGTTTCCACAAAAAAAGAGACACGTAAAAATAACGAAAAGCCACGTAGCAACTCCGGCAACAAGTTGACTTACAAAGAACGCATGGAATTAGATGCTCTTAATGCCGAGCTTGAGCTGCTCAATGCCGAAAAAAACAATCTCGATACACTTTTTAATAGTTGTACCGAGATTGAAGATATTGTTGCCAAATCGGCCAGATACGAAGAGCTTAAAAATATTATAGATGAGAAAGAGATACGTTGGTTAGAATTATCTGAAAAAGAGGCCTAATCATCTCTACTAACCTTATTAAGATCGCCCGTCAGCTGTGGATTACCTCTATAAGATACGAATCCACGACCTTGCACCTTCACATCAAGAGTTTTATCAGCGTAGCAATCGACTTCTCCATTGCCTACAATTGCCACTTTTACATCTTCAGCCTTCACCTTATCGGCATCGATATCTCCACTGCCGGTCACTTCATAGTTGGCTTCACGACAACGACCCGACAAGTCAAAATCTCCGGAGCCACATACTATTGCAGACAATGAGGGCAAAGAGAAATGATGCATTTCAATATCTCCATCACCATTGATATTTAGTGCCATAGATTCTTCCGATGACACTCCGTTCAAATCCATATCAGCATCTCCATTAACGGTCGCCCTTTTTATTACTCCTGACGACACTACCAGTTCTAACCGATCTTCACCAAACACCTTATAGCCATCTTTCAATTCTACAACCAAGTCCCCATTAACAACGTACACATCGACATAATTAATAACATTATCTGATGCATACAATGTAACTCGCTGTTCTCCATTTGTTTGATGATATACAACATCACACATCCCATTAGTGACAATTCCATCAAATTTCTCAGTCGAACAATCTCTTGAGACCACAGTGCCCGAAGCGATAATATTCTTATCCAATATTTTTCCACATGAAGCAATCGACAGACTCACTCCTATAACTCCTAAAATACAAAATATCTGTTTCATAATTAATTTGTTTTTATTGTAGACGCACAATGCCCTATAATTGTTGCATCATATTTTAAATATTTACTTTTAACGACACTTTGCTACCGTCAACTAACGGAACAATTTAGTTATAAACTCAGATAAATATACCCGCCAATTGCGCCAAATGTGACCGTCTTCGCTCTCAAAATACTCATATTCATAACCTTTCTGCTTAAGTAAATTACGATATCTCACATTTGCATCATACAAAAAATCAGTCTTACCTATAGCAATCCAATACAATGTGGGAGGCGTAGAAAATTGACGTGCCAACAGACCTTGAATATCAGTATACACCGGAGAATCTCCTCTCACATGCTCAGTTGTAGCCGCAGAAAAAAGCCCCACATAATCAAATTTATCATGATAATAACGCGATATGTTCATAGAATGAAAACCGCCCATAGAAAGTCCGGCGATGGCACGCCCCCGTTTAGACTTTATCGTGCGATAATGCTTATCTACAGAATCTACAATTTCCAGAAATGAAGCTTCGTATCCACCGTCCATAGTTTTGGGCAGATTAAAATCAGGTTGGGCCAATCCTCCCGAAGCCTCACCGGGAGCGGCTTGTTGCGAAACATTTCCATTGGGCATCACCACTATCATCGGTTCTGCGTCACCCTTAGCTATAAGATTATCCAAAATCTGCACTGCGCGTCCGAGAGTAATCCACGCTTCTTCGTCTCCGCCCATACCATGCAACAGATATAACACCGGGTAACGTTTTTTACTATTTTCATAACCGGCAGGAGTATATATGCTCATACGCCGTGAAAAACCAAAAGATGGCGAATCATACCACACTTTAGACAAAGTCCCATGCGGAACATCATTGACAGCATAAACATCGCCACGGCCTCCGGTCACAATAAAAAAGTTGGATAGATTGGCAACATCTCGTACTTGAAACACATTTGACGGGTCGCTAATCTTCAATCCATCTACAATAAACGAGTAGCTATATAACTCAGAGGGCAATGATTTAGGAGTCGTATAGGACCACACTCCTCCGTCCCCTTCACTCATATCTGCAACTTGTCCATCTGCTATACAATCCCCCATGATTTGTACCTTGACAGCTTTGGGAGCCTTCAACTTAAAAGTTACCGTCTTATCCGGATTTATAATCGGTGACAAAACAGGAGCTGATGAGCCTAACGCCTCTTGAGAGAAGCACGGCGAAGCCAATATTACCGACAATGTTGACAGAATAAAAAATTTAAGTTTCATATTAATTTTGTTTCTATATATATATTGGTATTGCGTAATTTTGTTTTACCACATCCATCACAAATGTGCTTTCAAGAGATCCAAGATTTTCAATCGACCCGAGCACGTTGAGTATGAACTCTTGATAGTACTTCATGTTGGGAGCTAAAATCTTGAGCAGATAGTCAAAATGTCCTGAAACATTGTAACACTCTGTTACTTCAGGAATCTCACCAATTCTATTCATAAAATCGGTCGCAATCTCATGGCTCATACGGTTCATTTTCACATTACAATACACCATAAATCCCTGATTAAGCTTCTCTGCATCTAATACTGCTGTATACCTGCGTATATATCCACCGGTCTCAAGGCGTTTAACCCTCTCAAAAACCGGAGTAGTAGTCAAATGCACCCGAGCAGCAAGTTCTTTTGTTGTAAGCCGGGCATTTTCTTGTAACGATTGCAAAATTAGTAAATCAATTTTATCCAATGCATCCATAATAGATATTTTTTCTTTTTGGTCATACCGTTAGCATGACCTTTCTCAATATAATTTCTGTAAAGTAATACAAATTTAGAACCTTTTTCTAAATTATAGCCTTTATCTTGCATATTTTTTCCACTTATAATACCTTTGACACATTCATTTATATAAATCATACAGAAAAATAAAGACAATCATGGACAAGACAAAACTTCACTTTGAAACGCTTCAACTTCATGTAGGACAAGAACATCCCGATATTGCAACCGATGCCCGCGCTGTACCCATATACCAAACCACTTCTTACGTGTTTCACAACTCACAGCATGCGGCCGACCGATTCGGACTACGTGATGCCGGCAACATTTATGGACGACTCACCAATTCGACACAAGCCGTTTTTGAGGAACGCGTTGCCGCCCTTGAGGGTGGAATTGCCGGACTTGCCGTAGCTTCAGGCGCCGCGGCTATCACATATACATTACAAAACATCTTACAAAATGGCGATCATCTGATTGCAGCCAACAACCTATATGGCGGTTCTTATAATTTGATTGTAAACACACTTTCCTATCAAGGTGTCAGCCACACAATCTTGAATGTCAATGACCTTGTTGCTTTAGAAAATGCAATTAAAGACAACACCAAAGCTATATTTGCCGAGACATTCGGCAATCCCAATTCCGACATACTCAACATTGAAGGTGTCGCAGAAATTGCGCATAAACACAATATACCACTTATTGTCGACAACACATTTGCCACGCCTTATTTACTCCGCCCGATTGAACATGGAGCAGACATCGTAGTCCATTCTGCAACAAAATTCATTGGCGGACACGGAACATCGCTCGGAGGTGTCATTGTCGATGGCGGTCGTTTTGATTGGAAAGCCTACGCCGACAAATATCCTACACTTGCCCATCCCGATCCAAGCTATCATGGCGCAGTGTTTGCAGATGTTGCCGGCTCAGCAGCATTTGTCACCCGCATCCGCGCCGTTTTACTCAGAGACACCGGAGCCACTATATCTCCATTTAATGCATTTATTCTTCTACAGGGGCTTGAAACACTGTCACTGCGTGTAGAACGCCATGTCGAAAACACATTAAAAGTAATCGAATACTTGTCAAAACATCCTAAAGTAAAACATGTCAATCATCCCGCTTTGCAATCTCATCCCGACCACACTCTTTATAATCGTTATTTCCCCAACGGAGCGGCAAGCATATTCACATTTGAATTATATGGAGGTCAAGACGATGCATGGAAATTTATTGATTCACTCAAAATTTTCTCACTATTAGCAAATGTCGCCGACGTAAAAAGCCTCGTCATTCACCCCTACACCACCACTCATTCACAACTAAGCCAGGAAGAGCTTGCCAAACAGCGTATTACGCCATCGACCATACGTCTATCTATAGGTACAGAACACATTGATGACATTCTTGCAGATATAGAGCAAGCTCTCGATAAAATCAACTAATCTATTCCTTTTTGTTAAAACTTCATTGTTCGGGAACAATAGTTTCTCGAACAATGTTATTATAATACACTTTAAAACAGTAAAATTATGGACAAAAAATCATGCAACAGCGAAAAACAACACAACTCGACAGGGACATGTAATACGACAAAAACAAAAGTCGACAAAGACGGCTGTTGCAAAAAGACCGGCAAATAGATTAAACTATTTATTTGTCTTAACAAGCTGTGCCGAATATTACGGCACAGCTTTTTTCATGGTTGAAATTTCAATCTATTGCCTAATAGTAGTAAATTTGTCGTGCTAATCATAATTGTATTCTATACATCTCATGACAAAAAACACATTTGCTCTCTCGGGCTTACATTGTGCCGCATGTGCACAAAAAGTCGAGACCATACTCAACCACCTCGATGGCATAAGCGAAGCCACAAGCAATTATGCCACGCGCGAAGCCAATGTCACTTATGATGAAAAATCTATATCACCGGAACAAATGCGTGCAGCCATTAGACGCTATGGCTACGACTTATTAATCGAATTATCTCCCGAAGAGATTGAAGCAATTGAGCTTAGACATCATAAAAAGTTGCAAATGCGTACAATTGTCGCTGCAGCATTAGCCTTGCCAATACTCATATTGTCATTGACTTTTCATCATCCGTCAACATGGCTCAACATTATTTTGTGGATAATGTCGTCTATCGTCATTTTTGGGTGCGGACAACAATTTTTCATAAATGCGTATAAACGGTTAAGCAATTTTACAAGCGACATGGACTCGCTCATTGCACTAAGTGCGGGGATAGCTTATCTTTTTAGCATTTTCAATGTTTTATTCCCTCATTTTTGGATGTCACGAGGCATTACCCCCCCACTCTTATTTCGATGCTTCGGCATGCATAATAGCATTGGTTTTAATTGGCAGATTGCTTGAAAACAGAGCCAAGCAAAAGACTACGGCTTCAATCAAAAACTCATCGGCTTGCAACCTACAACAACCATAGTTATCCTACCCGATGGGACTCATTGCGAACGACCGATAGGCGAAGTCATGGTTGGAGACTCCTTGTTGGCACGTCCGGGCGATAAAATTGCTGTTGACGGCATCATCCTCGAAGGAGAAAGTTTGATTGACGAGAGCATGATGACTGGCGAGCCTATACCGGCAGAGGCCGCAAAAGGCAAACGAGTTTACGCAGGGACTATCAACCTCAATGGGTCTATTACCTACAAGGCTCAACTCGTTGGAAAAGCGACCCTGCTGTCACGCATTATTGCTCTTGTCAAAGAAGCACAAGGTTCAAAAGCCCCGATACAACATATTGTTGACAAAATTGCAGCCATTTTTGTACCGACGATTATAATTATCTCCATAATGACGTTCGCAGCTTGGCTCGTTTTTGCAACGATCAATGGATTTACGTTAGGATTACTATCGGCAGTCACCGTTCTGGTCATTGCATGCCCATGTGCGCTTGGATTGGCCATACCTACGGCCATTACAGTCGGCATTGGTCGTGCGGCCGAAAATGGAATTTTAATAAAAAATGCCATCAGTTTGGAACAAGCCAACAATATCGACACAATTATTTTAGACAAAACCGGGACTCTGACAGAAGGTGAGCCATGCGTAGTTCATGAAAAGTGGTATGGTGATGCCGATATGACAAAATCAATATTATATTCTATAGAACGCAGGTCGAGCCACCCACTATCAACAGCCATAACATCACATCTCGACGGGACTCCGACAAAAATTGTATTGGCTTTCCGAAATATTCCGGGTCAAGGACTGTCGGCAAAAATAGATGGCACTACATACCATATTGGCAACATGCAGTTGCTCAGAAACAACAATATCAACATTGACGATGACGTATTAGCAACATCCCATGCTTGGTCAATGGAAGGCGGTTCAATTGTCATTATCGCCAACGAATCATCTGTGCTGGGCATACTATCAATTGCCGACAGGCTCAAAAGCTCATCCCTGCCGGCAATCAAATCACTCAAAGAGATGGGGATAGATATACATCTCTGTTCTGGAGACTCTGAAGAAGCTGCCGGAAGTATTGCTCGACAATTGGGCATAAAACATTATCGCGGAACGGCATCACCTGAAGACAAATCAAAGTATATAACAAGTCTTCAACAGGAAGGCCATGTCGTTGCAATGGTTGGAGATGGGATAAATGATAGCGCGGCTTTGTCTATTGCAGATTTAAGCATCGCCATGGGCAATGGAAGCGATATCGCAATCGATGTCGCTCAAATGACGATAATAAGTGGCGACCTGACCCGATTACGTTATGCCATCAAGCTATCAAAAGACACGGCAAAAACAATCCGACAAAATCTTTTCTGGGCTCTTATCTACAATTGTTTTGCCATTCCTATTGCGGCAGGCATACTATACCCAATCAACGGTTTCTTATTAAACCCGATGGTGGCATGTGCTTTGATGGCATTTAGTTCGGTCAGTGTTGTAACAAACTCGCTACGACTCCGCCATAAATTATAATCTCACAAATTAAAGTATTATAAGCGTCACCTTTGTATATATATTTTTTTACACTTACCAGCCTTTTTAACAATATATAATCCGGGAGCAAGATCTTTCTCATCAACATTCAATTTCATTCCTTGAATATTGTAGATTGCCACATCTGACAACTCATCTGATAACGCAACTTCGTCGATTGAAGATGTTACGTCATAAAAATCACTTGCTACGATTTTCAAAAATGGCACAAACTGGCTTGTTTTAAAATCATAATCATAGAAAATCTGCTCCAATGGATAACTTCCATATTCTTCCGAGTAAGTATAATCATACTTTCCCCTAAATTGTACCTCCTCGTCAGCTACAGCATATTCGTCAACAACTCTTCCATAACAATCCTTTAATACCGTAAGCGTCTCTTCAAACACCAACTCATCATCAGACAATTGATGGTCGGCATTAAGATCCTCATAAGCCATTATAGTCTCTACATAACTTCCATTCTCATCTGTAACCGAATGTGAATATACTTCCTTGGCATAAGGTTCTGTGGTGTAATTATATGTATATATATAATCTCCGTTTTCTGAATACGTAGCTTCCACCGTTCCTGTAATCTTTCCACCCGAATACACTGTTGCCCCTTTTAAACGATTGTATTTATCAGTAAAAAAATCCGACAAATCATCCATCACAAGAATTTGACCATCAGTAGTGTACCAACTCATATCTGTCAAAGTAAATACTTCTTTCATCACCAACTCTTTTCCGCCATCGGCATAACCAAGTTCTTCAAACATCCACGTCTGAGCAAGCCCATCGGAATTATATGTAAGAGTTGACTTCAACTGCTGTTCATAATTACCCATAAAATAAGACTCAATCAATACCCCGGTAATAAAACCCTTATCATTTCGAACGACTTTGCGCTTATAAGTATACCCATCTGATACAAGCGACCAATCGCCATTGTCCCATGTAAAGCTTTGGCTATCCACAATCAAGTCTGCGACTTTTTCGTCATACGTCCGCAATCGCTTGGTCGAATTTACAAATTCCGTTCCATCTTCCGAATACGACGTTATTATTGACACTGCGTTATTGTTAGAGTCATACTCCGAGACAGTATTACTCACACCCTCGCCATCACTATATTTTTCAATAATTTTATTTCCGGAAGCATCGTAAGTATAATAATAGTCACCGGCCTTAAACCAGCCACCATCTTCATATAGCCATTCCTCTTCATGAGCCGGCTTCATCTGAGGCGTATTTTCTGTGATTACATCGCCATTCAAACTAATAGCATCTTTAGAAAAACGCTCATCCCGAAATTCCGTTATTCTATCTGATAAAGCTGTTTTGCCAATAATTGCAGAACGATTAAAACTACACTGAGCATAACTAGTTACACCAATGGCAACCGACAACGTTATTATGTAAAATCTTTTCATATTCTAATATTTATAATTTTCAAAACATATTTATTTTATATTTAGCGTCAAATTTAATGAAAAAAGCACAAATTATTAATCCAAACAACAAAAAAGTATAATTTACGACAATCTTCGTGGGTCGGCATCTGCCTATTAACTAATTTTAAACGAGCAATTACCATCAGAACGCACTATTATTGGTAATTTTGAAACATGCAAACCGAAATCCACAAAATAAGCGCAAACTCCTACATGTACCATCTCATAAGCTTATGGTGCAAACGAAATTGGTGGTATATCGCTATTGCAGAGCTTGCATTTATTATCGCCGGTTTGGCTTTTGACATTCGGTATATTTTAGTGGCTTTGATTCTTACAGTATTCATCATACCCACTCTTATGATGTTTATACACATATATTATGGATTGTCAAATGAAGTAAGATTTGCAATCATCCCTCATATTCTATCTATGTCGGATAAAGGAATCACTATCACCTTTGAAGCATATGATGAATACAGCATTATTCCGAATCCCTATACATTGCCATGGTATAAAATCACTTCAGTAAGCTACAGAAGTTCCGCCATGCTATATCATCTATCCGGAAGTCATTACAAAATCATTGTAGTTCCTTATTCTGCATTTGCCTCCTCCGATTCTTTGCGACAATGGAGCAAGCAGTTCCAATCACGTCATAAAAACCACATGACAACTATAGCAAGATAGTCCATATCTTTAATTATTTTTTCTATTCCATACCTTCATAAAAAGCAATTCCTTTGTACTTGAATTTATTAATCCACAAAACATTATATTCAAGTATCATGAGGACGCAACAAAATGTCTATTTATTTTTGATTGCTATCATATCAGCCATGGGAGGATTCCTATTTGGATACGACTGGGTTGTGATTGGCGGAGCAAAACCTTTTTATGAACAATTTTTCCAAATAGCCGACAATCCCACCATGCAAGGTTGGGCTATGAGTAGCGCATTAATAGGATGTCTGCTTGGAGCATTAAGTGCCGGTAGACTCAGTGACCGCATTGGTCGTCGCCCTGTGCTTATCATATCGGCCGGATTATTCATTTTCACAGCTATAGGCACGGGTGCCGCATGGTCATTTTCATCGTTTAATGTATTCCGCCTAATTGGAGGTTTTGCAATCGGTATTGCTTCAAGTTTATCACCCATGTATATAGCCGAAATATCTCCGGCTCACATGAGAGGACGTTTCGTTGCCATAAACCAACTAACCGTAGTATTGGGTATTCTTTCGGCTCAAGTTGTAAATTGGCTAATCGCCGAACCGGTAGCCACCGATGCCACTGCTGAAATGATACGTACGTCGTGGAACGGCACAATGGGATGGAGATGGATGTTTTGGGCTATGATTGTTCCTGCAGCATTGTTCTTCATTTTTGGATTTGTTCTTCCGGAAAGCCCTCGATGGCTTGCATCAAATGGGAAGACCGACAAAGCTCTTGCCATATTTCGTCGTATCTGCAACGAGGCCACGGCTCAAGCCGAACTGGCAGCCATAAAAGCATCAACCGAAGCCGACTTGATCAATAATAGTAAAGGTGGATTGAAAAAGTTGTTCAATCCATCAATGTTCAAGGTGTTAACTCTCGGTATACTTTTAGCCGTTCTGCAACAATGGTGTGGCATCAACGTAATCTTTAACTATGCACAAGAAATTTTCATGGCCGCCGGTTATGGAGTGTCTGACGTGTTGATGAACATAGTCATCACCGGAGTCACAAACGTAGTGTTTACAATTGTAGCCATGCTTGTTGTAGACCGCTGGGGACGCAAAGCACTCACACTGTTTGGAGCATTTGGTCTTGCTCTCATATATGCATTTATGGGCTCGGCCTACTATTTCCACATAAGCGGAGTATTACTACTGATAATTGTCGTTGCTGCCATAGCATGCTACGCCATGACATTAGCAACAACAATGTGGGTAATAATATCCGAAATATTCCCCAACCGAGTTAGAGGTGCAGCTATGTCTATATGCACTTTCTCGCTATGGGCCGCATGCTTTTTGCTCACTTACACATTCCCATTACTCAACACCGGGCTTGGTGCTGCAGGCACTTTCTGGCTCTACGGCATAATCTGTTTGTGCGGAGGTTTATATGTTTGGCGCAACCTACCTGAGACCAAAGGAAAAAGTCTCGAAGAAATTGAGAAACAACTTATTAGATAACTCGTACACACTTATCATTTCTGATGAAAAAAATAACATCCTATCTTATTAAAAGCACTACTGACAATAGTGAAGTACGTGCATGGGAAGAAGACATCATGCTTCCAACCTATGCAATTGGCAAAGAAGAAAAAAATCCAATTTTTCTTGAAAAGCGCGTCTATCAAGGCAGTTGCGGCTCGGTATATCCTTACCCTGTAGTAGAATCGATTTCTGATGAAAAAATCGACAAACGTTATCGCGCCCTATTCATTGAAAACGAATACATAAAAGTAATGATACTCCCCGAACTCGGAGGTCGCATACACATGGCTTACGACAAAGTAAAACAACGCCATTTTGTCTACTACAATCAAGTCGTAAAGCCGGCACTTGTCGGCCTTACAGGGCCTTGGATTTCGGGTGGGATTGAGTTTAACTGGCCTCAACATCACCGTCCCTCCACATTCCTACCTACCGAATACTCCATCGAAGAGCATTCCGATGGTAGCAAGACCGTGTGGTGCAATGAGGTTGAGCGCATGTTCCGCACCAAAGGCATGCAAGGATTCCGCCTTTACCCAGGCAAATCATACATCGAAATAAACGTAAAAATATACAATCGCACTCCATTCCCTCAAACATTCCTTTGGTGGGCCAATCCGGCAGTCGTTGTAAATGACCACTATCACTCAGTCTTTCCACCGGATGTCAATGCTGTGTTTGACCATGGTAAACGCGACGTATCTTCATTCCCAATAGCCACCGGCGTTTATTACAAGCAAGATTACTCTGCCGGAGTTGACATCTCACGTTATAAAAATATTCCAGTTCCCACCTCCTACATGGCTATCAAGTCAAAATTTGATTTTGTCGGAGGATATGAGGAACACATCGGCGGTGGTCTGCTGCACGTAGCCGACCACCATGTGTCTCCTGGGAAAAAACAATGGACATGGGGAAATGGAGATTTTGGACAAGCCTGGGACCGTAACCTCACTGACGAAGACGGTCCATATATAGAGTTGATGACCGGCATGTACACCGACAATCAACCCGACTTCTCTTGGTTGCAACCTTATGAAGAAAAATCGTGGACACAATATTTCCTTCCATACAGCGAAGTCGGATATGTAAAAAATGCCACTAAGGAAGCCCTACTCAATGTAGATGTCATAGATGGCAATTGCTCAATAAAACTATATACCACCGGAGTTTACGACAATATTCACATATGGGCAAAAGATGTTAAAAATGGCAATACAATGCTTGACAAAGTAATCGCATCTGCTCCCAACAAGCCTTTTAACACAACTATTCCGGCACCGGGTATAACTCCTGATGAAATTATCGTGGAGATAAGAGACTTGTCGGGACGCATTTTGGTGTCTTATCAAGCCGAAAAGCCACAAATTAAGCCGATCCCCGAACCGGCCAAGGCGGCCAAAGACCCTAAAGACATTGCGTCTATCGAGCAATTATACTTGACCGGACTACATCTTGAGCAATACCGCCATGCCACATATAACCCAATGGACTATTATGGTGAAGCTTTACAACGAGAACCCGGCGACGTGCGATGCAACAATGCCATGGGATTGCTATACCTACGCAAGGGTCGTTTTGACAAGGCCGAAAAATACTTTTCCAAGGCTATAGAGACCCTTACTGAACGCAACCCCAACCCTTACGACGGAGAGCCTTACTACAACATGGGGTGGAGTTGCTTGATGCAAGACAAGATTAATGAAGCATACGAAGCATTCTTCAAGTCGGCGTGGAATGCCGCATGGCAAGACTCAGCATATTTCGAACTGGCGCGTATTGATTGCAGACGAGGGAACTTCGAGAAAGCGCTTGACCTTGTCAACCGCTCGTTGGTTCGCAACTGGCATCACCACAAAGCACGCCAACTTAAAGCATCAATTCTTCGAACCATTGGACGTAATGACGAAGCATTGTCACTCATTAACGAATCACTTAAAATAGATCGCTTCAATATAGGTTGTTTATATGAGAGGTTCTTATTATCTGATGAGCAATCTGAATGGAATTCAATAACATCATTACTCGGAGACAAAGCCCATGCCTACATAGAGTACGCCCTTGACTTTGCTATGGCCGGATTTTACGATGAAGCCATAGACCTACTCTGCAAATCAACTTCAGTTACAAACAACATATACCCGATGGTGCATTATGCGACCGGCTACTTCTATTCATGCAAAGGCGACGTCGATAAAGCCTCTGAATATTACCGCATTGCAGGAAAAGCCGACCACTCCTATTGCTTCCCCAATCGCATTGAAGAGGTCATCATACTGCGTAACGTAATGGCAACGAACGAAGACTGCGCAAAAGCAGCATATTCGCTTGGTAATTTCTGGTATGCTTCTCGTCAATATGACCTTGCAATAGATTGTTGGGAGAAGTCGGTTAATATCGATCCGATGTTTCCTACTGCCTGGCGCAACCTATCACTTGCCTACTACAACAAGGCAGGCAATACAGCCAAAGCTCTCGACGCTCTTGAGAAAGCATATATGCTTGACACCACCGACTCTCGCATACTTATGGAACTTGACCAATTATACAAACGTATTGGTCGCCCACATTCCGAACGCTTGTCCTTTCTTGAAAGTCATATCGACGAAGTTGCACAACGTGACGACCTTTCTATTGAGCGCATCACACTCTATAACCAACTGGGACAGTATGCCAAAGCAAAACAGTTGATTGATAGTCGCAAATTTCATCCATGGGAAGGTGGAGAAGGTAAAATCACCCAGCAATACACCACATGTCGCATAGAACTTGGTAAGATTGCACTTTCTGAAGGCGATTTTGCCACGGCTCTGCAATTGCTCAATGAGACTGATGCCTACCCCCACAATCTTGGAGAGGGGAAACTAATCAACGCTGAAGAAAACGACATATGGTACTACAAAGGCTTGGCTTTACGTGGACTTGGTCGTGAAGATGAGGCTGTCGAACAATTCACCAAAGGCACTACCGGCTCATCAGAACCTCAACAAGCGTTTTTCTACAATGATGCCCAACCCGATAAAATCTTCTATCAAGGGCTATCATGGCGTGAACTTGGCCGAGAAGACAAAGCTCGCAGTTGCTTCAACAAACTCATCAAACATGGAGAGAAGCACCTATTTGACGACTGCCGCATCGACTACTTTGCCGTGTCATTACCCGACCTTGCAATATGGGAAGACGATCTCAACAAACGCAACAAAATACATTGTTACTATGTAATGGGATTGGGATACCTCGGCCTTGACAACAAGGAAGAAGCATCTAAATACCTTAAGCAGGCATTAGCTCTTGACTCTAACCACCAAGGAGTTTTGACTCACCTTGCCTTATGTTGATAGAACGTACTTTTTTAGGCCAAACCAACACCGGTGAAGCCATCTATCGTTTTAAAATTGCCAACTCATCGGGAGCTTATGTAGAGTTTTCCAACTGGGGAGCTCGCTGGACTGCGGCCTCAGTACCCGATTTTAATGGACGGTGTGAAAATGTAATCATCGGTCCGCGAGACTTTAACGACCTAATCGACGACTCCTATTATATGGGAGCCGTCGTAGGCCGTTTTGCCAACCGCATCGCTAATGCGTCTTTTACAATCGACGACAAGCCATACATTCTTGATAAAAACGATGGTAACCACACCAACCATGGAGGTTTTAATGGTTTTGACAAAAGAGCATGGGACTGGGTGTTTCTTGATGATGGCATTTGCTTCTCTATAAAATCGCCTGATGGAGATGGCGGATATCCCGGAAATCTCACCATGTTTGCCGAATACCGCTGGAATGACAGCAATGAATTAAGCCTAACTTTTAGAGCATCAACCGACAAGGCGACCTTTGTAAATCCCACCAATCATGCATACTTCAACCTTGACGGCATTAAATCAACTACTATTCTAAATCACATCTTAAGACTCAATGCAAAACACATACTTGACACAAGCCAAGAGTTTATTCCATCCGGAAAGATTATTGATGTCGAAAACACCGAATTTGATTTTCGCCAAGAAAAGGCTATAGGACATGATATTAATGCCGGCACAAACCAGCTAAAATGGAATCGCGGATATAATCATTGTTACGTATTAAAAAATTCCGCTGACAACTGTATCGTAGAAGCGTTAAAAATAACATCTCCATTAAGCAGACGCACACTATCAGTGTGGACTTCGTGTCCGTCGGTGCTACTTTATTCAGCAGGATACTATAAAATGCCTTCCTCTGCCATCTGCTTTGAAACTCAATATTATCCCGACACCCCTTCTCACCATAATTTCCCATCGTGTTTGTTACGTCCCGGAGAAGTTTTCACGGAACAAACTATTTTCCGATTTGGCTCAATGCCATAACTATCTTTTCAACCCTTCTTTCTTGACTTATATTGAGATGGAGACATTCCCATCTGTTTAGAAAACTGTCGAGAAAAATATAACGCATCATCAAAACCTACCAATGGGCTGATTTGACTTATTTTTAAATCGGTAAAATCAAGGAAATGACATGCTTCACGCATTCTCAGATAATTGAGATACTTCATTGGAGACATACCGATTTTCTCCTCAAATAAATGAGAAAAATATGATACCGACAACTTTACTTCTTTGGCAATATTTGCGAGAGAGAGATTCTTATTAATGTTTTCTTGCATATAATGTACGGCATGTTCAACTTTACCACTACTTCTCTCCATGCCTCCATAACGTGACTCCCGATATTCTCCAATAAATTTCATAGAACCTAAGAAATGAAACAGACTTGTTGTTACATATAGCATTCGCTCCTTTTTATATCCTGAAGCTATGGTCGCATACATTTCTTCAAACAACATCAATCGATCTTGGATTCTAGAATGCACTGCCGGAGCAATATCGCGTGGCTTGTCGAAATTTTCACTAAAAAAAGAGGCTTTCTCGCCATCAAAGTGCAACCAATAAATAGTCCACGACGACTCACTACATCCATAAGAATGAGCTTTACCCTTTGGTAAAATAACAAATTGGTTGTTTTTAAGTGCATAACGGCTACCGTCAAGGTTATACCACCCTTCTCCCTCTACACAATATATCAGCACATACTCACGGGCCTCTTCTGCCGAACGTTCACAATAGTGAAACTCAGCATTGGGATAATAACCTATATCGGTAATATACAATTCACGACCCAACGGATGATCTTTCAATTCCTCAATTAGAAATCTTGGCAACACCACTATTCGCTGCCCTTTAAAACCTTCCTTTATGCGTGGCATGGCTATTTTATTTCATAAATACTAGATATACAGCCCCAATGAGTAAGAAAAATGCAAGAATATGATTCCACCTTATCTGTGTCCCTTCAAATGCGATAAGGCTAAACACAACAAATACTACCAATGTTATCACCTCTTGCATTACTTTCAATTGTATTAAGGAAAACGGGCCGCCATTCCCATCAAATCCTATGCGATTGGCCGGAACTTGAAAACAATATTCAAACAAAGCTATACCCCAACTTAAAAGTATCACCCCATAAAGTGGCCAATTACTCGTCAATCCGGTCGATTGTAACTTAAGATGCCCATACCATGCAAATGTCATAAATACATTTGAAATAACAAGCAGAACAATTGTAAATATTGCAGAACTCATTTTTATTTGTTTGTATTACGAATACTTGTCTCACGACTATAATTTTCCAAACTCTTCTTTTTATTCTTTTCTGTGTATTTTTGTAGCATAGGCATGTTGATATAATGCCGTCCACTTCCACGTGTTATCGAGAACACTTCTCTTTTTCGTGCAACCACACTATCACACAATACGCTATGCCAATCAGCATTGGGCAATAGTTCCTCTGGTACTGAATCTACGGTCACCGGCAGCACATAGCTACACGGTGGATAACCTATTACTGTCCACATAATAGGTTTATCGTTAGAATCGCCCGACTTAGCACCTTCGATTACGATTGAAGCACTTGATGAATAACGCGGTATGAAATCTTGATCAACTACCCACGTCGTTTCGTCTGACATATCCCTACCAATCAACGAATGGTAAAAACTACGCGATAACACTTCAGTAAACACCGCAGGCTCTATATTGCGTCTTTTGATATAGGGAGCAAGCAATTGCTCAGCATTACACTCCCTAATATATCCAAATCCGGCATCTTTTACCCCCGAATGAGAATAGTTGGTACGTATCAGCACTCCGCTCTCTGCTTCTTCAAGAGGGTATTTTCGATAGAAATAATCATCAGTTTCATAATATGCGCCAGCGCCAGAAGCGTCAATGACTCCAAAATTGGCTTGCACCCCACGAGGCTTAGGCATTGAATCTAATAATTGCTCAAAATCCCGCAAAGTACGACAGCGACTCAACGCTTCACTCATCACACGCCCCTCTTGGTCTTTATATATGGCCGTATCGGGAGACAAATTATAACTTGCCGTATTCATTACAGCAAATCCGACTTCATTCACACCTATCCATGCCTCTGCCAACAATGAATCTCCTGCATTAAACAAAGCTACATAGTCAAGTCTGCTCGAATCCAAAGCCTCTACTCTTGCCACAAAATTATTTTCTGTTCCGGTGTCGCGATGTTTCCACAATAGCGGACGACCCGACTTTGACGCTCCGGCACTTACAATAGCTGATGTACACGCCAACGCGACAGCCGTTATTGCAAGAAATATCATGACAACCAAATTTCTCATCTTTGCCCTTCTTTTGTGATGCATTGCAAAATTACGACTATTTTACTAACTTTACTTTCTAAATAAGTCAAATAATGACACCGATTGTTCAATATTATGCAGATGTGATACTACCACTACCCATTTATGGGACATTCACCTACAGGGTGCCTCAAAAGATGGTGTCGGAAATAGGCATTGGATTTCGTGTAATTGTACCTTTCGGTCGTAAAAAATTTTATACTGCCATAGTTGCTTCTTTATCTACCATAAAACCATCTGGCAACTATGACATTAAGGAAATTTCTTTAATTCTTGATAAATCCCCTATCGTACGCAATCCTCAATTAAAATTTTGGGATTGGATTTCCGAATATTATCTATGCTCAACCGGTGATGTTTACAAAGCAGCAATGCCTGCCGGGCTGAAAGTGGAAAGTGAAACATTTGTAGAACTAAACGAGGATTTTGAAGAAAATACCGACAACCGTCTTTCTGAGCAACAAGCAATTTTATGCCAAACACTTGGACACAATGGGAGCATGACACCTGCGGAAATTGAAAAGAAAACAGGTCTTAAAAATATAGAAGCCTCCATTGCCGGTCTTATCGAATGTGGAGCTGTCATCATTTCCGAAAAACTTGTTGATCGTTATAGGGCAAAAAAAGAAACATATATTAAACTTCTTGTTGACCGAAATGATAATCAGGCCATGCATACAGCATTTGATGCTGTTCGCGGAGCAAAGAAACAAGAGACCGCATTGATTGCAATCTATGAAGCGCTAAAAAAAACCAACTCAGATGAAGTGTCGCGAGCACAAATCATCGAACGCACCGGTCTTTTGCCGGCAATATTTACTGCCATGGCTGCCAAAGGTCTAATCGAGATTTATCGCAAAGAAATAAACCGGTTTAAATATAGTGGTTCAACTTCAGGAGAACTGCCCAAGCTAAGCGATGAACAATCACGTGCGCTTGATGATATACACCGTTCTTTTCTATCTCGCGACATCTCTTTGTTACATGGAGTCACATCGAGTGGTAAAACTGAGATATATATTCATCTGATTGATTTTTTGCTTAAACGAGGCGAACAAGTGCTCTACCTCGTACCTGAAATTGCTCTTACTACTCAGTTGACTCGTAGGTTACAACGCGTATTTGGCAACAAAGTACTCATCTATCATTCTAAATTTTCCGATAACGAGCGTGTCGATATATGGAAAAAATTATTGACAGATTCATCTCCATGCATAGTTATAGGAGCTCGCTCTTCACTATTTCTGCCATATTCCCATCTTGGCATGGTCATTGTCGATGAAGAACACGAACAAAGCTATAAACAATATGACCCGGCGCCACGATATAATGCCCGTGACACGGCCATGGTGTTAGCGTCAATGCACGGAGCAAAAACTCTACTTGGAAGTGCGACTCCTTCAATCGAGACTTACTATAAAGCATCGACCGGACGATATGGATTAATCTCCCTATCTGAGCGATATGAAGGTGTACAGATGCCGTCAATCGAAATTATCGACATGACACGTCTGCGCAAACAACACCCCAATATGCGCGGATT
Organism: uncultured Muribaculum sp.; assembly: GCA_964562595.1. Taxonomy (GTDB): domain Bacteria; phylum Bacteroidota; class Bacteroidia; order Bacteroidales; family Muribaculaceae; genus Muribaculum. The sequence continues at coordinate 1,116 of CAZLUB010000004.1, read as the reverse complement.
AATGTCTCCTCCGCTTATCAAACTCACTCGCGAAGCCCTCGAACACAAAGAACAGGTAATATTATTTCATAATCGGCGAGGATTTGCTCCGGTCGTAACCTGCAAGCAGTGCGCATTTATTCCAAAGTGTCAAAACTGTGACGTTTCCCTCACCTACCATCGACATTCTGCTGAAATGGTGTGCCACTATTGCGGTTCGACCTACAAACTACCTAACATATGTCCCGCATGTAAAGAACCTGCAATCGAAGTGTTCGGATACGGCACAGAACGCATAGAAGACGAAGTGGAACGTATCTTCCCCGACACGTCCATAGCACGAATGGACCTTGACACAACGCGCAATAAAGATTCTTATGAAAACATCATCGACAATTTCTCGCAACAAAAGTCGCAAATACTCGTAGGAACGCAAATGGTCACAAAAGGGCTTGACTTTGCAGGCGTAAGTCTCGTAGGCGTCCTTAATGCCGATGCAATAATCAACTTCCCAGATTTCCGTTCGGCCGAACGCGCATTTAATATGCTTGAACAAGTATCCGGACGAGCTGGAAGACGCAACTCACGAGGGAAAGTAGTCGTGCAAACTTCACAACCCGCTCATCCAATAATCAACTTTTTACAGACACACGACTACACGGCATACTATGAACATGAACTTGACGAACGCCGGCGATACAACTATCCCCCATTCACACGTGTAATCAACATATATCTCAAACACCGCGATGAAGCCGTTTTGGTGGCAATCGCCAATCATTACGGTGATATGTTACGACAATTGTTTGGCAATCGCATATTGGGTCCCGAAGAGCCTTATATAAGTCGCATACAATCTCTTTACATACGCAAGTTCATGATAAAAATTGAAGTACAAGCATCGATGCGAAAGGTAAAAGATATTTTGCGCTCAGTATACGAAAATATCATGACCGAGCGCGCCAACCGCGCCCTTATCATCTATTATGACGTAGACCCTATGTAAACCACACGTAGAAAATACTATAACAATATTATTGCTGTCCGATAATTCTTTATTTTACATGATTCCTTTTTCTTTAGCAGGCGCGGACAAAAAAAAGCCCCGGCGGAATATCCGTCGGGGCTCGTCGTAAG
>CAZLUB010000003.1:0-82600 GCA_964562595.1 uncultured Muribaculum sp. | reverse complement strand
AGCATCTGCCTTACAAGCAGAGGGTCGGCGGTTCGAATCCGTCAACGCCCACACACAATTTTTCATTCTCCGCAAAGGTTGAGATTTATCTCACGATCGGGCGTTTAGCTCAGCTGGTTCAGAGCATCTGCCTTACAAGCAGAGGGTCGGCGGTTCGAATCCGTCAACGCCCACACAAAGCCTTCGGCACAAAGCCGGAGGCTTTTTTTATGCCCGATAATCAAGTTGCATGGATGTCGGGTCGATTGTAGGAGGGTAATGTGAAAAAGGGCTTGTGGGCTATATGTTAATGGTACAATGCCATGCTGTAATCCATGAACATTTGGGGTATTACGGATATGTCGGAGCTATGAGAGGTGTTGCTGTATTGCAGGAGGGTTGGATAATTGCGAAGTCATATAGATGCAATGCCACAGTATTGCCGATATTAGAATCTGTCTGTTTTAGAAAGTAATCCTTTCTAATTTTTCTGCTTAGCCATTTGATGATAGCATTGCTATTTATAAGAGCGGTCTTATGTAAATTAAATAAAAAAAGACAACCGGTTACGATTGTCCTTTTAGAGTCGGGGTGAGAAGACTCGAACTTCCGACCTCCACGTCCCGAACGTGGCGCGCTGCCAACTGTGCTACACCCCGAGTGCTTTGCGAGTGCAAAGTTAATTCTTTTTGAGTAATTGGCAAAAGAATCGGCAATAAAATCAAAATATAATATTAATGTGCGAGAGCAAAATACAAGTCGGCGACATGTCGGCTGATATGCTAAAACTTGAACGATGTCGTTATTGCGATTCGTACAAACGTCCATAAGCGATATAATAATACAAAACAATGAAGCTATGACAAAAATAAAAATCAAGTTAGAGCCGGCGAGAAAAAGACACTGCCCGGGTGTGTTGGTCTATCAAATAATTCACAGAAAGGATGTAAAGCAAATACAAACTAACTATTTGATTTATCCCGAGGAGTGGAATGAGAGTCTGTCTCAAGTAGTAATGCCGGAAGCGGATAAAAAGCGCAAGGGCTATTTGATGGGGATAAAATGTAGCATTACAAAAGATCTTGAGAGGTTGCGCAAGATTGTAAATGCAATGGAACACAGTTGTTGCCATTATTCTGTCGATGATATCGTATCTCAATTTGTTAAATATAAAGTGCAGAATTCCTTATTCGGATTTATGGAAGTTGTGATAGCCGATTTAAGAGAGGCGGGTAAAATGAGACTGGCGGAAGCCTACTCTACAACGAAAAATAGTTTCAGAAGATTTTGTAAGAATAAAGATATGGAATTGGAATTTATTGATTCGGAACTCATTGTATCGTATGAAAATTATCTGAGAAACTGCGGGTTGTGTCCTAATAGTTCTTCATTTTATCTTCGTAATCTCAGAGCTGTTTATAATCGGGCTGTCGATAGGGGATTGACTATTCAGCGTTATCCTTTTAAATATGTCTATACCGGTGTCGATCGAACCATCAAACGAGCTGTTTCGGTAAAGGTGATAAAGCAAATCAAGGCATTAAACCTGTCAAACAAGCCGTTTATGGACTTTGCTAAAGACATGTTTATGTTTTCATTTTATACTCGGGGAATGTCGTTTGTCGACATGGCTTATCTGCGTAAAAAGGACTTGAAAGATGGTATTTTGTCATATCGTCGTCGCAAAACGGGACAACTCCTATGTATAAAATGGGAGAGTTGCATGCAGGAATTGGTGAATAAATATAAAGTTTCACAATCTCCTTATCTGTTGCCAATAATCAATCCTGCAAATGTTTGGATTGAAGAGCGCATGCAATATGTTTATGCATTGCATAGAGTTAATTATGGGCTTAAAAAGATCGGATGTCGATTGGGGCTTGTCATGCCACTGACAATGTATGTCGCTCGTCATACCTGGGCGAGTATAGCGCATAGTAAAAATATCCCGTTGTCGGTAATCAGTGAGAGCCTTGGACATGATTCGGAGTCTACGACGCGTATATATCTTGCTTCGTTAGACAATATGGTAATAGATAATGCAAACCGTGTAATATTGAAATTGCTACAAGATTAAGCAATCTGTTGAGGCTTTTATATTGAACGGTTGCCCCAAGACGAGCGGTCGAGGTTGCGATAATTGACGGCTTCTTGTATGTGTTGTGACTTGACGGTTGCAGAATTGTCAAGGTCGGCAATGGTGCGGGCTACTTTGAGTATGCGGTCGTAGGCTCGTGCCGACATGTCAAAGCGTTTCATGGCTTGTTCCAAGCGTTCGAGTCCCTCTTTTTCAGGGCGTGCATAAAGTTCAAGCATTCGGGTGTTCATCTGAGCATTGCAATGGATGTGTGGCTCATTGCGGTATCGCTCGGTCTGTATGGCTCGAGCTTTGATGACTCGTTGTCTGATGGCTTCGCTGCTTTCTCCTTGTTGCAGTGAAGAAATCTCTTCAAACGGCACCGGCTGTATTTCCACTTGCATGTCTATGCGGTCGAGCAGTGGACCTGATATGCGATTGAGATATTTTTGTACTTGTCCGGGAGCGCAAATGCATTCTTTGGTGGGATGTGTATAGTAGCCGCACGGGCAGGGATTCATAGATGCTACGAGCATGAATCCGGCCGGATAATCGATTGAATATTTTGCTCTGGCAATTGTGATATGTCTGTCTTCAAGGGGTTGACGCATCACTTCAAGCACACCGCGACTAAATTCGGGAAATTCGTCAAGAAAAAGGATGCCGTTGTGAGCCAGTGAAATTTCTCCGGGCTGGGGATTTGTGCCTCCACCGACTAATGCTACCGGGGAGATGGTGTGGTGAGGTGAGCGAAAGGGTCGTTGAGTCATAAGAGTCGACCCTCGTTTGAGTTTGCCGGCAACAGAATGGATTTTTGTTGTTTCTAAAGCTTCTTGGAGAGTGAGGGGAGGCAATATCGAAGGTAACCTTTTGGCCATCATTGACTTTCCAGAGCCGGGAGGGCCTACAAGCATGATGTTGTGTCCGCCGGCACATGCCACTTCAAAAGCTCGTTTCACGTTGTCTTGTCCTTTTACTTCGGCGAAATCAAAGTCAAAATTACATGAAGCGTGACTAAATTCTTCCCGAGTGTTGATTATTGTCGGCTTTATTTGCTCTGTGTCGTCGAAAAATGATATCACTTGCGACAGAGTGTCAACGCCATACACGTCAAGGTTGTTGACAACAGCGGCTTCAGTAACATTAGCGCGTGGTACAATCATGCCTTTATAGCCCAATTCGCGGGCTTTTATGGCCATTGGCAATGCTCCTTTGATGGGCAGTACGCTTCCGTCGAGCGACAGTTCCCCCATGATCATATATTTACCAAGTTCGTTGCCTTTCATCTGTTCTGATGCGGCTAGTATGCCCAACGCTATTGGCAGGTCGTAGGCGGCACCTTCTTTGCGAACGTCGGCCGGTGACATGTTGATTATTACGGCTCGTCGAGGAAAATCTTTTCCACTATGCTTTATTGCCGACAGCACACGTTGATAACTCTCTTTAACGGCCGTGTCGGGTAGTCCGACGAGATTAAATGACACGCCAATCTCCACCGAGGCTTCGATGGTGACGACAATGGCATCAATGCCTTGCACTGCGGCTCCGTATGTTTTAACGAGCATGGCAATCTTTAGTTTTTGTGGTTGGCGTCTAATCTTTGTCGGATTAGGGCTGAGGCATTGGTGATGGAGGTGCCTCGGTAAAGTTGAGTCCCGGAAGAGTCTGCGACGATAAAGTAGGGAGTGCGTGGAATGTTGAGTTTGTCAAACGTTGGATGTGCCGCACCTCCGGCACACCAAGTCTGTGGCCAGGTTACAGAGTCATCTTTTATTGAATATTTCCATTTGACGGTGTCGGTGGCAAATGACACTTCGACAGCGCGTAATCGTTTGCGTGGGTATTTGTCGACTAATGTCATGATTTTGGATGATATTGTGTCGCGCCGTTCACTGATGCCTCCATTGAAATAAAATAGAGATAGAGATGATTTTGATGGGAAATAACGCTCGATGGAATCTCCGGCTGTGTATAGACTGAATGACTTTATTTTGGCGTTTAGTGCCGCTATGTTGATGTCGGCAAGTTGAGAACGATAGCCCTCAGTCAAGGAAGATGGGCGTGCTTCAGGGGAGATTAATGCAAAAATAGAGTCGGCACGTGATTCGTTATCGGTGGCATTAAATAAAGTTAGCATAAGAGCCGATGATACGATATCGGTTTTATGTGATTGTACAAATGTTTCAACTGCATCGTCAATCTCATGGGTATTGCCTGATTTAAGAATATCGGCGTTATCACGAATAAATGCCGACCATTGTTCACAAGGCTTGTTCCCTTCTAATTTTATAGCATAAGGGTCATCGATGTTGAAAAGGGCATCTACGGTCTGTCCGTTTTTGATTATAACTCGTCCTAAAACATTTTTGTCGGATGTGAGAATTTCCACTAAGGAGTATTCAGGAGAATTTCCAATAAATGTAAACTTTCCGTCAACGGCAGTTGTAGTCAGCCTGGTCAAGGCTCCTGACGAAACATATATCATGTGTACATTTTGAGTACCTAAACCGTCGACTTGGCCGGCAATGCGAAATTGTGTATTATCGCCGCATGCAGTGGCAATTATTGCCACGATTGATAATATGAGTAGATTTTTGAGATGTTTCACGGTCGTATAATGAGCTTTCTTGCAAAGTTAAGCATAACGCATCGTCTGTCAAAGAAAAAATTGAGTTATAGAACACAAAAATAGACTTTTATTCCTATCTAAACACAATTAATCTCGTTAACTTTGCAATGTAAAATACAAGCGGTATCTGATATGTTTAAACGAATATTGTTGTTGGTCGTTTTTGTTTTGTCGATGATGGGTGTAGATGCACAGATTGTCGCAAAGCGAGGCGATGCTTTCAATACCGATAGCCTGAGGGCTGAGTATGATAGTCGTCCGTGGTTTAGTTTATATAAAGATAATTATTTTATTTTTGGCGCTCCGGTCAGTCGTGAGCCAACTGTTAAAAATACAAATGTAAAATTTCAAATATCGATTTCGCAACGTATCACAAGAAGCACATTGCCTTGGAATACATATCTCTATCTATTTTATTCACAGAAGTGTTTTTGGAATGTTTTGGAGAGGTCGATGCCAATGGTCGATTTGAATTTCAATCCCGGTATTGGAATTGCAAAGCCGTTGTTTGTGAAGAATCGGTATATTGGAAAGTTGATGATGTTAATCGAACATGAGAGCAATGGCAAAGATAGCATATGGTCGCGCTCGTGGAATAAGGTGTCATTGGGTGCAAATATTGTTATAGACCCGACATTTTCGATTCATGGAAAAGCCTGGATTCCGATAATTGACAGTCAGAATAACAAAGATATTCTTGATTATTGTGGCTACTATCAAATGGGGATGAGTTTCCTCTCTCGAAACCACAGGTATCGCGCTTCTATTATGTTGACGAAACGGGCTTCGGGATTTTTTAATTATAATACGTCAATAGAGTTTGGATTTCGTCCGTCGGCAGATTTTACGCCCTATTTGTTTTTACAATTCTATAATGGATATGGAGAAGGACTGCTTGATTATAATGTACACCATTCCTATCTGCGTGCGGGGATTGTGTTGAAGCCGGAGTTTTTTAGTGATTATTAGCGGCGGAGAGATATTTTCATAAGATGTTGCGTCCAATCCACCATCCTACGATAGAAATAAATATTGTCCAGACAGCATATTTTGAGTTGACCATCATGTAATATCGGGGCCAACGTTTACGTGTTAGCTCGGAGACTGCCAGTAGGGCAATTATTGGCAATGAACACATCAAGGCCGCATTGAAATGCCATGCGTTGGCAATATCACCGTGCAACAAGGCGTGTATGGCTCTTTGAGTGCCACATCCCGGACATTGGTATCCGGTGAGCATAAGAAACGGGCAACGAGGAAAATAATTGTCAGATGGGTCAAAGTAGAAGTATATACATGTTACTACTGCCCCTACTATCGCGAGTAAAAGTATTTTGTGACGTGATGTCATGATGTTACAGTGAGCAGATGATGTAGAAAGGCAAAGTAATCAATCCGCACACAAATGATACAATAGCCCAAATTAGAGCAGATTCAGATGCCTTTTTTGCTCCTTCTGTATCACCTCCGGCATATTTGCTTTCAACTTTTGCCGCATAATAAATCGATATCAATCCAAATGGAATGCAGCACAACACGGTAGAGATTATCCCCCATGCTAAATTAGAGGGTGGGCACGGAGGAGTCTCTGCGGTCGTTTGTTGTTTTGGAGAGGTGGAATGAGGATTGGTGTAGTACACAAAATATCCGGTCAACTCGGGTAGCGTTATGGCTTGTTGCCATGAAGTTAAGCCTTCATGCCACACTAAAGTCTCAGGGTGTAATCCCGATTGCAACAATTGGTCGATTGGCATCGGACCGACTTGTTGGTTGTTGATGATTGCCCAGTATTTCATGAGTGAAAGTTACATTACAAATTTTAGAACAAATAATGCCGCTAAAATATACATGCCAAGACTGAGCTTTTTGAAATTGCCTGTGAGGAGGTTGATTAGTACGTAGCTTAAGTGTCCTAAAATGATGCCGTCGGATATGCTATAGGCCAAAGGCATAAATATTATGCACATAAATGCCGGAATAGCTTCGGTGTAGTGGTTAAAGTCTATTTTTAAAATAGAAGATGTCATCATCAGTCCGACCAACACTAATACCGGTGCTGTGGCCGATGCCGGAATTGAGAGGAAGAATGGGGCAAAGAACAATGCAAAAAGGAAGCAAATGGAGGTTGCAAAAGCCGTTAATCCACTACGCCCACCTTCGTTGACGCCGGCTGCGCTTTCGACAAATGTAGTAACGGTGCTGGTTCCCATCACGGCTCCGAGAGTTGTCCCGATTGCATCGACCATGAATGCTTGTTTTAGTCGAGGTATTGAGCCGTCTTTATTTACCATGCCAACTTTGGTTGTTACGCCGACAATTGTGCCTATTGTGTCAAATAAGTCAACAAACAAGAATGTGAACACGATGGCAATCATGTCGGCAGTGAATACTTGTGACCAATCAAATTTTAAGAAGATTGGCTCTATCGACGGTGGCGTGCTAAATATTCCTTCGAAGTGAGTAACTCCCAAAGGAATACCTATTAATGTGGTGGCAATGATGCCATAAAGTAAAGCGCCACTGATTTTTTTGACAAGTAATATGGATGTTATCACTATGCCGATTATACCAAGCAATCCGGCACCACTTGTCAAGTTGCCAAGACTTACAAGCGTATCGTCGTTGTTGACGATAATGCCGGAACTTTTAAGCCCGATAAACGCAATATACAGTCCGATGCCGGCTCCAATAGCATTTTTAAGCGTGTCGGGTATGACATAAACGATTTTTTCTCTAAGATTGGTGATTGTAAGGAGTATAAATAGCAAGCCTTCGATAAACACGGCCGTCAATGCAAATTGCCAGCTATAGCCCATTATAATGCACACCGTGTAGGCGAAAAAGGCATTCAAACCCATTCCCGGAGCCAAAGCAAATGGAAGTTTAGCCAATATGGCCATTAATAAAGTGGTAAAGAATGAAATCAATACAGTTGTTGAAAACAAAGCCCCTTTATCCATCCCGGTTTCGCATAGGATGTTGGGATTTACGGCCAAGATGTAGGCCATTGTAAAGAATGTTGTCACGCCGGCAAGCAACTCTGTGCGCACGGACATGGTCTTGGGGTTGAACCCAAATAATTTTGTAAGCATTGTAGTTAGTGATGAATTTTGTACAAAATTACTATTTAATCGTCTCTTCTGCAACTATTATGGTCGGCTTGATGAAGTAAATGACAAAATCGAGCAGTTGTCGTCGACCGATAGCATTGCATTGCGAGAAACGATAAGGGGAATATTTTCATCTATGTGTCCAATGGGAAAATTAAAGGCTATGGGTATGTTTAGGTCGTTAGTCATATCATGTATCATGTCATACATGTTGTTGTAATTGCGGTCGTATTGGTATTCGGTAAATTGGCCTATGATTAGTCCTCTGATGCGACTTAACCGACCACTTAGGCGAAGTTGGTAAAGTATACGTTCTACTTTATATATCGGCTCGGCAATATCTTCTATAAAAAGAATACAATCGGGAGTGTCAAGCATGTCGTAGGGTGTTGCTATAAGAGCCGATAGCACAGCTAAATTACCTCCTACCAATCGGCCTTGTGCGAGACCTCGCTTGTTGTGTCGATGGCATGGCGCGGTGTAGTGAGGCGTCTGCCCTCGCAGTATGTTAAAGAGTGATTGGTTACAAAAGTTGTCAACACCGTGTGTTGTCAATTGTTTACACATCGATGCGTGTAAACTCTCTACGCCGGCGCATGAGGCGGCTGCATGAAGTGCTGATATGTCGCTAAATCCTATAATCCATTTGGGATTAGAACGTATAAAGTCGATAAGTTTATCATCAAGGAGATGCACCATGCCATAACCTCCTCGACTGCAGAAGATAGCGCGAGTCGTCGGATCGAGAAGGGCTTCGACCAAGTCGGCTTTGCGTTGTTGTATAGTGCCACTATATGAGCCAGAACGACCGAGTGAGTGTGTGCTTGCGTAGGGATGCCAGCCCTGAGATTCTAATGCGGTCATGGCGCCATTGACAAACTCAGGATTTATTATACTTGCCGGAGAAACGATGGCTATGCGGTCGCCCGGAGATAATGATGGAGGGGTGATGAAGTGACGGTCGGACATGTCATGAAACTATTACGTTTATGCCGTGTTGGCGTATTTTTGAGGCGATTGATTCGAGCTCGTCTTTTTCAATTTTTACGAGTTGTTCTTCGGGTGTTTGGCGGTCGATAGAATACAGCATTACTTCCGAAGGCTTGATGCGGACATAGGCATTGATGAGTGCATCTATCTCAGTGTCAGTTGTATTGTCGATGCGTTGCCCATTGTGTATGCCACGTAACATCATTGTCTGTAAAATACAATTTTTGCCAAAATAGGAGAGTCGCTCAATGAGTTTTTCAGCAGTAAAAATTGGAGTGCGAGGTTGGTCGATTAGGTGTAAGGTCTTGTTTATGGCCGAATCGAGTTTGAGTATGTTATTATCGACTTTTAGTAAAGCATTGCGCACATTGGGATTGTCAAGTTGAGTAGCATTGCTTAATACACTCACTTTTGCTGATGGGTAATAAATGTCACGTATTTCCAGTGTGTCATCTATGATTTCGTGAAATTGTGGGTGGAGTGTTGGCTCTCCGTTTCCGGAGAAGGTTATTACATCAAGACTCATTTTATTGGCATTCATCTCTTTCAGCTTTTTGCTTAACTGTTGCCTTACTCCTTCGCGTTTTGGCATTCCAGTCGCGCCTTGTCCTTGAGAATTATATCCTGCTTCGCAGTATAAGCAGTCAAAAGAGCATATCTTCCCGTCATTGGGAGATAGGTTTATGCCTAATGACACTCCTAAACGGCGACTATGTATTGGGCCGAAAATGGTTGAGTGAAATAATATTGTGACCATATGATTGGAACTGTCGTGTGAGTTTTTTAGTTATCGATGATACGTTGAAACAAAGATATGTATTCGGCCGCAATAACCTCAGATGAAAAACGTTTTTCTACTTCATCATGCAGTTTTTGTCGGTCTATATTGCTATCAAGTGCCCATGTGATGCCATCTGCTATGCTTTGTGCCGACTTGTAGTCGGCCATGTATCCGGTAATTAGGTGATCGTAGATGTCTTCTTGTCCTCCGCGACCAAAAGATACCGGGACACAGCCGGCGGCCATGCCCTCAATAAGAGTGCCGGGTAGAGTCTCGTAAAGTGAAGTTGACAAAACTACGCGAGATGTGGCATAAAGTTGAGAAAGGCGTTTTTTATCTTGAATCATGCCAATATGGCAATATGGAAACTTAAGACGCGAAAATGCATTGGGATTTCGGATGTCTCCAAAGAACACTGCAATGCTGTCGTCTGCAATGTCCCGACGTGAGTCGTAAAGTATGTTGAGAGCATCAATAGCATAATCAAGACCTTTTATGGGATCGTCAAGTCGAGCGGCTCCCATGAGAATGATACGGCGCTTATAGTCAAATCCCATCGAGTCGAGGGCTACTGTAGGGTGGATGCTGTAGCTCTTGGTGGGAAAGGCATTGGGGATTACATTTATGTCCATACCTCTCATTAGTAAACTTTCGCGACAGCGGTCGTGTAGCCAATTGCTGACTGCAACAAAGTGAATCGGCACTTTTTTATATAGCTTGAGCTTGCGTTTCCATGTTGCGTAGGAGATGTCATTGGCCGATCTGCCTCCTTTCACGTATGGGCAAAAGCCGCATTCCGACATATATCCTGTACATTCATATGCATGGTGGCATGCTCCTGTGATATTCCACATGTCATGCATGGTCCATACGATTTTTTTTCCTGCTTTATGGAGCCTTTCGACATCTTTGAGCGACATCATGCCTTGGTTGACCCAGTTTAGCACGATAATATCAGCTTCTTTAATCCATGGATGCATGTTTGGTCGGGTGCTTGCATTAGCGATTGACACTTTAAACAAATTGTTCCGATCAAAACCGTTATGGCACATTATGGCAATGTGTTCCCATGCAAAACTTAAAATTCGTGCGCTACGGCACAAAGCTTCCGAAACAAAGTTGTCGTCGGTGTTTTTTTGGAATACGACCATGCGTGCGTCTACACCGGCTCTGCGCAAAGCGTACATGAGACGATAGGACACAACTGATGCTCCGCCCAATGAGTCGCTGTGGTTGACAATTACTACTTTGTAGGGAATGTTGGTCATTGTTTCAAAATCGTATTTATTGTGAAAAATTGAGTTGGCTGCCATTTTCTACAATAGCAATATTATTTAAATTTAATCTTGCTTCAAGATATTCTTTAAATTTTAGAGTCGAGGAATTGTCCATGTGAGAGGAATATTGTACTAGGGCAATATTGATAGAGTCGAGTCGTTGTGTCTCCACTTGGCTTACTACGCCGCGTATGATCGCGATGTCCTTAACGTTAGGGAATAATATTTTTATTTCCGGAGAAATCATTGCTCCTAATGAGTCATTGCGTCGGTATGTATCATTGATTGCGCGCAAGGAGTCGATGGTGGCTTGTTGCCGTGATATGGTGGCCTGTGTCATTTGATACATGTCACGTAACATGGTTGAGGTCAATTGTCCGGCATTATATTGAGAATTTCGGTTGTCGCCTTGTATGATATTGAGGCGTGTGCCTGCAATGTGATATTTTGGCATTTGGTCTGTGAGCGCAAGTATTAGAGAGTCAGATGGTAGTATCTGTCCCATTAGGGTTACGGTCAATTGCTTTTCGCCTTTCCTTATTGTTGCTTTGTGGCTTATCACCTGCGTTGCAGGAAATACCATTGCGTTATTGACAAATTGGTCGCAGTTGGTGCGAAATGCATTTTCTTGGAGCATCGTGTAGGTGAGATATGTTGCCGGAAGCATGGTTATGACTGCAGTAGCGTATACTGCATTGCGCATTTGACGTGCTTTGCTGGGATTGCTTGCATCTTTTATGTTGTAATTCATCAATTTTACTCCTATAGTAGTAGCAAAGGCTATAAACACGGAGTTTATGAAAAACAAATATAGTGCGCCAATAAAGTAGTTGAGTTGCCATGTCCCAAGGCCGTATCCGGCAGTGCACAATGGCGGCATCAATGCGGTTGCAATTGCTACGCCCGGAATGACATTGCCTTTTATGCGGCTACCGATGGCTAATATTCCGGCAGCTCCACCAAAAAATCCTATAAATACATCATATATTGTCGGGGATGTGCGAGCCAGAAGTTCGCTATGCCCTTCGTTTACCGGAGATATGATGAAGTATAGAGTTGAGGCAGCAACGCTGAATGCCGCAGAGACAAACAGATTGCGAAATGAGCGTTTCATTAATTCAAAGTCTTGTATGCCAACAGCAAGCCCCAAGCCTATTATAGGACCCATCAACGGAGATATGAGCATGGCTCCGATGATAACTGCTGTTGAATTGACATTTAAGCCAAGCGAGGCAATAAAGATGGCAACAATCAAAATGATGATGTTGATGCCTCCAAATGAGACTCCTTTCCTGATTTCCGCTTCAGCTTCGGCCTGTGGTAGTAAGTCGGCTGATATTTTGAAATAGTTGAATATCTTTTGTCGTATTGATTTTATGTCAGGTAATGTCATCATGAGCCATCGTTATTTTAAGTTAGTCTTCGTCGTATTATATCAATAGGTCGCAACGATTCCCGTTTACATACAATAACAATGTAAATGCCAAGAAGTGCAGTACGATAAATTAAATTAAGGGTTTGACAGGGAATTTCGATAATTTTTGATAAAACAAACAAAATTGCGGCAACAACGACATAAAATATAATTCGTGGTATATTATAGTCGATAGGGTATTTGGCTCGTCCAATGAGATAGCTGATTGTCATCATTACTCCGTAGCATACAAATGCAGCCCAGGCGCAGGCCATGTATCCATGGGTGGGTACAAATAAAATGTTTATAGATAGAGTTATGGCGAGTCCGATTATTGAGAACCATGCTCCCCAGATTGTTTGGTCGGTTATTTTATACCATATAGATAGATTGAAGAATATGCCGAAGAATAACTCGGCCAACATTATTATAGGAACAACTTTAAGACCGGAGAAATATTGAGGCGAGATAAAGTATTTTACGATGTCGAGATAGAATATTACGCCAAGGAATATAAACAAGGCAAATATGATAAAATATTTCATCGCATCACGATATGCTGTTTTTGAATCATTGCCTTTCTCTTTGTTTTGGGAAAATATAAATGGTTCGTAAGCAAATCGGAATGCTTGAATAAACATTACCATTATGATGCCAATTTTGTAGTTTGCCCCATAAATACCAAGTTCTGACATAGCTTGTTCGGTGTCAGTGACGAGCATCGGATATATGATTTTGTCGATGGTCTGATTCATGATGCCTGCAATGCCGAGCACCAAAAGCGGCATGGAGTATACAATCATTTCACGCCAAAGACGTGGGTTGAATCGAAAAGGGACAGATGTTACTTCTGGCAATAGCATTAATAGAGTGGCTATTGAACTGATGAAATTGGATAGGAATATATAGCCTATGCCATAAGTGGGGTCATAAAACCAATCGATAGTTGAGGGCGCAACCTCTGACAACCAAGGGCACATCAATATAAAAAACAAGTTTAAACCGATATTCAATCCTATGTTTATAAGTTTGATGGTGGCAAATTTTATCGGTCGCTTTTGATATCGTAACCACGAAAACGGAATTGCCGTAAACGCATCAATAGCGGTAGTTAAAGCCATTAACAAGATAAAATCGGAATGGTACTCACAATTTAAGACCTTGGATATTGGAGATAGGAATATCAATATCAAAAGGCAGAAAATCGTAGAGGTGGAAGCTAATGAAATAAGGCTTGTTGAATATACTTCTCTGGGATTGTCATAACGCTCGTGATTGGCAAAGCGAAAAAAACCGGTCTCCATTCCGTAGATGAGAATGATTAGGGCCAATGCCACGATTGAATAGATGTAAGTAACTATGCCATACTCTTCAGTAGGAAATACTATAGTGTAAAGAGGAACCAAACACCAATTTAAAAAGCGGCCAATGATGCTACTTACACCATAAATAGCGGTGTCTTTAAACAAACTTTTTATGCTTGCCATAAAAATGCTTGATGTGAAATATAATGTTGTTTTGAAGTAGTGGATTTAAAACAAAGAGCCCATATTGGAAGCGTCATGGGCGTGTCCCAAGTGTAGGTAGGCAAGTTCAGTAACCTCGCGGCCCCGTGGGGTGCGTTTGATAAATCCTTCCTTGATTAAGAAGGGTTCATACACTTCTTCAATCGTTCCCGGATCTTCGCCAAGAGCCGTTGCGATAGTGCCGAGTCCTACTGGTCCGCCCTTAAATTTGGTGATGATTGTCGTCAATATCTTGTTGTCGATTTCATCAAGTCCGTAACGGTCGATGTTGAGGGCTTCAAGGGCATATCGTGCAATTTCAGGGTCAATGATGCCATTTCCTTTTACTTGAGCAAAGTCGCGAACTCGGCGCAACAAAGCGTTGGCAATACGAGGTGTGCCACGGCTGCGCATTGCAATCTCATGGGCGGCTTCGGAAGTGCATTTTACATGAAGAAGTCCTGCCGAGCGGAGTACAATGCGTTCGATGACTTCGTGGTCATAATATTCGAGATGGAAGTTAATGCCAAATCGAGCACGTAACGGCGAAGTCAGCAATCCGCTACGTGTAGTCGCGCCTATAAGGGTGAAAGGAGATAGTGTCAATTGAACGGATCTGGCACCCGGGCCACGATCGATCATTATATCAATGCGATAATCTTCCATCGCCGAGTATAAATATTCTTCAACGACAGGACTGAGACGGTGAATCTCATCAATAAACAGCACGTCGTTTTCTTCAAGAGATGTAAGTATTCCTGCCAAGTCACCGGGCTTGTCGAGGACAGGGCCTGAAGTTACTTTAAATCCCACTCCAAGTTCGTTGGCAATGATTTGTGACAGCGTGGTTTTCCCCAATCCCGGAGGACCATGAAGCAATGTGTGGTCAAGAGCTTCGCTACGCATGCGTGCTGCAGCCACGAAAATACGTAGATTTTCGATGATTTTTTCTTGTCCGCTGAATGAGTCAAACTCCGACGGACGCAGGGCTTTTTCAAAATCCTTGTCGCGCTCATTCCCTCCTTGTGAAGCTCTGATGTCAAAGTCTTCTTCCATCATTCTACGTTTGCGTTGTATCTAATATCTGTTGAACTTTAGTAATAATTAATTGTGGTGGTATGCCGGCCATGCAATGATAGTCGCCTCGTGCGCATGGTTTGTTGCCAAATACCGAACATGGGCGGCAAGTCATTGGCAGTTGAACAATGTCACTTTCGTTTTGCTTGAAACCTTTAAATCCGCAATAAGGATGTGTGGCTCCCCAAACGCTAATGACCCTTACCCCGACAAGTGATGCGAGATGCATGTTGGCCGAATCCATTGAAATCATTGTGTCCATGTGGCTTAGCAAGGCAAGTTCTTTTGGAAAGCCGTAGCGTTTGTCGGCTAATGAAATGACGTTGTTATAGCGTTCAGCCCATGAAGAAAGCACCTTGCGCTCTTCGTCTCCACCGCCAAACAAAAAAATGTGAGTGTTTGGACGCTGCGACAATTGTTTTACGACTGTTTCCATCGAGTCGAGAGGGTATATCTTGCCTCGATGTTTAGCAAACGGAGCGATGCCAATCCAAGTCTCACCTTGCGCCTTAGGCTTGGTGATGTCGGCAAACATGGTCGGGTCGGCTTTGCCGTTGCCATAAAGGCTTTTGAATCGTTCTTCGAGAGGAAACCCAAATCTAAAAAACACTTCGCGATAGCGGGCTCGTGACGAAATGAGTGGCAGCATCACCTTGTTGCGCGAGCGTGTAAGTGCGCGCTTATTGGCTCGACCTTTGTTTATGGAATAGTATTTTATGCCATTAATGAGGCATAACGCTCTTAATATGTAGGAGCGTATAACCCCATGCAGGTCGGCAAACGCATCAATGTCATACTCTTTGCATAGGTCGCAGAATAGTCGGTATAAACCGCGGATGCCCGAATACTTTACCTTCAAGTCAATTCCCAACACGATGAGGTTGTCGGGAGCGTTGATAAATAGCGGTTGTTGTATTGGTTTGGTTATAAAGATAAACCGTGTCGATGGGTTGCAACGACACAATGAATATACAACCGGAATAGACATGGCGACATCTCCGAGAGCCGAAAATCGGGCAATCAGTACGTTTCGATATTGTTTTTTGCCGGTTGTGTTAATAGCCATTGGCGATGATGGTTATTTGGATGTGCCGTATAGCACAGGGTTGGTGTCGGGGTCGTTGTACATTTTCATCTGTCGATACACTTTCATGTATTTACGCCCTGCCGCAATATCGTCGAGTAATTGGTCAATGGCTGTTGTGAGGTCTTCTTGTTGCTCGAGAAGGACATTGAGCTTGGCTTGACATTTTGCAATATGCTCCGGATTGGCATCCGTGCGAGCAACTTCTACTTCCATGTGGTAGATTTTGAGCGCCAGTATAGATAGCCGGTCAAGTGCCCATGCCGGACTCTCGGTGTTGATGGTGGCATCGGAGAGAGGGGATATTGTACTGTATTTTTCGCGAAAATATGTATCAAGTTCTTCCACCATGTCGGTGCGATCTTGGTTAGATGCATCAATACGACGTTTTAAGGCAAGAGCGTCTACCGGATTTATTTCGGGATCGCGTATTATGTCCTCAAGATGCCATTGCACGGCGTCGATCCAATTTTTTGCATGGAGAGTGTGCTCGATTGTACCTTCGGCATATGGGTTTTCCACAATGGCGTCGACATTGTCGTGTTTGTGATAGAGCATAGTCGTGTTGCGGAACACAGAGTAGCACTTCTTGGCAAATTCCATAATAGATATATTTTATGTTACTAAAACACAAAGATAGCAGTTCTATTTTTAAGAATCCAAAGTTTTGTCAAGATTTTTGGACGAGAGAGGTTGTTATCGTTTTGGATTTGTTGGCAATTGCAAAATTTTATATTTCTTCGTCGAGTGAGTAGTTGAGAAAATCTATGATAGGTTTCAGAATATGAAATAATTCTGCTGCATGCTGTGGCCATGTGTGGTCGTGGAAGAACGTTGGAGGGCATTGATGAAATTTGCCATAGTCACGTAGCCGCAGATACTTGATTTGTGGATGGTCGCGATTCCACCCTTTTGGCGCTGTAGCCAGACGGGCGCCAATCCATCCGGGAAAGTAGTGTGTGACTTCAGGTTGATTGACAATTTCTTCCCACTCTTCAATGTTGTCGACAATGGCGTGGCGCAGTTTGGTTAGCATGCTTGTGTCGGGACACCATATCCCTCCATATAGACCGCTTTGCTCGGGATTGATGTCAAATTGTAGATAATAGGCGGCGCGATTGGTTTTACGTCCCCAAGGGCTGATAGCCGCAGAAAAGTATGTTTTGTAGGGTGTCTTGTCGGGCGAAAACCGTGTGTCGCGATATATGCGGTAGATGCAGTCTGAAGCGTTTTGTGATGCAAGGTCTGCATCCCATTGGGACATATGGGCTATTAGGGAGTCAATGTCGGTAATCCATTCATTCCGCAGTGCGTTATATCTCTCTTTGTTGGCGTTAAACCAAAGGCGATTATTGTTAGCTTCGAGTTCTTGCAAAAAGAGGAATAAGTCGGAGGTGTAGTTTTTGCTCATGCTATAATTCCAATAAAATACGTGTGGCACGAGGTAATTTTGCAACTACAAGATCGTAGGAATGTAAAATTTGTTGCTCGATCATTTCTTTGTGAATAGATCCTGTTAGGTTTATTTGATTCCAATGTTTCTTGTTGAAGTGCCAAGCCGGTTCGATGCCACGATGTTGCTCTCGTAGCTCTATAGCCATGGTTGGGTCGCATTTGACCGTAACCCACTCGGGACGGTCGAGGCTTATGCAAGCAAACATGAGCCCTCCCACTTTATATGCTACTACATCGGGGCCGAATGGAGTTGTGGCTTGAGCATGAGGCAGTGATGTGCAAAAGATATGTATTTCTTCAAGATTCATCAATGCGTGTTTACTTTATGTCTTCCCACTCAGCATCGCTTATCTGAGGATCGTCTGTAGTTGTGTTGTCGTTTGAGTTGTCGTAAGATGAGTTGTTTGCAGACAAAGTCGATGGCAGTTCTTCATATTCGACATATTCTCCATCGTTTTTGTTAAATATTTTTCGGTGAGTTCGTTCGCTATTTTCTTCATCTTCATGGCTGTAGGCATTGCGAAATGCTTGTTGCTGATTATGAAATTGCTTGCGAGCACGATTTATAATAATTATAAAGCGTATTAATGGCCAAAATAGGAATAGCAATAGAGCTATTATAAGGAGAGTCTTTAGCATTTTGATGAATTTTTCGTCCTTTATTCGTCGCGCTTACGCGATAAGGCAGATAGTATTACATAAAGTATAATGCTCCATGCGAGACCCGGCAACCCTTCTGCGGCGAGAAAAGATATCGCTCCAACGAGAACTGCATACCGGCGAATGTTCTCAGTGAATGCAAAGCTCTTTATTTTTAGAGAGAACATGCGCAATCGGCTCACCATTAGCGCAGAAAAACCTATGACAAGTATTGACATGAGGATATCTCCGGGGTATGCAAATTGGTGAATCCATGCACATATGCCAATCCAAAAGATTGCATTGGCCGGAATAGGCATGCCTATAAATGATGTGGTCTGCCGATTATCGACATTGAACCGAGCAAGCCTTAATGCGCCAAATATGGGGATTATCAATGCTATATAGGCCGGCCATTGAGCTGATGAGTAATCGCTCATTGTGTTAAAAACAAGCATGGATGGAGCTAGTCCGAAACTCACTAAGTCGCTAAGTGAGTCGAGTTCTTTGCCCAATAGGGAATAGGCGTGGAGTAAGCGTGCCGATGCTCCATCGCAAAAGTCAAATACGGCGGCTATGGCGATAAACAGGTATGCCCATTCATAGCCGGTAAACACACCAATTGACTCTGTTCCGCGAAATGCAAAAATGCAAGCCAAGCAGCCCGATAACAAGTTTAGACTTGTAATCAGGTTGGGTATGGCTGATTTTATATTGTGTATCATTATGCTTGTTCTTGTTGTGGTTTGAGACGAGCAACTTCGGTTATGCCACCTATTGTCTTGTCGCCTATTTTTACAAGTATCTCCGTGTCGAGAGGCAGATATATGTCGACTCGCGAACCGAATTTTATAAATCCCATGTGATTTTCAATCGATGCGTTCTCGCCAACTTCAGCATAAGTAACTATGCGTCGTGCTAATGCTCCGGCAACTTGACGCGCCAAAACTTTGGCTCCGTTGGTGGCTCGTATAACTATGGTTGAACGCTCATTTTCAGTGCTTGATTTTGGCAACCAGGCAGCGCGGAATCGTCCGGAATGATGCTTGACATATAGGACTTCCCCGTCTACAGGAAACCAATTGGCATGTACATTTAGCACTGTCATGAATATTGATAGTTGCATGCAACGGCAATTGAGATATTCGGTCTCGGTGGTCTCTTCCAATGCAACAACTTGACCATCTGCCGAGGCTACAACTACAAGGTCTCGATTTCCTCGGAATGTACGACGAGGAGAGCGAAAGAAGTTGATGACAAGCAGATAGATAATTGTTGAAATGGCTGAAAACACTACGGGCACGGCTATCGGACGGATAAACAACCATGCGGGAATGTTTATCACCAACAAGATGCCGAGCAATATAAGTAGTATGTTGAGCCCTTCGCGATGTATTTTAACTTTCATTGTTATCTGCTTGCGCTATATATATATTCACAAAAATACGCCAAATTATATTATTAACAAAAATTGAGGACAAAAAACTGCTCTTTTTATCGTATTTTGAATGTCTACATGCTAAAAAAATGTCTCGGCATAGTTGGTATAAGCCGAGACGTTAATATTTTTAGTGGAGTATAGCGGACTCGAACCGCTCACCTCGACACTGCCAGTGTCGCGCTCTAGCCAGATGAGCTAATACCCCTATTCTATTTCTGTGCAAAGGTATAATAAATAATTGTAGCATGCAAGTCATTGATGCAAAAACTTAAAAAAGTTTTCAGCATTTTTGGAGATACTTAAATAAAAAAATAGGGAAAAATTTTGCCGGTTTCAAAATTTGCACTACCTTTGCAT
This sequence comes from uncultured Muribaculum sp., assembly GCA_964562595.1. Lineage (GTDB taxonomy): Bacteria > Bacteroidota > Bacteroidia > Bacteroidales > Muribaculaceae > Muribaculum. The sequence goes on along the minus strand of CAZLUB010000003.1, from coordinate 62,785 downwards.
CGCAATTAAGAAAACGATGACTCCGTAGCTCAGTTGGTAGAGCAAATGACTCTTAATCATTGGGTCGAGAGTTCGAGCCTCTCCGGGGTCACTAGGAGCGAAGCATACAGTTTCGCTCTTTTTTTGTGGTAATGTTGCCAAAAACAGTTGGTGGCGTCAATGAAAATTACATTTAAAATGTGTCACCTTGCCATGCCATCGTTGATTGTCTCTAAGATTATTATGAGATTTCGAAGATAGAGAAGTTTACCGATCCGTATGTGCGCCGATTTGTAAAATGTGGAAGTGTTGAGAAATCATAGGCTTTTGAATGCTCTATGATTATGATTGTCCCATGTTTAAGCATTGCCGAGTTCAGTAGCAAATTGGGTATTTCGTCAAAACGAGGTAAATCGTAAGGAGGGTCTGCAAATATTAGATCAAATTTAGTGTTGCATGTTTCTATAAATTTAAACACATCCCCTTTGATTAACCTTAAATTTTGTTCATTGAGTTGTTGTGCGACTTTTTTGATAAAATTATATTGGGTATTTGCTTTCTCGACAGCGGTGACGGGAGCACAACCTCTTGATAAAAATTCAAAAGAAATGGCTCCGGTGCCGGCGAACAAATCTAAAGCCGACATCCCGTCAAAATCGACAATGTTTTCAAGTACATTAAATAGGTTTTCTCGTGCAAAGTCGGTTGTCGGACGAGCTGAAATATTGTTAGGAACGTCGAAACGTCGACGACCGTATTTTCCTCTGATTATTCGCATAATGGTATAACTATCAAATCAAATGGAGCAAGCATTGCATCTTTTCCGGCTTTGAACATTGTCGAAGGAAATACTTCGGGCATGACGTAGCCAAGGTACTTTCGCAGTATGGGAGTAAGGATGTCGCGCGACTTACAGTCGCCGGCGAGTAGCATCTCATCGGTTTCGGCATTCAGTCCCAGAGAGTTTCGGCACGAAAGGATGTAGTATGCAGCATCCATAGGATCTCGGTAGGTAAACGAATTGGCCATGCGTAGCCGATCTGGGCCGAAAACGATTAAGTCAAGGCGTTTTGAACTTAAATTAGCAAACATGCGGCCGGTGTTGTTCCATCGATGTTTGTAATAAAAATATTTGCACAGAGGCACGAGATTGTGACTGATGCCGGGGTTGTTGAACGTGCGACGCATAAACCCGACTAAATTGGTGTCCAGGACCATCAAGAGCGTGGCTTTCTGTGCATCGATAGGGCATTCAATTATATCTCCTTCTACTTCGGGCAATGACTTGGCAACTATGGCATCGATCAGATGTGTGTCTTCCGCTAATTCTGTAGGCACAATGACATAGTGTGGGGTATCAACGATGATGTCGATGTGTTTGAAGTCGCTAAGCAAAACCGGATTATCGTATACGGCTTCTTCAAATGCCTTTAATTGAGTGAGAGCCACATTACCGAATGAAATTTCTCTATAGATTAGAGAGTTGTCCTCTATGGGATTGTATATCATGACATGCAACGCCTCGTCACTCAATCGTAGCGCAAGGTGGCATAAGCGAGGCTCTTTGATGAGTTCTTTTTCAAGATTGCATGCTCCCATTTCGTTTGATTTTAAAGTCGGAGTTGTGATGTATTAATGTAGGCCTCCAAGGCGGTTAAAAGCGCCGGTGTTTCCAAAAGAGTTGCGACTTCCGGCCGGACCAAATGCGTTGTTGTCATCGTAATAGTCATCTTCTTCCTCCTCATTGTATCCGTTTTCGCTTTGGTTGCTATCGTCTACATAGGTTCCGTCGGGGTTGCGCCTGCGTTTCTTTTCCTTGGGCTTGTTTTTCTTTATCTCGGTAGGTTTCTGGTGGTCTATGGGCAATTCGTCAATGTTCCATGACTGCTCTACATCCCAGTTCTTTTTTAATGTAATCTTTTTAGGGTAATAATATACTTCTTCGGGTTGTGTCATCTCGTTGACACTACCGGTATCCCATTTGTCATTGCGGTTGCGATCTATGTAAAGTCTTAGATAATAGGTCGCCGGTTGCAAATATTCGATTGCCGCTGAGCCATTTTCAACAGGTGCTGTGCGTATGACTTTGTCGTCGGAGCCAAGCAATTCTACTATTCCACAACTATCAACACCTGATATATTAAGGAATAAGGCCGAGTAGTCTTCGAGTGCGCGAGTTGTAAACTCATGTTTGAAGGGAGTATTCCATTCATTATATGCTCCAACGACGCAAGCCGAGTCTATGGTAAATCTATATTTTGTAGCCGGCTCCCATTGGTGGTTGAAGTTGTAAAGCATGCGGTTATGGCTGTTAACCATTTTGAAGTCAGGCATGGCTATGGTATCCCAGAGTGTGTCGCGTAATTGCTCAAAATGCAACCCTTGGCGTATGATTGTGTCTATAGGCTGGTTAAACTCAATATATATAGGTAGATTTACGTCTTGGGTGGTTCCCGATTTAGCCTTGATGTCAATATGTGTCAATTGCGGTATTGGAGGTATTGAGGCTATGCTGTCGAGCGAATCAAGAGCCAAGGAGTCACCAAGTTCTTCAAACTTCTTTCGTTCTTCGGCTTTGCGTTCTTCCTCTTTTTTCTTCTTTTTCTCGAGTTCTTTAGTGTTGACTTTAGGCGCTTTATATATGACTCTGATTGTATCGTCGCCCCATGTGAGATTTTGCAATGTGTCAGTGCGCAGATACCTCAGCGCCAGTTTTAAGGTGTCTAAATTAGATACCAATGTGTCGGTTATGTAGTAGTTGAGCGTGTCATTGTTTTCACTGCGGCTGAGTATGGCCCATTTCTCGATGTTGTAGCCTTGTCGAGGCTCGTTGAGCAAAGTTATTGAAGGCAGTGTGTCACTTTGTGCCGCAAACTGTATTGTGAGTTTGCGCCGTTCTTCGCGTGAATAATCTTGAAGATACTGAGCTTTATATCCTTCATTAAACCAAGTCAATAATATGTCGTTGGGCAAAAATTCCACTCCGTGGCGTACTACAATCGAGTCGTTTAGTCCGTCATGGGTTTTGAGCGTATCATTGACTGATTTAGGTATGACCGATGGGACTATCAGAGAATCGTAAAAGGCTACGTCTTCCGACCGATCCCAATGATAGTCGCGGTTGATGTCATTAACTGCAAATAATCGGTATGTCCCCGGTTTTATGCCTCTTATGGTGAACTGCCCAAGTTGGTTGGTTTTTGCAATTCTCTCCATTGGCAATGTGGTTATGGCGGTGTCTGACAAGTTGCTATATACCCCTACGATCATGCCTTGTGCCGGTTCGAGTGTGCGTGCCTCAAATATCATTCCCGATATGCGCAAAGAATCGATGGAATCGCCTGTTGCAAAGTCTATTGCAAAACCATCAAGTTCGTTGCTTTCGTTTAAGTCGCGTATGGCATCGGAAAAATCTATTGTGTAGGTCGTGTTGGGAACTAACGAGTCTTGTATGTCGATAGTAAGCCTGCGACCGTTTGCCGAAATTTTGGGGATGGCTTTTTGAGCCGGAGAAACTACAACTTTGTTTATTGCATCTTCAACTTTTATATTTTCGTTGAAGTCGATAGTGATGCGGTTGCCGTTGTGACCTGTAGATCGAGGCAAGGGATTGCTTGTGACGTATTTTGGCGGCTCTATGTCATATTCTCCTCCCGTTGGGCGGCCAATGGAAGCGCATGCGGCTAAAATGGAAGCAATAATTGCTACCAACAATAGACGCATGTATGTCGTAGAGTCATTTTGTCTCATTTACTTGTTATTGCAGTTTGGCAAGAGCATCAGCTATGCGTTTCATGGCCTCACGGATGTTGTCATCGCTTGTGGCGTAGCTGAGACGTATGTAACCCGGCATGCAGAACGCTGTCCCGGAAACTGTGGCAACGTGCCCTTCTTCAAGTAGATACATGGCCAAGTCGTCATCGGTGTTTATTACGTGGTTGCCATATCGTTTTCCAAAGTAGCTTGACACTTCGGGGAATAAGTAGAACGCTCCTTGAGGCTGATTGACTTTCAATCCGGGAATTTCGCTTGCAAGTTTCACAACGAGGTCGCGACGGCGTTCAAAAGCTTTGCGCATCTCTTCAATGCAATCTTGTGGGCCGGAATAGGCTGCTTCGGCTGCCTTTTGTGCTATTGACGAACTTCCTGAGGTGTATTGGCTTTGCAATTTGTTGCAAGCCTTAGCAAGCCACAGTGGAGCTGCAATAAAACCAATACGCCATCCGGTCATTGCATAAGCTTTGGAGACCCCATTGACAATACATGTACGTTCGGCGATTTCAGGGAATGACGCCAGAGATGTGAATGAGCCGGTAAAGTTGATGTGCTCATATATTTCATCAGCGAGGATGAGAATATCGGGATAATCTTTCAGTACATCAACGAGTGCTTTTAATTCATCATGAGTATATACACTTCCGGTAGGATTGGATGGTGAACATATTATTATAAGGCGAGTGCGGTCGGTTATGGCATCGCGCAATTGTTTGGGAGTGATTTTAAAGTCTTGTTCGATAGTTGCCGGAACAAGTACGTTTTTCCCTTCAGCCAGATGTACCATTTCGACGTAACTTACCCAAGCTGGAGTGGGTATTATGACTTCGTCGCCGGGGTTGATTATTGCTTGTATGACATTGCACAACGAGTGTTTTGCTCCTCCCGATACAACTATTTGCTCAGGAGCGTAGTCCAATCCGTTTTCTTTTTTCAATTTGTCCACTATTGCTTTACGAAGCGACATATACCCCGGAACCGGAGAGTAAAACGTAAAGTTATTATCGACGGCTTGTTTCGCTGCGTCTTTTATGTGGTCGGGAGTGTTGAAGTCGGGTTCGCCTACAGAGAGGTTGATTACGTCAATACCTTGAGCTTTCAACTCATTACTCTTTTGCGACATCGCAAGTGTTTGCGAAGGTGCCAGAGATTCTACACGTTTGGAAATGCTGATCATCTGTTGTGTTGATTATGTGTTGTGATAAATTTAGTTGCAAAGATAGTGTAAATCGGTGGAATTGCAATTAGATTTTTTGGGGGCTGTTGATTTTTTGGCTATTAATGAGTCCCTTATGCAATATTAACAAAAAATTTGCTAACTTTGGCGTAAATGAATGTAAAAATCGTGTTATCGCATTTGAAACAATGGCTCTCAGGGCTATCGTTTCGTACCGGCTTGATTGTGCTGGTGTTTTGTATAGTATTTTATGCAATTTCGTTTATCCAGTTTTCTTTGCCGATTAGTGCCACGACTAAAGGTGTGTTGTGGGTCGTTTTTTTCGGCTTAGCCAAGACTGCTCAATATTCGGCCTTGTTGATATTGGGTAAAGAAGGGGTGGTAAGGATAAAACGATGGTGGCGTCACAAATAATTTTGTCCGATAAATAGATTTATATTGATTTTTTTTAAATTACTATCCATGAAAAAAGTTTTTAAAGTATTGTTGTTGGTGATTGCCCAGTCGTTTATGATGTCTGCTGTAGCACAGATTGTTAATGGATATAGGGGCTCGGATGACTTCAAAATCGGTGTGGCCGGATTTACATATCGCAACTATGAGATTGATCAGACTCTGGAATTCCTCAAAGGCATGAATGTAAAGTATCTATCTGTCAAAGATTGGTGGTTGCCGCTTAACTCGACGGAGGAGCAGATGGAGGCATTTAAAACCAAATGTAAAGAGTATGGTGTTGACCCTTATATTCTAGGCCCGATTTACATGCATACCGAAGCTGATGCTGATAATGCTTTTGCCTATGCCAAGCGTTATGGGGCAAAAATGTTTATAGGAGTTCCTACATATGATCTTGCTGACTACATAATTAAGAAGGTGAAAGAGACCGGTATCAAAGTGGCGGTTCATACTCATGGCCCTGATGGTCAGCCATTCCCCAATATCTCTAAAGTAGTAGAGGTGTTTAAAAATATTGAAAATGGTGTCGGTTGTTGCATGGATCTTGGACACTCTGTTCGTATGGGCGAGGATATAATCAAAGATATTAAGAAGTATAAGAATTGGATTTTTGACATCCATATAAAAGATGTAACCGAACCATCAAAAAATGGACAAACATGGGAGATGGGTCGTGGAGTAATGGACTTCCGCCCCATTGTTAATGTTTTGCGTCAGATTGATTATAAAGGAGTTGTGTCATTGGAGTTCGAGAAAAATGCTCATAATCCACATCCTGGAGTTGCCGAATCGATAGGTTATCTGCGCGGTATTGCCGATGCTACAAAATAGAGCTGGTATAGTCAATTGTTCGGTAAAAGATTTTAGATATTAGATAAGGCATTACTATCGTTGCTATTGACGGGCGTTTTTCATAGAGTTAATTGTAGCACCATAATTTGTAGTGTCCATGAATGTTTGGCTTAGCTATTGTTTATGTGCGATAGTTTTTGTGTGGTAAACTTGCATTTTGGATAATTGGTGCAACCTATAAATTGGCCATTTATACCGTATCGCTCAGTCAATGGATGTCCGCATTTCGGACAATTGAAATTATCCAATGCAATCTCTTTTTTGTGTTGTATTGATTGCACGTATATGGCATGATTGTTTCTGCTAACTTGATTGGTCACATTTGCAAGGTCGATTTGTTTGATTATTTTGGGTAAATCCGTGATAGATATGCATTTGGTGTGATGAGCCAAAATAGTAGAACGTAGTTGAGACCAATTTATTACGGTGTTGTATGGTGTTGTTGTTTTGAGAGTCGCATTGTCAGAAAAAACAATAATCGGAATGATTTTGAAGTCTCCGATATCTTTCAACAGTCTTTTTAAGGCTTTTACATGAGAATCGTTTTGCTTAATGGGGTTTCGAAAATTGTGTTTATGATTTATCCAGCTGCGACCGATAAGGCTTTGGGTCCAGTATTCTGAGTTTTCGTGCCCCAGTATCCATCCTTTATAATTTTTGGTTTCGATTACGAAGATGCCGTACTGAGAAATCACCAGATGGTCTATTTGTGTAGTTCTGCGTGGGTTGGTAATAAAACGTCATTTATGGTAATATATCCTTTCGGTAAGCGGTCAAGCTTTATTGCAACACGAGTTTCTCCGAGTTTGCCAATATTTATTGGCGATGATGTCCACACTTTCCATACTACAAGGAGCACGAAAAGGCAAGTAATCAATATAAACAACATCGGGTTATATTATTTTGATTATATCGAGGAGCGAGGTGACGCGCATGCAATTGTCTATGTCGCCGTGATTTTCGCGGTCGAAAAAAATTGCATGCCATCCGGCATTAAGCGCTCCACAAATGTCGGTGTCGGGGTTGTCCCCTATGAGTAGACTGCGCTCCGGCCGTTCTCCAACAACTGATAGGGCATGGTCAAACAGTCGTTTGTCGGGTTTGTTGATGCCGATGTCGTCACTGAGTATGACTATGTCAATATCGTTGGTCAGCCCTGAGTTGTTGAGCTTGCGAAATTGTACTTCCTTAAATCCATTAGATAGCATTCCGGTAGCATAACCTTGTCGGTGTATGTGGTCGAGAAGTTGGCGCGCCCCGTCGACAAGTTTAGTCTGTCGAGCAAGCCGATCAAGGTATTCGTTGCTGAAAATTTCCCATAAATTCTCAGAATCGGGAACTCCGGCTTCGTTTAGAGGCTTATAAAAACGGTCATGCATCAACGTGTCTTTGGTAATGTGCCCGTGCCCATATAGGTCCCAAAGTTGATGGTTGAGCTTTAAGTAGGCATTGCGCCAATGATCTACTGACTGATAGTAACGCTCAAGACCGTAAACATCGTATAACTCGGAAAGGGATTGCAATGAATTGGCCTTGAAATCCCATAAGGTATCATCAAGGTCAAGCCATATGCGGTCGATTTTATCTGGAGAATATTGGTTGCAAAGGGGCATGATATACCTAAAGAAATGACTAAAAAAGATTCTTATCGACAAAATTAAGTATTTTTATCAAAAAATAAAAAGATATGCTTTAGTGGGTTGGTTATTGGAAATACTCTTTTAAATAAAATCATAAATATTATAATACAAATATGAATAGAAAAGTCAGACTATTGTCTTTTTTTACGATGGCAGCGGTTGCATTGTCGGTTTTTGCGCAGACTGAGATAGCTCCCGGAGTTATTAAATTGCAAAAAGGTGAAGTTGATAAATATACCCCGTATGAAATCTTTGGGGGAAATCCTAAAGTGGAGGCAATGGCTCAGCTTCCGGAGGGCAAATTGCCTTTTGACATTAATGATTTGAAAATATTTATAACGGATAGGGGTTGTAAGGTTGAAATCCCATTAACTGATGGAGAGGAACTTTATGGATTTGGTTTGCAAATAGAAACTTTTAAGCAACGTGGTTTGCGAAAAACTCCAAAAGTCAATGATAATCCCCTCAATGGACTTGGGTATACTCATGCACCGCAACCATTTTATGTATCGACAAAAGGTTATGGCGTTTTGGTCAATACGGCTCGTTACACAACCTTTTTGTGTGGAAGCAACTGGAAGAATGATGCATTTGTCGGTGTGCTGTCAGACAAGGATAAAAAAATAGCGACAACAACTGATGACTTGTATCGCAATCAAGGAGGCGGTGGCGGTCGCGTCTATGTAGATATACCAGGGGCAAAAGGAATAGAAGTGTTTGTAATTACCGGACCAGAACTCATTGATGTAGTGAAACGTTATAACCTTCTTTCTGGCGGAGGTTGTGTGCCACCAATGTGGGGACTTGGATTTAAGTATCGTGTTAAGGGTGATGCAGTGCAAGATTCGGTTATGCGATTTGCTAATTATTTCCGTGAAAAGTCTATTCCATGTGATGTGCTTGGACTCGAACCGGGATGGCAGACTGCAGCATATTCTTGTTCCTATAAATGGAGTGATGAACGCTTCCCAACACATGCCGATATGCTTACTGATTTAAACAAAATGGGGTATAAGGTTAACTTGTGGGAACATGCCTATGTGCATCCATCATCGCCTATACGCAAGGATATTGAGCCTTATTCGGGTGACTTTGTAGTGTGGGGAGGCGTTGTGCCTGACTTTTTGACTGCTCAGGCTCGTGGCATTTTTGCAAAATATCATAGTGGATTGGTCGCAGAAGGAGTGTCGGGATTTAAACTTGATGAGTGTGACAACTCTAATATTTCGTATGCTTCGGCAACATGGTGTTTCCCTGATATTACACAATTCCCTTCGGGCTTAGATGGCGAGCGCATGCATCAACTCTTTGGCGCTCTGTATCTTGATGTCGTTGATGGTATATATAGAGAGCAAAATCGACGCACTTATCATGACTATCGTGCGTCGGGATTGTTTATGTCATCGCGATCGGCTGTGCTTTATAGTGACACATACAATCATCGTGAGTATATTCAGGCTTTGTGTAATGCGGCTTTTGGCGGATTATTGTGGTGCCCTGAAGTGCGCGAAGCCGGCTCGGCTGATGATTTCTTTCATCGTTTACAGACTACCATATTGTCTCCACAGGCTATGGTAAATGCTTGGTATTTGCAGTATGCACCGTGGTTGCAGTTTGATCGAGGCAAAAATGAGCGCGGAGAGTTTCTTCCGGAGGCTACCGAGTATGAAAATTATGCTCGTACTTTGATTGAAATGAGAATGCAATTGTTGCCATATATTTATAGCGCGTTCTATAAGTATCATCTTGATGGTACGCCTCCTTTCCGCCCGTTGTTGATGGATTATCCGACCGATAAAAAAACACTTGAAATAAGTGATCAATACATGATAGGCGATGTGCTGATGGCAGCTCCGATACATGCTCCGGGTAAATCGCGTAAGGTTTATTTCCCTGATGGAACATGGTATGACTTTAATAATAATGTAGTATATGAGGGCGGACGCGAATATGAAGTAACTACAGAGTATGATCAATTGCCGCTGTATGTTAAGAAAGGGGCAGTGTTGCCATTGGCAGCTCCCGTACAATGTGTGACTCCCGAAACAGTCTTTGATATCACTTGCAAAGTATATGGAGCAGAGACTGGAGAATGTAGATTATATGAGGATGATGGCGTAAGCCTTGACTATCTTTCGGGGAAATATAATGTTGTAAATTTTTCTACAACAAAAGGCAAGGCAAAGATGCAACGGCAGGGCAAAAATAGCGTTAAGCGTTATCGCTTGGCCGGTTGTGAGATGGTGAAATAGTATAAATAGTGCGTGAAATATCGCATGTAGATAGTTTAACTTTCATGGACTGCAAAGGTATTTGGGAAAATGTCGTATCTTTGCAGCCATGAAAGATTTTTTTAAGATAGTAAGGCGTTTTGTACCTCCTTACAAGAGGTATCTTGCATTAAATATTGTATTTAATATACTTGCGTCGTTTTTGACGCTTTTCTCGTTTGCAGTAATTATCCCCATTCTTGAAATGCTTTTTAAAATCAAGGATGTCGAATACGTTTTTATGGAATGGGGAAGCGGCTCGGCAAAAGATGTTGCGATAAATAATTTTTACTATTATACACAAGTGATGATTGAGCAGTGGGGGCAAAGTGGCGCCCTTGCCGGATTGGCGGCATTGCTCGTGTTTATGACGGCCTTGAAGACCGGCACCACTTATTTGAGTTCTTATTTCATTGTGCCTATGCGCTCCGGAATTGTCAGAGATATACGCAACTTTATGTATGATAAGATAACTTGTTTGCCAATATCTTTTTTTACTGATGCTCGCAAAGGCGATGTGATGGCTCGTATGACCGGAGACGTGGCAGAAATTGAAAATTCGATAATGGCATCGCTTGATATGCTGTTTAAAAATCCTATAATGATTATTGTATGCTTGGTCATGATGATAACCATTTCTTGGCAGTTGACGGTGTTTGTGCTTGTGCTATTGCCATTGGCCGGATTGGTTATGGGACGTGTCGGAAAACGTCTGAAGCGTCAATCTTTTGAAGGACAAACGCAGTGGGGCGTGTTGATGTCAAATATCGAAGAGACTCTTGGCGGATTGCGTATTATCAAGGCGTTCAATGCCGAAAATAAGGTTAAAAGTCGATTCCATCGTGAAAATCAGACGTTTTATCGCATAAGTAATAGCGTCGCTCGTCGTCAGGCTTTGGCTCATCCGATGAGTGAATTTTTGGGGACCATGGCAATCGCCATAGTGCTGTGGTTTGGGGGAACGTTGATTGTAGGAGGAACTTCGTCGATAGATGCTCCGTTGTTTATCTATTATATGGTGATATTTTATAGTATTATCAACCCGGCAAAGGATCTTTCTAAAGCCGTGTATTCGATACAGAAAGGACTGGCGTCGATGGAACGTGTCGATAGGATTCTCAATGCAGATAATCCGATAAAAGATCCGGCGAACCCTCGCCAAATTACCGATTTGAAAGGCGTAATCGATTATGAAAATGTCACATTCAGTTACAGTCAGGTGCCGGTTATCGACAATGTGACGTTGCATGTTCCGGCCGGAGCAACTGTGGCTATAGTCGGGCAGTCGGGCTCGGGCAAATCTACATTGGCAGATTTATTGCCACGTTTTTATGATGTAGACAAGGGAGCAATAAAGATTGACGGTGTGGATGTGCGTGATATGAAGGTATACGATTTGCGCGCATTGATGGGTAATGTCAACCAAGAAGCGATATTGTTTAATGATTCGTTTTATAACAACATTACCTTTGGAGTAAAGGATGCTACAATGCAACAAGTGGTTGAGGCCGCTAAGATAGCCAATGCTCATGAGTTTATAGTGGCATCGGAAGATGGCTATGATACTTGTATAGGAGACAGGGGATGCCGATTGTCGGGTGGTCAGCGTCAACGAGTATCGATAGCGCGGGCAATACTTAAAAATCCGCCTATTTTGATTCTTGATGAAGCGACGTCGGCTCTTGACAGCGAAAGTGAAAAGGTGGTTCAAGAAGCTCTTGAGCGATTGATGCGTAATCGTACGACGTTGGTTATCGCTCACCGTTTGTCAACAATCAAAAATGCCGATATTATATGCGTGATGCATGAAGGACGTATTGTAGAATCGGGAACACATGAAGAATTATTGGCCTTGAATCGTCATTACAAGCGCCTTGTCGACATGCAGAAGTTTTAATAGATGAAACGGATTGTGATATTTGCATCGGGAAGTGGAACAAATGCCGAAGCAATCGTAAATTATTTTGCACAAAATAAAGACGTGGCTGTTGTAGCAGTGTTGTCCAATAGGAGCGATGCTCAAGTACATACGCGAATGGCCAAGTTGGGAATCCCGACTGAAACATTCTCGCGAGAAGAATGGGCTGATGGAGAAATAATAATTACGAGGCTTAGGAATTTAGGAGCGGATTTTGTAGTGCTTGCCGGATTTCTATGTTACATTGCCATGCCGATATTGAAAGCCTATGATCAGCGCATCGTGAATATTCACCCGTCGTTGTTGCCTCGTCACGGCGGTAGAGGCATGTGGGGAAAGCATGTGCATCAAGCAGTTCTTGAAAGTGGAGAGGCGGAGTCGGGAATCACGATACATCGCGTGACGGCAGATGTGGATGGAGGTGAGATCTTATTTCAAGCCAAGTGCCCGGTGTTGGTATGTGACACGGTAGAACTGCTCGCTGAGAGAGTGCATAAACTTGAATATGAACATTACCCACGCATCATCGAGCAGTTACTTTGATAGATGCATGGGTTATTATGTGAAGTTTCTTCAAACAATAATCAGAAGTGTGCTATAACACTCTATTTTGTTGGAATTTTGTCTATGCGAGCTTGGTGACGCCCCCCGTCAAAATTGGTATTCAAAAATTCATCAACGATAGCCAAAGCTACGGTTGGCTCTATGAAACGAGCCGGCATCACCAAAACGTTGGCGTCGTTGTGAGCACGAGCAAGACGAGCCAACTCTACATCCCAACATAAAGCGGAGCGTATGCCTTGATGCTTGTTTAGGGTCATGTTGATGCCATTGCCGCTGCCGCAAATGCCTATTCCGGGATAGGCAAGTCCCGACTCGACGGCTTGTGCACAAGGGTGGGCAAAGTCGGGGTAGTCGCAACTATCGGCACTGAATGTGCCAAAATCGCAATATTCAATGCCTTGGGACTCAAGATAACCTTCTATGATGCATTTGAGTTCATATCCTGCGTGGTCGCTGCAGATAGCTATTTTTTTGCCTTCTTTCAGTATTGACATATATCAATCGGTTTATTAGTTTTTACAAAGATAGTGAATTTTACAAGTATGTGGTTGAATTTAATGTAAAATTCCGGTAGACTATCCGCAATTAATATATCTGTTTACAATAGAAAGCATTTCCGATGGGTCATTTCCGATGTCTTTGCGTAGAGTGCGGTCGTTATAGCCTCGAAGGCGTTTGATGATGCCGTCGATTGTCGCAGGACTGAATACGCCGTGCGATTCAAACACATCGCGTTGCATTTCAAGGCAATCAGCCGAGGCGGCGCAACTATCGGGCAGTTGCTTTAATGATGCAAGTCTATTGGCGTTTGCTTTATCGTGTATGTTCACATTGACATATGTTTTTTCGGCTAATTCCAAAGCATTGTCCATCTCCCAGCCGTGTCGGCATGCTACGGCAAGACCGGCAATGAGATGGTATAGGTCGGCGGAGCCATCGGGAGAACGCATTTCTACGGTCTGTTTTTGTGATGTGTCATAGGTTGATGGAGCTTCAAGAGGATTGGCCAAGCGACATAAGTCGGCTTTGGCGGTCCATCCCAAAGGAACTCTTACCAACACCGAACGGTTGCGGTCGCCCCAGCAAACGTTGGTGGGCGCTTCTTGATGAGGTACCAGGCGAAAATATGAAGTAGGGTTGGTGTTGCCAAACGCTGTTATTGCCGGAGCAAGTTCCATCATTCCGGCGATGGCTTTTCGAGCAGTTTCCGACAGTTGTCCGTTTGACAGCATCTGGTTTTTCCCATCTTTAACTATGCGCATGTGTATGTGCAATCCCGACCCGGCTTTCCCTGTCGTGATTTTTGGGGCAAATGTTACATTGTATCCCGATTTACGGGCGAGATTACGGATAATCCACTTTGCTATAACAAGTTGGTTGGCGGCGTCTTCGGCATTCACGGGTAGAAATTCAATCTCATTCTGTTCGTATATTTTCCCGTCGATTGAAAAATTGCCAACTTCAGAATGCCCATATTTGATTTGTCCGCCGGCTTGTGCTATCATAGCCATGCATTTTGTGCGGAAGTCGTTAAATTTGGCAAATGGAGCGGATTCGTGGTAACCTCGTTGGTCGGTGGCGGTAAATGTGCCGTCGTCAGGTGCTATTACATAATATTCCAATTCTCCCATTGCTTGGAAGTCCATGCCGGTGACATCGCGAAATGCTTTGCACGCCTTGTAGAGCGTGTGCTCGGGTGAACTCTCGAGTGGGTTGCCGTCTTTGTCAAAGTAGGAACAAAGCATTGTTACAGTGGGAATCTCGGCAAAAGGGTCAAGAAAGGCTGTGCGAAAGCGAGGTACTACGTAAAGGTCGCTGCTGCCTGCCTCTATGAATGGGAACAGACTTGACCCATCAACACGTTCGCCACAAGTCAAAATGGAGTCAAGGTGGTTGTCACTGGTTATTACAAAGTTTAGGGTTTTGAGTCGGCCATCGGCGGCGGGATACATAAAATTAATCATTCTGATGCCGTTTTCATGTATGTATCTTACGATGTCGTCTTTGGTAAATTCAATTGCCGATTTGCCGATGTGTGCGGCGATGGGGTTGGGCGTGATGCTATTTTGTTGCATTGTTAATCATTGTTTAGGTTTAAGTTTGGCGTCAAATATAGTAAATTGTTTTTGAAACGCTTGGCGCAGTTGTGTTAAATAGTGTGTTGTGTTGCAAAATGTCACTCCCTGTGTTAGCGAATGCGTTGTGTGGGTGTAAAAAAAAGAGACATGGGCGCTGATTCCTATGTCTCTTGTCTTAAGTCGGGGTGAGAAGATTCGAACTTCCGACCACACGCCCCCCAGACGCGTACTCTAACCTGGCTGAGCTACACCCCGATTTTTAAATTGCGTTGCAAAGGTAGGTCCTTTTGACGAGATGTGCAATAGTTTGCACGAAATTTTAACAAAAAACCGATTCTATGAGTGGAAAAGTATGCAAAAACGATAAATAAGTAGTCGACTTAAAATTTGCCTGCCTGCAAAAAAATATGTATCTTTGTTTGCTCTATTGTGGGCATACGCTAGGTCGTGTGGGCGAGTTTTACAATAAGGCAATATTGATTGAAATAAAACAGGATAATCTACTATAACTATGGCAGAACAAGAAGAGTATAGTGCCAGTAATATTCAAGTGCTCGAAGGCTTGGAGGCAGTGCGCAAGCGCCCTGCAATGTATATTGGTGATATAAGTGCAAAAGGATTGCATCACTTGGTGTATGAGGTAGTCGACAACTCTATAGATGAGGCGTTGGCCGGCTATGCAACTCATATCGATGTTACCATTAATGTTGATAATTCGATAACAGTAATAGATAACGGTCGTGGTATCCCGGTTGATATGCACGAAAAGGAGCATAAGAGCGCTCTCGAGGTGGTGTTGACTGTGTTGCATGCAGGTGGTAAATTTGACAAAGGCTCATACAAAGTTTCGGGTGGTCTACATGGTGTAGGCGTGAGTTGCGTTAATGCATTGTCGACCTATTTGCGTGCCGAGGTGCGTCGTGATGGTAAAATCTACATGCAGGAATATTCTTGTGGAAAACCGACTACTGAGTTGAAGGTCGTAGGCGACTGCCAAGATACAGGTACTTCTGTGACATTCCTTCCTGATAAGTCGATATTTACGGTGACCGTATATGATTATAACACGTTGGCAAATCGTCTACGTGATTTGGCATTTTTGAATGCCGGTATCACGTTGAGCCTTACCGATTTGCGTAATGTAGATGAAACTGGAAATCCTCGTCGAGAAGTGTTTCATAGCGAAACCGGGCTTGAGGAGTTTGTGCAATATATCGATTCAAGCAAGGAGTCTTTGATAGAAGATGTAATACATCTCAATACAGAGCGTCAGGGCATTCCGGTAGAAGTGGCTTTGACTTACAATACGACTTACAATGAAAATGTTTATTCGTTTGTAAACAACATCAATACGATTGAAGGAGGTACACACCTCACCGGATTTCGCCGAGGCTTAACGATGACGTTGAAAAAATATGCCGAAGACTCAAAGATGTTGGAAAAGGTCAAAGTCGACGTCTCTCCCGAAGACTTCCGAGAGGGGTTGACGGCTGTAGTATCGGTAAAGGTTATGGAGCCTCAATTTGAGGGACAGACCAAAACCAAGCTTGGCAACAGTGAAGTGATTGGTGCTGTGCAGACCGCTGTGAGCGATGCATTACGCAACTATCTTGAGGAACATCCTCGTCAAGCCAAGTTGATTGTTGACAAGGTGATACTTGCGGCTACGGCACGCCATGCCGCATATAATGCACGAAAGAATGTACAACGCAAATCACCTCTTTGTGGAGGCGGACTCCCCGGCAAATTGGCTGATTGTTCATCGCGAACAGCTGAGGATTGTGAATTGTTTATAGTCGAGGGAGACTCGGCAGGCGGTACTGCAAAGCAAGGCCGTGACCGTACATTCCAGGCCATACTTCCATTGCGAGGCAAGATTCTCAATGTGGAGAAGGCCATGGATCATAAAATCTTTGACAACCAAGAAATCACCAGTTTGTTCCGCGCCATGCGTGTGACAATAGGAACCGAAGAAGATCCCAAGGCTGTCAATTTGGAGAAATTGGCTTATCACAAGATAATTATCATGACTGATGCCGATGTCGATGGCGCTCACATAGCAACGCTGTTGATGACATTCTTCTTCCGTCGCATGCGTCCTATCATCGAAAATGGATATTTGTATCTTGCGACTCCTCCATTGTACAAGTGCACACGAGGAAAAGTTGAAGAATATTGTTGGACTGAAGCTCAGGTTCAGGCATTTATCGACAAGTATGGTCAGGGAACAAAGGTGATGCGTTATAAAGGTCTTGGCGAAATGAGTGCACAAGAACTTAGAGACACTACAATGTCTCCGGCAGAACGTATGCTTAAGCAGGTGAATATTCGTGATGCGGCAGAGGCTGACCGTATATTCTCCATGCTCATGGGTGAAGATGTGGCTCCTCGTCGTGACTTTATTGAAGAAAATGCCAACTACGCCAATATCGACGCGTAATTATTGCATTGACTATCGGATACGATAGTTGACTGTTGATAACAACCCTATTAACTACATAAGCATGGCAACATCCAAGAAAGGACGTCGCTCGGCAATTAAGGAATTGTATGAGCAAATTGATGGTTTCATTAACCAGCAAGGCAACAATACATTTAATTATAAGCAAGTCGCCTATGCGTTGGGGGCGCAGTCGCCGCAATTGCTAAAAGCAATAGCAATGCGACTGGCTGAGTTGGAGTTTGATGGAGAATTGATTGAAGTCACTCCCGGGAAGTATAAGATACCCAAACGCGGCAACGTTGCCACCGGGGTGTTTGTGCGTCGTAGTAATGGCAAAAATAGTGTGATTATCGATGGCGATGATGAGGCGATATTCGTGGCTGAACGCAATTCAAAACATGCGCTCAATGGCGACAAGGTTAAAGTAATTGTCTCGGCGCGTATAAAGGGCGTCGAGCCTGAAGCGCAAGTGCTTGAAATCGTAGAGAGCAACGATCAGGTGTTCATTGGTGCATTGCAAGTAGACAATAAGCACTATGGCTATCTGTTGACCGATTCCAAATTTTTGGCAACGGACATTATTATTCCTCGCAACCGACTGAAAGGGGGCGTGACAGGCGATAAAGCAATTGTGCGCATCACCGATTGGCCCGAAGATGCAAAGAATCCGACCGGTGAAGTTGTGGATATATTGGGTAGGAACGGCGATAATAATGCAGAGATGCATGCCATCCTTGCTGAGTATGGCTTGCCTTATGTCTATCCTGAAGCCGTTGATAAAGCGGCTCAAAAAATAGATGCCGGCATTACACCGGAGGAGATTGCTCGTCGAATAGACATGCGTGATGTCACGACGTTTACTATCGATCCTAAAGATGCCAAAGACTTTGACGATGCGTTGTCGATACGCCGACTCGATGGCGGACTATGGGAGGTGGGGGTGCATATTGCCGATGTCACCCACTATGTCAAGCCCGATTCGATAATTGAACGAGAGGCCTACAAGCGTGCAACGTCGGTGTATTTGGTGGATCGCACTATCCCTATGCTTCCCGAGCATCTATGTAATGGAATATGCTCATTGCGACCTGATGAAGAAAAATTGGCATTTTCTGCAATTTTTGAAATGGACGACAATGCACGTGTGGTAAATTATCGCATTGCGCGCACTGTAATAAAGAGCAATCGCCGATTTACATATGAGGAAGCCCAGACTGTTATCGAGACCGGACAAGGCGATTATAAAGACGAAATTTTGACTCTTGACCGATTGGCTAAAGTCTTGAGAAATGACAGATATGAAAACGGCTCGGTGGATTTTGACCGCGTAGAGGTGCGTTTTGATATTGATGAAACCGGACATCCTGTCGGAGTGTATTTTAAGGAGTCGAAAGATGCTAACAAACTTATCGAGGAGTTCATGCTTCTGGCTAACCGCACCGTGGCCGCCGCAATAGGCGTGCCGGCGGGGAAGAAAAAGGCCAAAGCGTTTGTGTATCGTGTGCATGACGAACCCGATTCAGAACGATTGTCCAATCTGGCGACTCTTTCACGCGCATTTGGCTATAAAGTAAAGCAGTCGGGGTCGGCGAGAGAAATAAATCGCTCGCTCAACCACATGCTCCAAGAAGTGAAAGGGAAAGGAGAGGAAAATCTATTGTCGACACTTGCCGTGCGTTCAATGGCAAAGGCAATCTATACGACTGTCAATATCGGGCATTATGGCTTGGGATTTGACTATTATACACATTTTACTTCCCCGATTCGTCGCTATCCCGACATGATGGTACATCGCCTGCTCGAACGTTATCTGTCGGGAGGTCGTAGCGTCAATGTTGCCAAACTTGAAGAACAATGCAAGCATTCCAGCTCGATGGAGCAATTGGCGGCTAATGCCGAGCGTGCATCGATTAAATATAAGCAGGTCGAGTATCTCAATGATCATTTGGGAGAGGTATACGAAGGTGTAATCTCGGGGGTTACCGAGTGGGGATTGTATGTCGAGCTAAATGAAAATAAGTGTGAAGGGCTTGTGCCTGTACGCGACTTGGCCGACGATTATTACGACTTTGATGAAAAAAATTACAGCTTGGTAGGGCGTCGCAACAATACCCGTTATCGCCTTGGCGATAACGTCAAGGTAAAGGTGGCGCGGGCCAATCTCGAACGCAAACAACTTGACTTTGTCCTTGTCGATGAACGATGTGAGCGTAAAGACCAAGATGAAATGGGAGTAACGGTTTCGGTAAAGGAGGCGTTGAGAGACGTTTCTTCAAAGAAACGTTCTTCTAAAACATCAAAAGTGAAATCAAAGTCAAAAAGTAAGGGCAAGACTCGTTCTCGGCGGAGGTAACGTTTAACTTGAGTTCGATATAATCTATAATAAATTCAGAAGTTGTTTAAATTTTATTTCGAGATTATTTTAAGAGTTATTTTGGATTATTTTTTATTAAACTGCGAAGATAATAGCGAGCTATTTTCAAGCAGTTTGGTGAAAAAATCGGCCAAAAGAGCCTTAAAGAATCTGAAACTTTGTTTCTCAGATAGCTGTAATTAATTTTTAAAGAAAATTTTAAACAGCTTCTTAATTTCCATCGACAAAGATATGAAATATTATCGATTATGGTACTATAAACAACTTCTTAAGTTTCAAAACAGCACACAGGAGCTTCTCTGTATGGGAAACTCCTGTGTGTATAGCCAAATATTAGAATGTCTACAATTTTAATAGTCGAGCTATGGCATCGTGAATATTCTTATTGCCGGCAACTATTGAAATATTACGATCAGAACGGAAATGAGAATATACACCTCCCGCCTCCTCTAAAATCAGCAATGCAGCGCACACATCCCATTCATGCAAATTCATCTCCCAATATCCATCAAATTGACCTGATGCAACATAGCACAAATCCAATGCCGCTGAACCAAATCGACGCAATCCTCTTACTTGTGGTACAATCACCGCCACATTGTCAATATTATTAACCGGATTTACATCCTTATCAACCGGAAAGCCCGTAGCGACAACCGACTCTGACAATGAAGACTTGCCACCGACCTTGATTATCCGTCCATTGAGAAAAGCCCCTTCTCCTCTGACTGCATAGAACAATTCATTTAGATTTGGGACATACACCACTCCGGCTACCGCTCGACCTCTATATTCTATACCTATTGACACACAGAACAGAGGCAAACCTTGCGAAAAATTCATAGTGCCATCAAGAGGGTCTATCACCCACCGATACTCGTCAACTCGACCGTCAGTCCCAGACTCCTCCGATAAAATAGCATGCTGAGGATAGGCATCTCTTATATGCCTTATTATGACCTGCTCCGCGGCTTTATCGGCAGCAGTAACCAAATCGCTTGCATTGCCTTTAGAATGGACATCTAGATTATCGCCTCGGAAATATCGCATTAATACATCCCCGGCCTCACGAGCCCACACCATGGCATCGCCTATGATCGTTTTTACTTCAAGGTTATTCATTTCATTACTATTTAATATAGTAACGTCGACACGAGATCAATTGTTTTCTATAATAGGAATCTGGCGTTTAAACACTTCCTTAAATGAAATCAAAGATTCAGTACGAGCTAGCCCCAATCCTTGCAATTGTTCATGAATTATGTGGAGCAAATGATCGTTGTTGCGAGCAAACAATTTGATAAACATATCATACTGACCGGTGGTAAAATGCACCTCAACCACCTCTGGAATTTCCTTGAGTTTTTCTACCACAGCATCAAACTGCGATGGATCTTTCAAGAAAAAGCCTATATATGCACATGTATCATACCCAACAGCCGATGGCTCAATAAGGCACTCTGCGCCTTTAAACACACCCATAGCAGTCAATTTTTGTATTCGCTGATGAATCGCCGCGCCCGACACGCCACATTCGCGTGCGATTTCTAAATATGGCTTGCGCGCATTCAACGTCAACATGTGTAAAATCTTGTAATCGAGAGAGTCTAATTGTACACGTCCCATTTTAATTACGTTTTAATTGTTAATATTTAATTTTTATGTAGCAAATATACATAATAAAAAGCATTTTATCATTTTTTATCCCAGAAAATATCCACTCTATCACAACATTTGTAACTTTGCAACATGAACATTCACTACACTTGCATATCCGATACAAATTGCTTCTGCGAAGAACTGAGAAATTTATATTTCGAATCTTTTCCTCCTGACGAACGCCGTCCTTGGAACGACATAATCTTCATGGCATCCAAAGTCGGCTCCCCTTATTCTTTCTACTGCATATCTCTTGATGACGGCACATTGGTCGGAATGATATCACTATGGAATCTCGGCGAGGCTCTCTACGTCAAGCATTTAGCCATAAATCGGCAAATGCGCAACATGGGCATTGGTGGGAAAGCCATAGATTTTGCCATTGCAAAAGCCGAGACCCTGCCAACTATTTTGGAGGTCGAACCGGCTGAAAATGGAGAAATGCAACGTCGACGCATCAACTTCTACAACCGCCACAGATTTCACCTCTACGGCGACTATGAATACACGCAGCCTCCTTATACTCCCCACGGCAACGATGTAAAACTAAAACTTATGTCGACAAAAACAATCAACCCAGATCGCGCAAAACAATTGCTTTACCAAATTGTCTATAATATTAGGTAACAACTCCTAAATCGGGGCACTTTCAACATCGGGAATTTGTTTTTCGGTGAATATTTATTAAATTTGCAAAACAACAAATAAAAAGGCTTTCACACAACATCTATGACATTCACCCACAAGATAAAATATCTTACGGCCTTAGTCGTCATATCAGCATGCCTATGCGCCATTGTCTTGTCATGCGCAACAAAGAGCACTGAAAAACAAAGCATCACCGTCAGCATACAACCACAAAAGTATATGCTTGAAAAGATTACTGGTGACAAATGGGACATAAAATGTCTGCTCAGCAACGGCGCAAACCCTGAGTTCTACGACCCAAGCCTATCCCACCTAATCAATCTCGAAAATTGCAAAGCATACTTTCGAATTGGCAACATCGGCTTTGAAAGTGCCATCTTAAACAAAGTGCGCAATAGCAATCCCGACTTAAAAATCTACGACAATTCCGAAGGCATAGCTTTAATATCGGGCACACATGGACACGCCCACGAAACAGATCCACACACATGGACCTCCGTACGCAATGCCAAAATGATTGCCAACAACATGTTTAAAGCCGTTGTCGAACTTGACCCGTCCAACAAGGAATATTATTCACGGCACTTCAAATCATTCCTAACCGAGTTAGACTCGCTCGACGCCAACATATCCACGATGCTTGAACCTTTGCGCGGACAAGCATTCCTCGTATGGCATCCTTCATTAAGCTATTTTGCCCGCGACTATGGCCTCGAGCAAATATCACTTGACACAGAAAACAAAGAGTCGTCGATATTGCGTTTGCAAAACGGCATCGACCATGCTCGTTCGCTCAATGCCCGAGTCTTTTTCTTTCAAAAAGACATGGATTCTCGACAAGCACAAGCCGTCAATCAGCAAATAGGCGCAGAAATAGTCAACATCAATCCCTTAAGCTACGACTGGAAGGAACAAATACTCATCATTGCCGATGCCATCGCTTCAGCACACCCTAATTAATCTCGACCACGTGTGGTTGCAGTATGACAAGCGTCCTATACTGCACGACATATGCCTACAAGTAAACAAAGGAGATTTCATTGCCATCACCGGCCCTAACGGAGGAGGCAAAACCACTCTTTTGCGCATCATACTACGTTTACTAAAACCCACTAAAGGCACAGTTCAATACTTCCAAAATTCACACCCTACTGATAGGTTGCCTATAGGATATCTACCTCAAAAAACTTCCATAGACAGCCGATTTCCCATATTAGTCCAGGAAGTCATAGCATCAGGGTTGCTTGTCGCCAAGCACCTCTCTCATGCTCAGAAAAAAGAGCTTATCGACGACACAATATCCCTCATGGGACTTGAGCAACACGCCATGCACTCCATCGGAGAACTGTCAGGAGGACAGCTACAACGCACACTACTGGGTCGTGCCATAATTTCACGCCCCGAAATATTAATTCTTGATGAACCTCTAAGTTACGTCGACAAGCACTTTGAGCATCAGCTTTACGACCTTATCGCACAATTGGCCAAAGACACCACCATCTTGCTCGTTTCACATGACATGTCGACAATATCGGGCATGGCCGACCGCCACATCATCATAGATCACAAATTACACGAATGCGCCGCCCAGCACCACTTCACCCACTCCGAATGTGACTGATTATTATAGTACAAAATACATTTATTAATATAATAACATCTCGATTATGGAACACGTAGATATCGTATTGGCAAAAATGAAAGAAATCAATGCCCCTGTAAATGCAACCACCTTGGCTAAAGAAACCGGACTAGACAAAAAAGATGTTGATAAAGCAATGGCTACTTTAAAAAAAGAAGAAAAGATTTTCTCTCCAGTACGCTGCAAGTGGCAAGCCAAATAAACACTCCAAACACACATTGCTGCACCACACATCTTTGACAATATATGCCACGCCTGCAGGACGGTCAATCTGTAAAAGCCAATTTTTATTATCCTCAAGTATTTTATAGCTTAATCAAGTGCGTTAAATTAAGTTAAGAATTCTATATTTTCGTTTTTAAACAAAAAACTTTTGGTCAGAAAAAGCATTTTTCGTACCTTTGCGCACCGATTATGTCCAAATTAATAAACAGATTTGACACACGCGGCACTTCTGGTCGAGTGGCGTTGTCGTGAAAAATCACCTTATTTAACTATTAATTAAACATTTAACGTGGATACTTTAAGCTACAAAACCATTACCCCCAACGCAGCAAACTGCAACAAAGAATGGGTGGTTATCGACGCTACCGACCAAGTTCTTGGTCGCCTATGCGCAAAAGTTGCCATCATTCTTCGTGGCAAGCACAAACCCACATACTCTCCATTCGTAGAGTGTGGTGACAATGTCATCATCGTAAATGCCGACAAGGTGAAATTGACCGGAAGCAAGTGGACTTCACGCGAATATCTCTCTTACACCGGCTACCCCGGAGGACAGCGTTGCGCTACCCCAGAGATACTCATGAAGAAATCTCTCAACAGCCACATCAAACCCGGCTATCACCCCTTGTATTTAAAGGTGCTCAAAGGTATGCTTCCTAAGAACCGCATCGGCCGTCGTCTCATTGAAAACCTTCACGTTTACAATGGCCCCGAGCATCCTCACGCAGCTCAAAACCCAAAAGTTATTGACATTAACACAATCAAATAAGAAGTATGGAACAGGTAAATGCAGTAGGCCGTCGTAAGGCCGCTATCGCACGCGTTTTTGTAACCGAAGGCGAAGGCAAAATCACTATCAACAAGCGTGCGCTTGAGGTATATTTCCCGTCATCTATACTTCAATATATCGTTAAACAACCACTCAACACCCTCAACGTTGTTGAGAAGTATGACATCAAGGTTAACCTTGACGGTGGTGGTTACAAAGGACAAGCCGAAGCTCTTCGTCTCGCTATTGCACGCGCACTCGTCAAGATTAATCCTGAAGACAAGCCAGCACTCCGCGCTGAAGGCTTCATGACTCGTGACCCTCGCGTTGTAGAGCGTAAAAAACCAGGTCAGCCAAAAGCTCGCAAGCGCTTCCAATTCTCAAAGCGTTAATCTTTTGGCAGCATAATCTTAATTGCTTTTTATCAGCAATATATAAGTGTTTAGCATCTAAATCTCGCAGATGGACACGTTCCCTACCCCGAGATTGTAATTTAATCAGAACGTAAACAACAAAATTATTCAAAATGTCAACTCCAACATTTGAACAACTACTCGAAGCAGGTTGCCATTTCGGTCACCTTAAAAGAAAATGGAATCCTGCTATGGCTCCTTACATCTTCATGGAGCGCAATGGTATCCACATCATCGACCTCTACAAGACAGCTGCAAAGGTTGAAGAAGCTGCAGCTGCTCTCAAGAGCATAGTAAAATCAGGCAAAAAAGTTCTCTTTGTTGCCACCAAAAAGCAAGCAAAGCAAGTTATTGCCGATAAGGCTTCTTCTATCAACATGCCTTATGTAATCGAGCGCTGGCCGGGCGGTATGCTCACCAACTTCCCAACCATACGCAAGGCTGTAAAGAAGATGACATCTATCGACAAGATGACTAAAGACGGTACTTTCGACAACCTTTCAAAACGCGAGAAGCTTCAAATCACTCGTCAACGTGCAAAACTTGAAAAGACACTCGGTTCAATTGCTGACCTCAATCGTCTTCCTTCTGCATTGTTTGTTGTAGACGTACTTAAAGAGCGTATCGCCGTTGCCGAGGCAAATCGTCTTGGTATTCCTGTATTTGCAATGGTTGACACCAACTCCGATCCCTCTAACGTTGATTTTGTAATCCCTGCAAACGACGACGCATCTAAGTCTATCGAAATTATCCTCGACACCGTATGCGCTGCTATGGCAGAAGGACTTGAAGAACGCAAGGCAGAAAAGGTTGATACTGCAGCCGAAGGCGAAGAAGTTGCTCCTGCAGCACCAAAGCGCGAACGTCGTCGCGTAAGCCGCAAGACTACTGAAACTCCGGTAGCCGAAGAGACTACTCAGGAAGAAGCTTAATAATTAATTTAATAACCGATTATTTATAATTTTAGAATATGGCAGTTACAATGGCAGAAATCACCAAGCTCCGCAACTTGACAAGTGCCGGCTTGATGGACTGCAAAAAAGCACTCGCTGAAACCAATGGCGACATCGAAGCCGCTGTTGAAATCCTTCGTAAAAAAGGACAAGCCGTTGCAGCTAAGCGCGAAGACCGCGAAGCTTCTGAAGGGTGTGTTCTCTCTAAGTGTGAAGGTGGATTTGCCGCTATCGTGGCTCTCAAGTGTGAAACAGACTTTGTGGCAAAAAATGCAGGCTTCGTAGCTCTTACTCAAAAGATTCTTGATGCAGCTGTTGCCAACAAAGTAAAAACCCTCGACGAGCTAAAAGCAGTTGAAATCGAAGGTCGCACTGTTGAAGCTCTCATCGTTGAAGAAGTTGGTAAGACCGGCGAAAAGATGGAACTTGGTGCTTACGAAGTAGTCGAAGCTCCTTCAACTACTTCTTACAATCACCTTGGCAACAAGCTTTCTACTATTGTCGGCTTCAATCTTGAAAACGTTGACTACCAAGTAGGTCGTGACGTTGCGATGCAAGCAGCATCTATGAATCCTGTTGCCACTACTCGCGCAGAAGTACCCGAAAAAATCGTCAACCAAGAACTCGAAATCGGTCGCGAAAAAGCTCGTCAAGAAGGTAAACCCGAAGCTATCCTCGATAAGATTGCAGAAGGTCGTCTCAACAAGTTCTATAAAGAATCTGTACTTATGGAACAAGAATTTATCAAAGATCCGACTTTGACAATTGAGAAATATCTAAACAACGCAGCAAAAGGACTTGTGGTTACCGCGTTCAAGCGTGTAAACCTCAACCAAGACTAATCCTATCGTAGTCATAACATCTTACAATAGAAGGGGTTGACATCATTGAATGTCAACCCCTTCACTTATTACCAATGATGCTTATTTAGCCTCATTAACCCAGTAGCTCTACATTATATACTTTATGACAACTATACAATTAATAGATAGCCTTATACGCATTCAACAATTTTCACGTTATATTATAAATAAATTTTAAACACTCATGAATCACAAACTCATCAGAACTATTATTTTCACCATAGCTATTCTTAGCTTGCCATCGATTCCTGCATGTTCCTCAAAAAACACATCTGGCAACACAACTAATACCGAATCAGTAGATAACACATACACCAACCCACTCTTTCCCGATCGTGGGCCTGATCCTTGGACCATTTATCATGACGGCTATTATTACTACACCCACACCATGGGCAACCGCATTGATCTTTGGCGCACTACCGACATAACAGATGTCAAAAATGGAGAACATAAAACGGTATGGATTCCCACAGATCCAAAAAACAAATATGAGTTATGGGCTCCCGAAATTCACAACATCGACGGAAAATGGTATATCTACTATTGCGCTGATGACGGTGATAACGCCAATCACCAAATTTACGTTCTTGAGAATACCGAACCTAATCCTCTTGACGGAGAATTTACCTTTAAAGGACATATTTCTACCGACCCCGACAACAACTGGGCTATTGACGCTACCGTATTTTCCCACCACGGTCAACTTTATATGCTATGGTCGGGATGGCAAACTCCTCGCGTTTCCGACGAAACTCAATGTATATTCATTGCACGCATGGCCAATCCCTGGACTCTACAAAGTGAACGCCAACTCATCTCTAAACCGACTTATGAATGGGAAAAACAATACACTAGCCCCGACGGAGCCACATCTCCTCATGTCCTCCATGTCAATGAAGGGCCACAGGCTCTATTTGACCCCGAAGGACAATATATACATATTGCTTATTCGGCAAGTGCATTTTGGACTCCTTACTATTGTTTAGGATTACTCACTGCTCGTGCCGATTCCGACCTCCTCGACCCGCGATCTTGGACAAAATCCGACAACCCCGTATTTGCTCAATCAGCAGAAAATGAAGTATATGGATGCGGACACAATAGTTTCTTTATCTCCCCTGACGGCAAAGAGCATTACATACTCTATCACGCACGCGACACTCAAGTTATTCCAGCCGGCAAAGGAGACACTCGCACTCCACGCATGCAACGTTTTGAATGGAAAGATGGCTATCCGGTATTTGGTACACCAAAACACATATCCACACGCATGACCAAACCGTCCGGCACCCCACTATAATCATTGATTAGAAGACTTTTCTTAGTTGGCATCCGATAGAGAGTTTTTATCAATGTGCACAAAAGTGAGATAATTAAGCTAAGACTATAATCACACCTATCTTTGCCAACTCCACACAACACTATGTATCTATCTCTCCAACTCACGTCAGGGATAGATACATAGTGTTTTTGTTGCTATTGAGAAAGTAGTGCTATTGCACGTTCGAGGATAGTATCTATACCAAGGAGCGCCTGCTCCGGATCAAGATCGATTGCACACCCGGGTGACGGCACAACTCCTTGTTCTGTTGTATTACCCTGCGCATCGAGTATTGAACATGCCGAAAACCGGATTGCCCAACCATTGGGCAACTCCGAACTAAATGGCATTCCGCTTCCACCGCCTGTCGTTGCCCCAACAACTGCTACTTGTGGTAACAGACGCATTATCGACACAAAATTATTGGCTGCGCTGTAAGTAGTGCGCGAAGTAAGCACAGCAACCGGCTTCCCCCACATAATGTGACCCTCGGCAGCCGGTTCGTAATAAAATGCATATGGCTTTGAAAAATCATCATGTCCGGGACCTGTTTTGTGTGATATATACCCCGCAAGTGTTCGCTCTGTAATAAATCTGCTTACAAGTGTTTCGACATTTGTTATATTTCCACCACCATTATCACGTACATCTATAATTAGCCCGGCACACGTGCTGAGATAGGCCAACACATTGTCGAGATTACCTTCTCCAATATCATAGCTAAAACTTGAATAACGCATATAACCTATATTTTGTGGCAATATTGCATAGTCGATACCTCCCACTGAAAGCTGATTAAAATTAAGGTAATATTGCTCCACAAGGCGTCCATTGTAGTTTTGCGGATAAGCGCTCCACCATTCACGATAATAGGAAGTGTTGAATGAGGCTGAGAGATTGGTGTGACCATCTCTCAACTCATCAAGCATCTCGGCACACACATTAAACAATTCAGTTGCCGACATCTCATTGCTCACCATGGGACTGTAACGCTCATATACGTCATCCCAATCGACACCTTTTTCCTCAAAGAAACAATAATGCTCGTCAAGTATCGTCCACAATGCATCAAAATTTCCTCGTGGATTATTATCCCACTCCTCAATACCGTGACAAGAGAATAACAATATTGAGATGACCGATATTATAGCATTGTACATCAACCGTTTCATAGCGATTTACATATCTTTATTTATTAATACAGCGCCGACACTATTCTCGCTCTTGCATCAAGACCTTTATGTGAAGACACACTGAGCCACTCTCCCGACAGACCTACAACTGCGGCATTATAAACAACACGAGTTGTCAGATTGTTGACATCTGTTGAAAGAATATTATTACGAAATCCGACACGTAAACACGTATTACCAAAGTGCAAATCGGCAGTAATCAGATTCTCAATACTGAAATAGTTACCCCACCATGCGCCATGCACAAGATTGTCATGATTGCCAAGATATACCTCATAAAGCAATTCACCGTAGTCTGGAGAAAAAAAAGTCCCGACTAACGGCATTGTAGGACGGTAACACAACGTCACCGGCAGACTACCTATGCTACAATTCCACGCTACATATCCTGTAAGATTTAGTGTCCATGATGCTTCAACTGCTACCGGATTATTACCATTGCGAGTACTATACACACAACCAAGGTTGACGGTCGTACTGCCACCAGCACCTATTGTCATATTATCATAAAACCGCCAACGTCGAGTCATTCCCCAAGAGAAGTTACCGACAAGCCTCCAAATCTCCGCATTACGAGCCGGATTTTCTGTATGATTACACGTTATTCCCGATGCAAGTCTCATCACCCAATCATCAGGATTAAAACGCATGGCTTGCATACGCTCATAATTGAATGCCACCGAAACTCCATCATATACCAATGGAGAGAGATAAGTATTTATAATACTTGCTCCACCTATTTCAGCCGTATATGCCGCGGTAACCGGCCGCAATACAGCATGCTCCGAGTCATTCTGCGCCTCGGCTCGTATAACAAACAGAAATATTATTAACGTGACTAATAAGTACCTCACCGCTTAAATCAATCAAAAATGCGTTGTTGACCGTTGATTTCATCTCGCACCTCATCATCAGAACGGTCTGGCTCGATAGGCGCGCTCTCCACCGGCTCCTTATCAGTATCAGCATCAATATTATCTTCATCCACCGCCAAAGGTTCGATTTCCACAATCGACTCAACAACATAGTTGCTCACTCGTTTGCCCTTAGCCTTATGGCTCTTGACTCCAATAAATTCACCGGCATCGAGTATTAATGATCCGCGGAACGCATCGTCACCACCAAAAGTCACTTCAACACGGCACCCTAAAGCATCACTGAGCAGGATTAGTGAAGATTTATCATTTTCACCTATGAAGCTAGTGCGCTTGACTGTCGGCTCAAAGGTAAACCGCTTGATATACGGGTAACCTTGGTCGGCATCATTAAGCACTGCAGTCCACACATGACCGGGGCGGAACTTCTCTATCCGCAGCAAATTGTCCTCATAATGATTGCTTGCATCAAACGTGGTCATGTAATATTCACCAGTTTTCAACACGACAAGTATCTGATCATTTCCGGAGAACTCTCCTAAATACACGCCTCTGCCATCATAATTAATACGCAAGACATCGTAGTCAAACCACACTTCACGACCTCCGAGCGTAGACCCTCCTTTTTCTTTCAGCGAGAAGCGATGCACTTCATTTTTGGTCACGATATTTCCTTGTGATTGCTTTCCTTTTATAGCCAATTTACTAAAGTCCACATCAAATTGCAATGTTTTCAACCGTTGTT
Source organism: uncultured Muribaculum sp. (assembly GCA_964562595.1). Taxonomy (GTDB): domain Bacteria; phylum Bacteroidota; class Bacteroidia; order Bacteroidales; family Muribaculaceae; genus Muribaculum. The sequence continues at coordinate 31,951 of CAZLUB010000003.1, read as the reverse complement.
TTGGTTTTAATGTAACCTTCACTACTTCAGCTTCTCCATTGGGATTGGCCGAGAACCATACAATCTTAGAGCCGGGCTTCCCTTGCGTCATGTCATATTCCTTGTCACGCGACACTCCGGTCACGGCAAAACGTTTCATGTAATAAATGCCACCTCGCCCGTTTTGATATATAACATTATAGATGGTGCGAGCATCATTACGTTTAAACACATTAATATACAAGATGTTCTTACCCACAAACATCTTTTCTTGCACTTTCACAATTTTATACTTACCATCCTTGTATATAATGATAATATCGTCTATATCAGAGCAATTGCAAATATATTCATCTTTCTTCAACGACGTACCAATAAATCCTTCTTCACGATTGATATAGAGTCGTTCATTAGCTTCGACCACCGTTGTGGCTTCGATGTTATCAAATCCCCTGATAACTGTGTGACGCGGATAAGCAGCCCCATATTTCTCTTTAAGACCGGAGTACCATTTTATTGCATAATCCACGATATGAGCAAGATTGTCATTAATTTTGGCAATTCTCTCCTTGTATGATGCGATAACTTCATCGGCTTTTGCAGAATTAAATTTGAGAATACGCCCCATCTTTATCTCCATTAGCCGTAAAATATCGTCATCAGTGACATCTCGGATAAACGTACGTTTAAAAGGCTCCAAGCGTTTATCGATGTGGCGTACTGCAATTTCCATCGATGCTGCTTCTTCAAATTCTTTATCCTTGTAAATGCGCTCTTCAATAAAAATGCGCTCAAGTGAAGCAAAATGCAACAATTCCTCGATTTCGCCACGCTGTATCTCCAGCTCTCGGCGCAACAACTCTTTGGTTGAATCGACACTATGACGTAGCACATCGCTTACGCCAAGAAAACGTGGCTTTTTATCATCTATAACGCAACAATTGGGTGAAATACTCAACTCACAATCGGTAAATGCATATAACGCATCAATAGCCTTATCCGATGATGTTCCGGGCAATAGATGCACAAGAATCAGAGCTGTATCAGCCGTGTTGTCATCAACTTTTCGAACCTTTATCTTTCCTTTTTCCGAGGCTTTAATAATCGACTCTATAAGCCCTCCCGTAGTTTTTCCATACGGTATTTCTGTGATGGCAAGTGTCTTATTGTCAAATTTCTCAATCTTAGCACGAATTTTCACCGAACCACCACGTTCACCATCATTATACTTAGACACATCAATAAATCCACCTGTGACAAAATCGGGATAAAGCACAAAATCTTCACCACGCAGATATGCCACAGCAGCATCGAGTATCTCATTAAAATTATGAGGCAAAATCTTTGACGACAAGCCCACGGCAATGCCTTCAACTCCCTGAGTAAGAAGTAATGGAAACTTTACCGGCAACGTAACCGGCTCGGGTTTACGACCATCGTAAGAAACAGTCCAATCGGTAATCTTAGGATTGTATAGCACTTCGAGGGCAAACGGAGACAAACGAGCCTCAATGTAACGTCCGGCCGCCGCTGATGCTCCGGTAAGTATATTACCCCAATTCCCTTGCGTTTCGACGAGTAAATCTTTCTGTCCGAGTTGCACAAGCGCATCATTTATAGACGCATCTCCATGAGGGTGATACTGCATTGTATTACCTACGATATTGGCCACCTTATTGAAACGTCCATCATCAAGAGTCTTCATCGAGTGAAGGATACGGCGCTGTACCGGTTTCAAGCCATCATCGATGTGAGGCACAGCTCGCTCCAATATTACGTATGAAGCATAATCCAGAAACCAGTTGCGAAACATGCCACGCAACTGATAGCGTGTAGTATCGGAAGATGAAGTATCAAGCGTAACACGGCCTTCATCAGACACGATATTGTCTTCGCCATATAAATCATCGTCAATTATGTCGTTTTGCTCGTCGCTCATATAGAAGTGTTTAGGTAAAAGATTACGTCACAGGACATGACATCACTACAAAAATACGATTTTTTTCGCAAATAGTAGTTTGTCTTCTCTCATTTTATATCAATTTGCCCCAATTTGCCCTACCGAGCAACATTTTGAAAGCATAGACACCACTCCTATCAATGTTTTTTAGCGACAAAAACCACAATTTGAGCATAAGAGAAAGTGTATGCGCCTAAATTTTGTAGGAATAAGCATTTTTCCGTATCTTTGTAGCCTAAAAATCAACCGAAAACAAGATATAAACAGCGTATAAATCATGGCACAACAAGACGACCAATTCAAAAAGATTGTATCACATGCCAAGGAATACGGCTTTGTATTCCCTTCAAGCGAAATATATGACGGACTCTCTGCTGTATATGACTACGGTCAAAATGGAGTTGAGCTAAAAAATAATATCAAACGCTATTGGTGGGATGCGATGACCCTATTGCATGACAACATAGTAGGTATTGACTCAGCAATTTTCATGCACCCAACAATATGGAAAGCTTCTGGACACGTTGATGCCTTCAACGACCCGTTGATTGACAACCGCGACTCCAAGAAGCGCTACCGCGCCGACGTCCTCATCGAAGAAGAACTTGCAAAGATGGACGACAAGGTGGAAAAAGAAGTTGCCAAAGCAAAAAAGCGTTTTGGAGAATCTTTTGATGAGGCTCTTTTCCGCCAAACCAATCCTCGTGTGCAAGACATCATCGCCAAGCGCAACGCCCTTCATGAACGATTTGCCACGGCCATGAACGATAACAATCTTGATGAACTGCGACAAATAATCATTGATCAAGAAATAGTCGACCCGATTTCCGGAACAAAAAACTGGACCGATGTGCGCCAATTCAACCTCATGTTCAAAACAGAAATGGGTTCAACTGCCGAAGGTGCAATGAACGTATATTTGCGTCCGGAAACTGCACAGGGCATATTTGTCAACTACCTAAACGTGCAGAAGACCGGTCGAATGCGCATTCCATTTGGCATTGCTCAAATTGGCAAGGCTTTCCGTAATGAAATCGTAGCTCGCCAATTTATTTTCCGCATGCGTGAGTTTGAACAGATGGAGATGCAATTTTTCGTACGTCCGGGAGAAGAACTCGATTGGTTCAAACAATGGAAAGAAATCCGCCTAAAATGGCATAAAGCCCTCGGACTTGGCGACCACAAATATCGCTATCACGACCACGACAAGCTTGCACACTATGCCAATGCCGCAACCGACATCGAGTTTGAAATGCCATTTGGCTTCAAAGAAGTTGAAGGCATCCATTCTCGCACCAATTTCGACCTTTCTCAACACGAAAAATTCTCCGGAAAAAAAATTCAATACTTCGATCCGGAACTCAACGAAAGCTACACACCCTACGTCATCGAAACATCAATCGGCGTAGACCGCATGTTCCTATCTGTGCTTTGTGCAAGCTATGAAGAGCAAGCCCTTGAAGGCGGTGACACACGCGTCGTACTCCACTTGCCTGCCGCACTGGCTCCGGTAAAGTGTGCAGTCATGCCATTGGTACGCAAAGATGGACTACCTGAGAAAGCCCGCGAAATTGTCAACGACCTCAAGTTTGATTTTCCAACTCACTATGAGGAAAAAGACTCCATAGGCAAGCGCTATCGCCGTCAAGACGCAGTTGGCACACCCTATTGCGTAACTGTCGACCATAAGACGCTCGAAGACAACACAGTAACCCTCCGCGAACGCGACTCCATGACACAAACACGTGTCAATATTGAAGACTTGCATCGTTTGATTCACGACAACGTAAGCATCAATTCATTGTTGCGCAAACTCGGATAAAATCACTGCAATTATCAACTCTCCAACTATTCAAATCATGAAATTTTTCAAATCGAAATTGACACTCGTAGGATTGGTGATGATGATTTCATTATCGTCATGCAATTACAACACATTGGTCGAACAACAACAGACCGTTGACCAATCATGGGCCGAAGTGGAAAACCAATACCAACGTCGTGCCGACTTGATTCCCAATTTGGTAAATACCGTTAAAGGATATGCATCACATGAGGAAGCCACACTTGCAAAAGTCACCGAAGCGCGTGCCAACGCCACATCGGTAACCTTGCAAGCCGACCAACTCAACGAAGAAACCCTTGCTCGGTTTCAAGAAGCTCAAAATCAACTTAGTGGTGCATTAAAATCTCTGCTTGCCGTGTCGGAGGCATACCCCGACCTAAAAGCCAATGAAAATTTCCGAGACTTGCAGGTACAGCTTGAAGGCACAGAAAACCGCATTGCAGTGGCGCGAGGTCGCTACACCGACGCAGTCAAAGTTTACAACACCTCAATCAAGAAATTTCCTACTGTGATATATGCGGGATGGTTTGGATTTGAAGCAAAGCCTCAATTTAAAGCTGCCGCAGGAGCCGAACAAGCTCCGGTAGTGGAATTTTAACACATCTCCACAAAATGAAGAAAATTCCATTTATTGCATTATTGGGTATAGTCATCACATGGGCATTCACAGCCTGCAACGATGACAACGAATCCAATTGGGAAGAATATCGCGAATGGCGCGAAGCCAATAACTCTTGGCTCGATGAAATGAAAAGCCTCATCGACCCCGAAACAGGAGAATTGTTCTACCAGACCGTCACTCCGGTGTATGACAACACATCATGGGTGCTGATGCATTGGTATAACGATCGTTCGGCGACAGCCGACAATTTAGTTCCGCTATATACCTCGACAGTCGACGTAAAATACATCGGCCGCACATACGACGATGAAGCGTTTGATTCAAGCTTCCTCAACACCACCTACGGAGATTCCATCTATCGCACGTCATTAGGCAATGTAATCAACGGATGGGGCATTGCATTACAGCAAATGCACGTAGGAGACTCTGTCGACGTAATCATTCCTTACGCTCTTGCTTATGGCACAAGCGGTTCTTCGTCAATCAACCCATACTCCAACTTGAAGTTTAGCATAAAGTTGGTTGACATTCCCTATTACCAGACACCGAAATAACGCCAAGGCGTTGTGAAGCAATACACACAGAGGGGAGCTATACGCTTCCCCTCTGTGTTTGAAATCTACTCCATGGGTCAATATACTCATATACATTCTTATCATACAAATCAATCATACTTTTCAACCATAAAAATCATGAAAAAAACGATTCTTGCGACATTAATAACTTTTGTTGGCTTCAGCATGTTGGCGCAAAAAGTAGAAGTGTCGGTAGTTGACACTCCGGATTTAGAAAGCAAAAGCACAAACTACACAAGTAATCGGGCTCCTTTAGCACCGGCAGCATTCTTGAAGCTACCTCTCGGTGCCGTCAAAGCCGAAGGTTGGCTCGGAGAAGTATTAAACCGTCAACGCGATGGTCTTGCAGGACATCTCGGAAAAATCAGTGCTTGGCTCACAAAAAAAGGCAATGCATGGCTTGAGACAGAAGGCCATGCCGGTTGGGAAGAAGTGCCATATTGGCTTCGCGGATATTCCGATATGGCATTCATGCTCAATGATGAACAGATGAAAGCCGAGACGATGCTATGGATTGATGCGATACTATCATCCCAACGAGCCGACGGTTGGTTTGGACCTGTCGTACTCAACAACAAGGGATGCAACGACTATTGGCCCAACATGCTCGTGTTGTTCACGTTGCAAAATTATTATGAAGCTACCGGCGACAAGCGAATTATCGATTTCATGACTCGCTACTTTGAATTTGAATTGCAACAACCCGACGATAAAATCATAGCTTCCTATTGGGAAAACATGAGAGGCGGCGACAACCTCTACAGCGTCTACTGGCTATATAACATCACCGGCAAGAAATGGCTACTTGACCTCGCCACCAAACTCGACCGATGCACAGCCAACTGGAAAATGGAAGGCACTCTACCCAACTGGCACAACGTAAATATAGCACAGTGTTTCCGCCAACCGGCTACTTATGCCATGCAATCAAAAAACAAAGCCCACACCGACGCCTCCTACTTCGTCCACAATCACATACGCGATATTTATGGGCAAGTTCCCGGCGGAATGTTTGGAGCCGATGAGAATGCACGCAAAGGTTATGACGATCCTCGACAAGGCACAGAGACATGCGGTTTTGCCGAACAGATGACCTCAGATGGAATTATGACGCGAATTACCGGCGACACCTTCTGGGCTGACAATTGCGAAGACGTGATGTTTAACAGCTACCTTGCCGCATTCACTCCCGACATGAAAGCATTGCGTTATATCACATCTCCCAACATGGTGATGGCCGATGGCGAAAATCACAGCCCGGGCATCCAAAACGCTGGCCCTTTCTTAATGATGAATCCATTCAGCAGCCGTTGTTGCCAACACAATCATTCACATGGGCTTCCCTATTACATCGGCAACATGGTGATGGCCACCAACGACAACGGATTGATGACCAATCTATATGGAGCCGCCACCATCAACGCCTTAGTGGGCAAAAAAGTGGGCGTGACATTAAAGATGCAAAGCAACTACCCGTTTGAAGAAGTAGTGCGACTATCGGTAGACCCGGCCAAGTCAGTCTCCTTCCCTCTATATCTGCGCGTGCCTGCATGGTGCAAAAAAGCTACTGTAAAAATCAACGGCAACGAAATACCCATCACTTCAGAGACACAAGGCAATTACATCAAAATATCACGCAAATGGAGCAAAGGTGACTTGGTAGAGCTTTCACTTCCCATGCAATTGTCGATACGTCAATGGGCAAAAAACAAAAACAGCATTTCAATCAATTATGGTCCACTCACATTCTCGTTGTTAATCAAAGAAAACTACATTAAAAAAAGTTCAATCTCAACTGCCATTCACGACTCTCGTTGGCAAGAAAATGCCGATGCTGAAGCATGGCCTTCATGGGAGATACATCCGGCATCAGATTGGAACTACGGCTTGATTTATGACCCGACAAAAAGTCTTGAAAGCCAATTCATCGTCGAGAAATCAGCATATCCGACCGACAACTATCCATTTACCAACGACGCCGCCCCAATACGCCTTAAAGCCAAAGGCCGACAGATTCCGGCATGGGGTTTAGACCAATATAAACTATGTGGCATTTTGCCTGAAAGCCCGGTGACCTCCACTTCCCCAATCACCGACCTTGTGTTGGTGCCGATGGGTGGTGCACGTCTGCGCATCTCGGCAATTCCGGTCATTCGATAAGTTGATTTTACACATAAATACAACTATATCCAATAACAATGGGGATGCGGACTCGGTCAGCATCCCCATTGTTAAAACGATATCAGATAGGCCTGTTATAATTTACTAACCTCAAAATCAAAACTTTAATATTCAGAGATTTAAGTCTAAACAATAAATGGGGCTAACTGCATAAGCACACTAACTTTGCCAATCATTTAAAATCCGACTCTTTATTTACTACTATCAATAGTCACATCGACGCTTTTGATGTGACTTTATTAACACACTCCCTTACCTAAACTTTTACCACTTTCCATTTTAAACAATTTCAACAACTCCTATTGGAGAGCCAAGCAGGCTCGGTTTTAAGTTTTCCGTTGTTTAATTCAGCCTTTGTTCGTATCTTTGCTGACACATTTTTCAGAAAAAGCCTTGCTATGAACAGAAAAGGGAAGCTATATTTCCGATATGGCACTATGGGTTCAGCCAAAACTGCCCTATTGCTGACCACCGCCTACAATTTTGAGGAGCGCGGGATGAGATACGTGTGTCTAAAACCGGTAATTGACACCCGTGAACGCGAGAATGTCATACGTTCACGCATCGGCATACAGCGCGAATGTCAATGGATATACAATGACACAGACCTTTATGTCATGGCACAAGAGTTGTTTGAACAGACAATGACGGTAATAGACTGGTTTCTCATCGATGAGGCACAATTCCTCACCCCAGAGCAGGTCGATCAACTAGCACGCATTGTCGATGACTATGGTAGTAATGTGATATGCTATGGCTTACGCACAGATTTCAAGACTCGCCTGTTTGAAGGATCTCGTCGCTTATTCGAGATAGCCGACACCATCGACGAGATAAAATCGACATGCACATGCGGACGAAAAACCATAGTCAATGCCCGTATCGATGCCAACGGAGACTTCGTTCAAGAAGGCGCACAAGTAGAAATAGGAGGTGACGACCGTTACATAGCAGTGTGTCGCAAATGCTGGCGCAACAAACGCATAGAACAATCTCATCGCGACTCATTGCCTTTTGACTGAACACCGCTTACCCACTACTACAATATCTCTATATAACAAGACTCAACACACTTTGGCAAAATCTATGATTATAGGAAACATTAACGACAGATGCCATCTGGCGCTGAATGAGGATTTACACACTGCCCTCGAATGGATTGCACAACATCGTAGCGACCAATTCACAAAAGGCACAATCGAAATCATACCCACTCGCATAAAAGTAAACTATGAAGAAGTGGGAATGGTTGCTCGTGAAAAACAATTGCTTGAAGCCCACCGTCGCTATGCCGACATACATGTACCCATTTCCGGAGAAGAAACTATCGGATGGTCTCCCATATGCGACTTAAAAAATCGTATACATGCCTACGATTCGGAACGAGACATTGAGTTTTATGGAGATGCGCCACAATGCTACATACCGATATTGCCAGGACAATATGTCATCTTGTTTCCCGAAGACGCTCATGCTCCGTGTATAGGCACCGGCATACACCGCAAGTTGTGTGTCAAAATTGCATTGGATTAATCCTTTGCATTTTACGGCAGTCAAAATATAAAAAGATTCAGCTATGAACATTCTAAAACCATTAACAATACTCATAGTCCTACTATCTTCGACATGGTCGCAACTGACTGCTCTAACCCTTCCCGATGAGGACTTGTCGTACAAAGTAATGTATAAATGGGGGCTAATAAACAAACAAGCCGGACGCGCCACACTATCGCTCCGCAACGACGGCACAAATTATAACGCATCGCTCGTAGCTCGCACAGAGCCATGGGCCGACCATTTCTATAGCGTCCGCGACACATTGCTATCGACCATGCAGGTCGATGGACTCATAGCAACACATTATGAAAAGATTGCCCACGAAGATGGCAATTACAGCCTTGACGTAGTGGAATATTCTCGGATAGGCGACATCGTAACGGGATATGCCACTCGAAAGCGTCAAAAGAAAGACAAGCCTCCCACAATTGCCACTACCACCATAACCGCTACTGGAGCTACATTTGACATGCTGTCAGTATTTTACTATTTACGCACTCTCGACTTTTACTCAATGCAACAAGGCGAGGAACTGACAGTCAATATATTTTCAGGTAAAAAGTCAGAACTACTTAGAATAAAATACCTTGGCAGAACCACCACGGAGATTGACGGCCGCGATTGGGCGACTCACCGAGTAAGTTTCTCCTTTACGACCGACGGCAAGAAAAAATCGTCTGACGACATGAATTGTTGGATATCAGCAGACAATCGGCGCATCCCTATACGTCTCGAAGGAAAACTGCCTATTGGCAAAGTCAGATGCTTTTACACCGGTGATTAATTACATTATATAACTAACTTTGTTACCTCAACTTTAAGCGGCCATGAATAATCGACATTGGAATTGCGCAAAGCTCCACATCTCTATCATCATAATTTCCATAATGGCAGCTATCGCAATTTTTCCCGTTGGAAACATCTATGCACAACAACCAAATGCAGAAAAATACATTCGCACTCTCGACAAACGCGCCAAGAAAATAAAAAAGAACATACGCAAAACCAAAACGGAAGTTGAGGTGTCAGGCACGATATATTATGTCGCCACCAACGGAAATGATCTCAATGACGGCCTCACCCCCAAAACACCAATAAAAAGCATCAGCAAAGTCAATTCTCTACAACTCAATAGTGGCGATGCTGTAATGTTTCGTCGCGGAGGATTATGGCGAGGACACATACGTTGCCGCAAAGGTGTCACCTACTCGGCCTATGGCAAAGGCAATAAGCCTAAAATATTCGGCTCGCCATGTGATGCCGCAAAAAATGGCAAATGGGTACAGACCGAAGTCCCTAATATATATGTCTACGACAGCGAAATATCCGATGACATAGGCACCTTAGTGTTTAACCACGGCAAAGATTGTGCATTCAAAGTAATGAAAATCACCCAAGACGATGGCTCTACAATACACATCGAGACCCACGAAGCCTTTGCCAACTACCAAGATCTGAAACGTGACTTAGATTTTTATCACGACTATGAAAATACCAAACGCGTATATCTCTATTCTAAAAAAGGCAATCCTGCAAAACGTTTTAAATCAATAGAACTGCTTGTTAAAGGCAATATAATGCAAGCCACCGACAGTGTAACCATCGACAATCTGTGCATAATGTATGGAGGGTCTCACGGCATAGGATGCGGTACAGCCAAAGGGCTATCTGTAACTAATTGCGAACTGGGCTGGATAGGAGGCTCTATACAAGCAACAAACATCTTCGGACGGAATCATCCCACCAGATATGGCAATGCGATTGAAATATATGGAGGTTGCGACTCGTTCTTAGTCGATAACTGCTATATATATCAGATATATGACGCAGCCATAACCCACCAACACCAAGGGAACTCTGCGACACCTTTAAAAATGCATAACATAACTTACTCTAACAATCTCATAGAGGATTGTGTGTATTCCATTGAGTATTTCCTTGGCAAATCACCTATTGACAGCATACACCACTCAATGAAAAACGTATCTATTATCAACAACATAATGCGTAGAGCCGGAGAAGGTTGGGGCAAACAACGCCCCGACAAAGAAACTCCGGCCCACATAAAATCATGGACTCACTACAACATTGCAACCAACTTTTCTATACGCAACAATATATTTGACCGTTCCACCTACTATTTGCTCAACGTCAATGCATCACAACCTGAATATCTTCCTATATTTACCGACAACGTGTATATACAATATGCCAATGGCAAAGGTCTCGATGCATCTCGCACCGGAATTTACACCAATTTTGACCAAAAGTTTGTCCAACAAATCTCTCAACGGCACGGCGAGGTCAATGCCATAATATACCACGTTGAAACCGCCAATCCTCATTAAAGTCATTTCTCCACAAGCGACAAATAACATTCGTCAAGCATTTTAGATGAGCCATAGAATCTTATGCCGACTCGATTTATAATATGTCAAAATAAAATAGTAACTTTGCAACGATTTTTATTGACATAAGTAGCAATGGAACGTAAAGTAAGAGTTAGATTTGCCCCATCACCTACCGGGCCTTTGCATATCGGTGGAGTTCGCACCGCATTATACAACTATTTATATGCTCGCCAACATGGCGGAGAGATGATACTTCGTATTGAAGACACCGACTCTCAGCGATTTGTCCCCGGAGCCGAAGAATATATCAACGAGGCTTTGGCGTGGTTGGGCATAAAAATCGATGAAGGTGTCCGCGAAGGAGGCAATTATGGGCCATATAAGCAGAGTGAACGCCGCGACATCTATCGCAAGTACGTACAAGTGTTGCTTGACAATGGCAAAGCTTATTATGCATTTGACACTCCTGCAGAGCTTGAAGAACGTCGCGCATCGACACCCAACTTCCAATATGATGCATCAACACGTATGTCAATGCGCAATTCACTCTCGTTGCCAAAAGACGAAGTCGACCGTCTCTTAGCTAAGGGCGCACAATATGTAGTGCGATTCAAAATCGAAGCTGGACACAACGTACAAGTCAACGACTTGATAAGAGGTGTCGTAACCATAAACTCATCAGTCCTCGACGACAAAGTACTTTACAAAAGTGCCGATGACCTGCCAACATACCATTTGGCCAACATTGTCGATGACCACTTGATGGAAGTGACTCATGTAATTCGCGGTGAAGAATGGCTTCCATCTGCACCATTGCACGTACTCTTATATGAAGCTTTTGGGTGGAGCGACACGGCACCGGAATTTGTCCATCTGCCTCTTTTGTTAAAACCTGACGGCAAAGGCAAACTCAGCAAACGCGATGGAGATCGATTGGGATTCCCCGTATTTCCACTCGAATGGCATGATCCCAAGAGTGGGGAAATATCATCGGGCTATCGCGAGTCAGGATATCTTCCCGAAGCAGTTGTTAACTTCCTTGCCTTACTCGGTTGGAATCCTGGCGATGACAGCGAAATAATGACGATGGAGCAACTCATTGCTAAATTCTCTTTAAACCATTGCTCAAAATCAGGAGCTAAATTTGACTACGAAAAAGGGAAATGGTTCAACCACGAATATCTGCAAAATTTACCTGACAATGACCTTGCCACATTATTCAAACCCATATTGAAAGAGCATGGCATCAGTCCCGAATCATATAGCGATGAATACATCACTCGCGCCGTTGGCATGGTAAAAGGACGCATCTATTTCGTAAGAGACCTATGGGAGCAAGCTAAATTTTTCTTTAGCGCACCTACCGAATATGACGCCAAAGCTGTAAAAAAACGTTGGAATGAAGACACTCCAAGAATCATGGGTGAGCTCATCGAAGTGCTTCAATCTATTGAAGACTTCTCAAGCTCTTCTGCTGAACCAATCGTATTAGGTTGGATTACCGACAAAGGTTATCACATGGGCAACGTCATGAATGCATTCCGCCTGACAGTAGTTGGAGAATGCAAAGGCCCACACATGTTTGACATAACCGAGTTGATGGGCAAAGAAGAAACCATCAAGCGCATCATCAAAGGCATAGAGAAAATTACCATCTAAACATAGCCAACCCCCAAAAGCACTGCGTCTCTTCCCTATCGGTGCACGTAACGACGACTACCACAGATGAATCAGCTTTACAATCTTGCTATACGCTTATACAGCCTGGGGGCCAAAATTGTGTCATGTCGCAACGACAAAGCCCGCAAGATGCTTGACGGACAAAGCAAAGCAATTGAATATCTGCGTTCCAAACTCAACCCAAATGAAAAATACATTTGGATTCACGCATCATCATTGGGCGAATTTGAGCAAGGTCGCCCCCTCATTGAAATGCTCAAAAAAGAAAAACCTGAAAAGAAGATAGTCCTCTCGTTCTTTTCACCCTCAGGCTATGATGTACGACATGACTTCCCATTAGTAGATGCAGTGTGCTACATGCCATTTGACACAATAAGCAACGTCAATAAATTTATTGATGCGCTACACCCCGAAATGGCCATTTTCATAAAATATGAATTTTGGGGCAACTATCTTCAAGAATTACACCGCAGAAACATACCGACATACATCATTTCTGCAATATTCCGCCCATCTCAAGCATTTTTCAAACCCTGGGGCAGTATGTTCCGTTCAATGTTGCGATGTTTCGACCACATTTTCGTACAAGACCAAACATCGATGACTTTGCTGGCAGGAATTGGAATAAACAATGTCACCGTTGCCGGAGACACTCGTTTTGACAGAGTAACCGACATACTTGCCGGGAGCAAAGAAATACCAGAAATTGCAGCAATGACAAGCCAAGGGACTACTACCATAGTTGCCGGAAGCACATGGATTCCCGATGAAGAATTGATATTGCCCTATTTCAATGCAAACAAGTCACTGCGATTGGTTATTGCACCCCATGAAGTAAACGAGCAACGCATCCAACAAATAGAGAGCATGCTTACTCGACCAAGCGTGAGATTGTCGACTACAACCATTGACGAAGCACGTCAGAGCGAATGTCTTATAATTGATTGCTTTGGCAAACTCGCTAGTGCATACCGATACGGAAACATCGCATATGTAGGTGGTGGTTTTGGAGTCGGCATACACAACATCAATGAAGCAGCCGTATATGGCATTCCTGTGCTTTTTGGTCCCAAACACCATAAATTTAAGGAAGCAAAAGACCTTGTTGATTTGGGTGGTGCATACTCCTTCGATAGCAAAGTTGCATTTATCAATACCATTGATAAACTCATCAACACACCCAATTTGCTAACCCATTCAGGCTCTATTGCCGGATCCTATATAAACAATAACATCGGAGCGACACGCCTCATTTTCAACAAAATCTTTTGATATTTGTAATAAATAAACTAATCCTTAAACATAAATATCATTTTAGCACTCTCTTAATTGCATTTTTATTTATATATTTGCATATAATTTAAGATGCACCAATGCAAAAATTACTACATATCACATCCTATTTGCCCAGAATTTTATTTTATGGAGCAAATAGTTTTGTGTTTTTACATTTAGTGCAACAAGATATTACTAACCGAAACATTTTTCTCCAAAATTTTCGACGACGATTGTTTGCTACTCGCATTTGATTACACTTATACATCCAAACAATCATTTTTGAGAAAATTTATCGTTATTTCTGCATATTTTCTATAAATTTGCAGTTAATACATCAATTAATCAACTAATCAGATAGAGAAAAATGAAAAAAAGGGAATTACGTCTACAGACCATTCTTGACATTCTCACCAATCATTGCGTTGGCAGCCAAGACGAGCTTTCCAAGCTTCTTGCAGCCCGTGGCCACATTGTCACGCAAGCCACTTTATCACGAGACCTAAAAATGTTGCGTACCACCAAAGTTGCCAACGATCTTGGAGGATATCGATATATCATCACAAAGCCAAGCGAAGAGCACTTTATAGATGATGAAATCTATATCCCATGCACATCACAAACCAGCAACCACCATGCAGCACTATCATTGGCCTTCTCAGGGAACATCGCCGTAATAAAAACTCGTAACGGATATGCAAGTGGACTGGCCTATGACATCGACATGCTCAAGTCATCTCATATTGTCGGCACTATATCGGGGGCCGACACCGTATTAGCGGTCATCAATGAACTCACAAGTCGCAACGAATTACTCACCCTTCTTCAAGGTTTTCTGCCTGATGAGGTTATAGCGACTGCTCGAGTACAACTTAAGCTATAAATAACAACCACATAATTCTACATCGAACATATATAAAGAACAAATACTAAAAGATGGAAAATCAGTCAACAATTGAAGTAGTTGTTGCTTCAGACGAGCACATAAAGTATGTCGAAGAGATACTCGACACGATTAACCGTGCGGCTAGAGTAAGAGGCACCGGCATAGCAAAGCGCTCTCCTGAATACGTCAAACAAAAAATGCTTGAACGAAAAGCCGTCATAGCACTCTGCGACGGTGAATTTGCCGGATTCAGTTATATTGAATGTTGGAGCAATAAAGAATTTGTAGCCAATTCCGGGCTCATTGTAGCCGACAAGTATAGAGGCATTGGCCTTGCAACTCGCATCAAACGACAAATTTTCCAACTATCACGAGAGATGTTTCCTGATGCTAAAATATTTTCATTAACTACCGGAGCTGCGGTAATGAAAATGAACTCTGAGCTTGGATATCGCCCTGTCACTTTCGACCAATTGACTACCGACCCCGCATTTTGGAAAGGATGTGAAAGTTGTGTCAATTTCGACATACTTCAACGCAATGGTGGTCACAAATGTCTTTGTACAGGACTGCTATATGACCCCAAGGAAAAAGAAGGCAATTTAGGACATCTACAATAACACGTATTCAATCACATGGAAAAGAAGAAAAAAGTAGTTGTAGCATTCAGTGGTGGGCTTGACACGTCATTTACTGTCATGTATCTCACCAAAGAAAAAGGATATGAAGTATATGCCGCATGTGCTAATACTGGCGGATTCAGCGAAGAGCAACTTCGCACCAACGAAGAAAATGCCTACAAATTAGGTGCTGTCAAGTACGTTACCCTCGATGTCACTCGCGAATACTATGACAAAAGTTTAAAATATATGATTTACGGGAATGTATTACGTAACGGCACATACCCAATTTCCGTAAGTTCAGAACGCATATTTCAAGCCCTTGCCATAGCTCGTTATGCCAACGAAATCGGAGCTGATGCTATTGCCCATGGCTCCACAGGAGCCGGCAACGACCAGATAAGATTTGATATGACCTTTTTGGTAATGGCTCCGGGTGTAGAGATAATCACACTCACTCGCGACATGACATTGACTAGACAAGAAGAAATCGACTACCTAAACAAAAATGGATTTTCAGCCGATTTCACCAAACTCAAATATTCCTACAACGTTGGACTGTGGGGGACATCAATTTGTGGCGGTGAAATTCTGGATTCAGCTCAAGGGCTCCCCGAATCGGCCTATTTAAAACACTGTGTCAAAGATGGCAGTGAAAAATTACGCCTTACTTTTGAGAAAGGCGAGCTAAAAGCCGTCAACGATACTGCATATGACGACCCTATTCAAGCTATACAAGCCGTTGAGACCATAGGTGCGGCCTATGGCATCGGTCGTGACATGCACGTTGGCGACACCATTATCGGCATCAAAGGCCGTGTCGGGTTTGAAGCCGCAGCCCCTATGCTAATCATAGGAGCCCACCGTTTTCTTGAGAAATACACACTCTCAAAATGGCAACAATATTGGAAAGACCAAGTAGCCAACTGGTACGGCATGTTTTTACATGAAAGCCAATATCTCGAGCCTGTAATGCGCGACATCGAAGCTATGCTTGAAACATCGCAACGCAACGTCAATGGCACCGCAATTCTCGAATTGCGTCCTTTAGGATTCTCTACCATTGGAGTTGAAAGCAATGATGACTTGGTAAAGAATAAATTTGGCGAATATGGCGAAACTCAAAAAGGATGGACCGCTGACGATGCCAAAGGCTTCATCAAAGTGACATCTACAGCCCTACGAGCCTATTATGCCAACCACGAAGATGAAAAAGATTTAATTTAACCAATCAAAATTATACATCTATAATGAATGACAAACGATTAACTCGCACAACTTCCGATAAAAAGATAGCCGGAGTTTGCGGTGGAATTGCTAAATTTCTTGGTCTTGACCCAACGCTCGTGCGCTTAGCATATGCGTTGCTTACTTTCTTTACTGCCTTTGCCGGAGTACTTATCTATATTATCATGATGTTAATCGTACCTGAAGAATAAATGACATGATTAAAGCCGGAATAATCGGAGGAGCAGGATACACAGCAGGAGAGTTAATACGCCTTTTAATCAATCACCCCGACGTTGAACTCAGATGGATTAACTCATCAAGCAACGCCGGCAATAAGGTGTGTGATATACATCAAGGACTCATCGGCGAGCTCTACATGACATTTACCGAGCAAACTCCTTGGGAAGAAATTGATGTATTATTCTGTTGTACACCACATGGTGAAACTCGCAAGTTTATGGATAGTCATGAGATCCCAGAGTCGTTGCGCATAATTGATTTGTCAACAGACTACCGCATCGAAGATGGCACCCATGATTTTGTCTACGGATTGCCCGAGCTCAATCGCAAACGCATAGTCAGAGGCGCTACAAGAGTAGCAAATCCGGGATGCTTTGCGACTGCCATACAGTTGGCGTTGTTACCATTAGCAAAAAATCTAATGCTCAACAGCGACATTCAAGTCACTGCCATCACCGGATCAACCGGAGCCGGAGTCAAGCCATCAGCAACAAGTCACTTCTCTTGGCGCAATAACAACGTCTCCATATATAAACCATTCAAGCATCAACATTTGGCCGAAATACGCCAAACCCTATCAACTTTGCAAAATAGTTTCAAGGCTGACATCAATTTTATCCCAGTACGCGGTTGTTTTGCCCGAGGTATAATGGCTATCGTGTATATGGATTGTCCGATAGAACTCAGCGAAGTGCGTCGCTTATATGAAGAATATTACGATGACCACAATTTCACGTTTATCACCGACAAAGCTCCCGACCTCAAAGATGTTGTCAACACCAATAAATGCATTCTGCATCTTGAGAAAATCGATGGCAAGTTGCTTATTACATCTGTCATAGACAATTTAATCAAAGGCGCATCCGGGCAAGCTGTCCACAACATGAATTTATTATTTGGTTTACATGAACGCGTAGGTCTGCAACTAAAACCTTCGGCATTTTAAAATTAGTATTAATCAAATGAAATTGTTTGACGTTTATCCATTGTTTGACATAGACATTGTAAGTGGCAAAGGCTGTAATGTCTACGACAACAACGGCCAAGAATATCTCGATTTATACGGCGGACACGCTGTTGTTTCAGTAGGGCATTCCCACCCTATCTTAACCAAGGCTATCAGTGAACAGGCAGGCCGATTAATGTTCTACTCCAATTCGGTCATCAACAACCTACAAGTAACTCTTGCCAACAAACTCGGGAAAATTTCGGGCTATGACGACTATCAACTATTCCTTGTCAACTCAGGCGCTGAAGCTAATGAAAACGCGCTGAAGCTGGCTTCGTTCCACACCGGGAAATCACGAGTCATCGCTTTTAACAAAGCATTTCACGGTCGTACATCTGCTGCTGTAGAAGCTACTGACAACCCCAAAATCATCTCACCTTTAAACTCCAACGGGCACGTAACTTTTCTTGAGTTAAACAATCTTGACGCAGTAGCCAACGAGTTAGCAAAAGGAGACATATGCGCAGTCATCATTGAAGGCATACAAGGAGTCGGTGGTATACAAATTCCTAACAACGACTTTTTTATAGGGCTACGCACTTTATGTGACAAACATGAGGTCGTATTAATTCTCGATGAAATACAAAGTGGTTATGGTCGCACCGGACGTTTCTTTGCCCACCAATACTCCGGCATACGTCCTGATATAATCACATCTGCAAAAGGTATTGCTAATGGGTTCCCGATGGGAGCTGTTCTGATAAGTCCAAAATTTAGACCGGTCTATGGGATGCTTGGCACTACATTCGGAGGCAACCATCTTGCATGTGCTGCCGCCATTGCAGTCATAGACATATTTAACAATGAGAAATTGATTGAAAATGCGGCAATAGTCGGAGAATACCTACTAAACAAGCTAAAAGCAATTCCCGGGATTAAAGAAGTTCGCGGACGCGGTTTGATGATTGGCCTGGAATTTGAGCATCCGACCAAAGAACTGCGCACGCGCCTCATCAGAGACGAGCACGTGTTTACCGGAGCCGCATCTACCAATATCATCAGACTGCTTCCTCCTCTAACTCTCACCATGGAGCAAGCCTATGATTTCGTCAATCGTCTGCTTCGTGCCATAAACAACAATTGACAACATGAAAATAGGAATAATCGGAGCCGGGAACATGGGTAGCGCCATAGCCCGCGGATTGCTCGACAGCAAAACCATTTTACCCACTGACATTGTTGTGACTGACCCGAGTCAATCTACCCTCGACCACATCAAAGCACAATATCCCGACATTGCAACATCAACTACAAATCGCATTGCCACCACAGGCACCGATATAATTATAATTGCAGTTAAACCATGGCTCGTCGCCTCGGTAATCAACGAGATTGCCCCTTTTATAGCTTTCCGCGAACAATCAATAGTGTCGATAGCCGCCGGTATCACTATTACTGATTTGAGCAACATGCTCAAGTCATATTCAAGCCATCGCACATTATTCAGAGTAATACCTAACA
Source organism: uncultured Muribaculum sp. (assembly GCA_964562595.1). Taxonomy (GTDB): domain Bacteria; phylum Bacteroidota; class Bacteroidia; order Bacteroidales; family Muribaculaceae; genus Muribaculum. Next base: position 12,479 of record CAZLUB010000003.1, on the reverse strand, counting down.
CAGCCATAGCCATAGGCCAAAGCATGACATTCATCAGCCACGACAACGCTTCTGACAAGCAGTTGGAACATGTCATCAAGACATTTGAAGCACTTGGCCACGTAGCTATAATCGAAGAGCGACTCATGCCTGCAGCCACAGCTCTCTGCTCTTGCGGAATAGCATACGCCATGCGCTATGTCAGAGCTGCTACCGAAGGTGGCGTAGAATTGGGTATTTATCCCGATAAAGCCAAAGAATATGTGCTACAAACATTGCGTGGCGCAATCGAGTTGCTAGAATCTACCGGCAATCACCCCGAAGTCGAGATAGATAAAGTAACCACTCCAGGAGGCATCACGATAAAAGGGCTGAATGCCATGGAAGCTAATGGCTTTACAAGTGCCGTAATCAATGGATTAAAAGCTTCTGTTAAATAACTACACAAAACAAAGTTCTATCATGTCTGTAAATAAAGTCATTTTACTTGGAAATGTGGGTCTCCCTCCTGAAATAAGATATGTAGACACTCGACCAGTAGCAACATTTTCCCTTGCCACAACCGAACGAGCTTACACCTCATCCTCCGGAGCACAAATACCAGAACGCACCGAGTGGCATCGGATAGTCATGTGGAATCACCATGCTGAAACCGCCGAGAAGTATATACGCAAAGGCACTCGCCTTTATATAGAAGGGAAATTGCGAACACGCACATGGGAAGATCGTAACACTATAAAACACACTGTTACCGAAATACACGTCGACAACTTTGAGATTTTATCACAACCTGCGCAACAATAATGCGCAGGTTTTTTAACACTCTTCGCCGTCAATTTTTATTTTCATATTTCGACTGCGGAGATTTGTGGTTATTCATTATTATTTGTAAATTGCAATCGTTTTCATTCATACTATTTCAATTTACATTTAAATCCAATTTTCATGAAAAAGGCATTAACGACATTCATCATTTTCTTCGTAGCGATAACAGCATACGCCGTATTTCCATCAAGTCAATTGGTACTTGCCGACCCATATGTATTTTATGAAAACGGCACATATTATGCCTACGGGACACACTCGGGCGATGGCATCGAAGTGTGGACGTCTGCAGACATGATTGTGTGGGAAAACAAAGGATTGGCTCTGCACAAAAGCAACACTACCGAGAGCCGATGGTTTTGGGCTCCTGAAGTATATAATAAAAATGGAGAATATATTATGTATTACTCCGCTAACGAGCATCTCTATGCCGCCAAATCTACCTCGCCATTAGGCCCGTTTGAGCAGGTTGGCTCTTATCAAATGAATTCAATCCTCGGAGATGAAAAGTGCATTGATTCATCGGCATTTTTTGACGATGATGGCAAGGCCTACTTGTTTTTCGTACGTTTTACAGCCGGCAATTGCATATGGATGTGTGAATTGGAAGACGACTATATCACACCGGTAGAAGGTACTTTAAAGTTATGTCTTACAGCCGACGATGACTGGGAAAGAGTGTGGGGACGCATTGCCGAGGGGCCAAGTATTGTCAAACATAATGGCATATATTATCTCACTTATTCAGCAAACGACTATCAAAGTCAAGACTATGCCGTAGGTTATGCGACAACGACATCCCTAACTGATCCCCAATGGACCAAATCGCCAACCAACCCGATAGTGCATCGCGTATATGACCTCGTTGGTACAGGACACCACACTATATTCACCGATAAAGACGGTATATTGCGCATTGCATTCCACGCTCATAAAAACCGCGACACTATTCACGACCGACTGACATATATCGGGCGTATGCAATTTAACGGAGACTTACTCGAATTAGCCAAAGAACCGGTCATCCGTCCTACCACATCTACAACCGACAAGCCCCTATCTTATTTATTACCATCTATCATCGACACAGATTGGGGATATGAACGTGGCGCAGCTGTTACCGTAGACCTTAACAACGATGGACACCAAGACATTATATCAGGTGGAACTACTCGCAACATCCATAACTCGTCGGCTCGCGATGCATGGGCAAAACGCCGACTAATGCACATAGCCCTATGGGATAATGATCAAAATAATTGGAATCACTTAGACGGCAAAACGTCCCCGATACAAGTTGCTGACTCGCCCGCGTTAATTCCATGCGACATCAACTGCGACGGGATTATGGATATAGTTGCGTTTGAATCAATTGGAGAAAGCACAACAGCCGATGCCTATAAAAACAATTATGGCAACGAAGGTATATTTTTGGGCATTGGTGATGGCACATTCGACACTGCAACAATCAACTTGATCAACACCGATGGCAGCGAATATACATTTGACATAAAAGCTATCAGCACTTGTGAAGTCGCAGACATCGACAACAACGGGCTTCTCGACTTGATTTGTATTGGGACACAAAATAGCGTGTCATACAACCTCGTACTTCGCAACTTAGGCTACTCCGAGTCCGGTTTCACTTTCTCAGTAGAGCCATTTGCTACAGAGTACATCTTCAAAAAAAGCATTATTCAAGTCGCTGATTTCAATAACGACAGCTACATAGACTTCATTATTTCGGCAAACGTATCGGGAGTTGATGGCATGTCTCGGTTTACCGACATTTTCATTAACAATCCACAAAATCCGGGGACATTCATCATGATGGGACTCGGAGATAGCGATAGTGGTGTGTTGCGCAAAGCCGAAAATGCGTTACAAGTGGCCGACTTCAACAATGATGGTTTATTTGACTTTTACCTATCAGGCAACGGAGATGCTGCAACCGGAGAAAGCGAAATGACACAAAAGATATATCTCAATCAAGGAGAAGGCATCAAGCCACGATTTCGCCACAAAAGCAGTTACATTGATGCCGATCTATACAGTGTCTCCAATTACGTCAACAATGCTGCAGGCATAATTGACTGGGACGGAGATGGTCTTATCGACATTATCGCTACCGGATATATGAGTGACATACTCCGAGCCACTACAGGGTTTATTTATAAAAACATTGGCAATGGCATCATGAAGAGACTTGCACAAATTCCCGGAGCGATGTCGTCTACAATCATATTCCCTGACTGGGATGGAGACGGTAGCAAGGATTTCTTCATATCGGGTTATAGTTCTGATAACATTTACTTCACCTCAGAACAACAAGGTCGTGTTATGTCAGTTTCATACAACGATAATATGCCTTCACCACGCCCAGGGTCTCCAACCGACTGCATTGCTACCGTAGATGGAGAAACAGTAACTTTATCATGGAACGAACCTGTCGATGCAATAGGCAAATACACCTACGAGTATTACATTAAAGATGCTGATGGAAATTTCATAACCAGTTGCTCATCATTTGTCGGAGGCGACCTTGACGGGACACGCAAAGTTGACCGATTTGGCAATGCCGGCTACTGCACGACAATACAATTTCATCCCACAACATCCGGCACATACCAATGGGGAGTTCAAGCGATCAATGGTGCATATTCAGGCTCAGAATTCGCAACCGGCACTCCGTTTACATGCGAAGTATCCGGAATCGAGCAACCCAATACAGAAGCGCCCTCAGAAGTAGCTCGCTACGATATGCTCGGACGACGCTTGACTAAGAGCACCAGTGGCCTAAACATCATAAAAATGAGCGACGGCAGCATAGTAAAAACAATAGTCAAATAATGATTTAATAAATCCTTTAAACAGACGACGAGGATAATTCTTATCAGGTTTTATTCTCGTCGTATTATTTAACAACCGACGCTCCTAATTATTGCAAAGGCGATGAAAAATATGTATCTTCGCAAGATAATCAATGAGAAGTCTTTTTACAACTTCCACCACATTGTTGAATTAAATCTAAATTACAGTATTTATGTCAGAAAAGGCTAAAGAAACCGCACAAATTACCAACGAGGGAATGCAGGAACTCCCCGAAAACGCATTTCGCGAGTTGAGCAAAGGTGAAGACTATGTGCCGGTGATGCACCCCGACCACGACTATGCAGAAGTTACCCCCTACTCAGTCGGTATGGGACTTATTCTTGCTGTGATATTCAGTGCAGCAGCCGCTTATTTAGGATTGAAAGTAGGCCAAGTATTTGAGGCCGCAATCCCCATTGCCATTATCGCAGTAGGACTATCAGGAGCATTAAAGAAAAAAAATCCATTAGGACAAAACGTAATAATACAATCTATTGGTGCGTGCTCGGGCGTAATCGTAGCCGGAGCGATATTCACTCTGCCGGCATTATATATTTTACAAGCCAAATACCCCGAAATTACCGTACAATTTTATCAGATATTCTTAAGTTCTCTTCTCGGAGGTATCTTAGGCATATTGTTTTTCATTCCATTCCGCAAGTACTTTGTAAAAGACATGCACGGGAAATATCCGTTTCCAGAAGCTACCGCTACTACCCAAGTACTGATTAGTAGCCAAGCAAAAAGCGGTGGAGGACAAGCCAAGACGTTAATCATAGCATCGCTTATCGGAGGTGTTTACGACTACATTGTTGCAACATTCGGGTGGTGGGCAGAAACAATCACTTCCACAGCAACTACTTGGGGGCAGACACTTGTCGACAAGACTAAACTCATCATCAGTTGTAACACAAGCGCTGCTCTGCTCGGTCTGGGATATATAGTTGGATTAAAGTATGCATTTGTCATTTTTGCCGGATCAATCTTTGTGTGGTGGATAATCATCCCGTTGATGGGGACATACGGTTCTACAGAAATAGCATCTTTGTCTTCACAAGCCATCTTCAGTGACTACGCCCGACTCATCGGCATCGGTGGCATTGCAATGGCAGGAGTGATAGGCATCGTAAAATCTTGGCCAATCATTGCCCAAGCCATCGGACTTGCAAGTCGAGAATTAAATGGCAAACAGACCAACGTCAAAGAAATACGTTGGCAGACCGACATATCGATGAAACATATTGTTTATTTCATCACTATAACTCTTATCACAGTGTTAGTGTTCTTCTGGGCTGGTGTTATAAACACATTCTGGCAAGCTCTTATTGCATGGGTAGTAGTTACAGTCATTGCATTCCTATTCACCACCGTTGCAGCTAACGCCATAGCAATTGTCGGCTCAAATCCGGTTTCAGGTATGACACTGATGACACTTATCATCGCATCAGCCATTTTTGTAGCAATCGGCCTCAACGGCACATCGGGCATTGTAGCAGCCATGGTAATCGGAGGAGTTGTATGCACAGCACTTTCTATGGCTGGAGGCTTTGTAACAGACTTAAAGATTGGATATTGGCTTGGGTCTACTCCAAAAAAACAAGAATCCTGGAAATTTCTTGGTACGCTGGTATCAGCAGCTACCGTAGGCGGAGTCATACTTGTCCTCAACAAAGTATACGGATTTACCGGAGACAATGCTCTTGTAGCCCCACAAGCTAATGCAATGGCAAAAGTTATCGAACCTTTAATGATGGGAGGCGAAACGCCTTGGACTCTATACATGGTCGGTGCAATATTGGCATTGATTCTCAATTGGCTTGGTGTGCCGGCTCTTGCATTTTGCTTAGGCATGTTTATTCCACTATCACTTAACACTCCGATGCTTGTGGGTGGAGCAATTGCATACTTTGTAAGCTCTCGCTCTAAAGATAAATCGGTCAACGACGCTCGCCGTGATCGCGGAACACTGATTTCGTCAGGGCTCATTGCCGGTGGAGCATTGTTTGGAGTATTTGCCGCTATCACTCGATTTGCAGGATTTGAGTATAACAATCCGATTTCCGAAGATATTGCACAAGTTTTCGGTTGTGTAGCATATATCGCATTGATTGGATACCTGATTTGGGACTCAATGCGGACAAAAAAAGCATAATGATAGTTTAACCCCATCAACGAGCCCCGCCATTCCACTGCAATCATGGGAATGACGGGGCTGTTTGCAAACAAAAATATGAAGTTTTCACCAATCAACCGAGAAATATTAACATTGTCGCTACCATCAATAGTGACTAATATCACCACGCCGTTGCTCAGCCTTGTAGACATCATCATCGTCGGACACATGGGAGCACCAGGACACATTGCGGCAATTGCGTTAGGTGGCACGATGTTCAATATGCTATATTGGATGTTTGGTTTTCTGCGTATGGGCTCAAGCGGCATGACGGCGCAAGCCTATGGAGCCAACAATGCCGTAGCACAATCTCGCATATTAATCCTAGCCATTGCCATTGCATTTTTAGCCGGAATGGCAATGGTCATACTACAAAGACCTATTGCTCATACGATATTGCATTTCATGAGCACAGACGCTGAAGATGCCCAAGCCTTGGCTCTGCGTTATTTCAACATCTGTATTTGGGGAGCCCCTGCAGTACTTGGCACTTACGCTTTGTCGGGGTGGTTTCTCGGCATGCAAAACTCACGTATTCCCATGTGGGTTTCAATTATAATCAATATCTCCAACATAACAATCAGCCTTGCATTGGTCTATTGGTTAGATTATGGTTTTGATGGAGTTGCCATAGGCACACTCATCGCCCAATGGTGTGGATTGGTAGCTGCAATCGCCATGGGATTAAAACAATTCGGTCGACCACTACTCTCTTTTACTCAAGCTATTGAATTGACGACAATAAAACGATTTTTTGCCATTAATTCCGATATTTTCCTACGTACAATATGCCTTGTAGCTGTTACTATGTGGTTTACACGCACGGGGGCAAGCCAAGGCTCGGTAATGCTCGCCGCAAATACTCTACTTATGCAGTTTTTCACCCTATTTTCATTCTTCATGGACGGCTTTGCATACGCAGGAGAGGCTTTATGTGGCAAATACGCAGGTGCACGCCTATACACCAAGCTAAGAGATTGCATCAAAACACTATTTCTATGGAGCGCATCTCTTGCTGTGGTTTTTGCTATGTCATATTATTTCTTCGGAGAGACCATTTTAAACATACTAAGCGATGAATTATCAGTCACAAGCGTCGCGACAAATTATATAATTTGGATCGCCATTATCCCTTTAGCCGGCATAATGGCATTCTCTTGGGACGGGATATTCATAGGATTGACACATACTCGCGCCATGCTATTATCTATGCTTGGAGCCACAACATTATTCTTTATTTTTTGTCAACTGACCATATCAGAAATAGGCAACAATGGTCTGTGGTTATCTTTTATCATATATTTATTAGCACGAGGATTTATTTTGACATTTATCTTTATAAAAAAATCGCAATTCAAGTATCATTTTCACAAATATTAGTTAACTTTGCACCCTCAAATTCTAAGGTAATAATAACGTTTATTAACTAAAGTCATCGCAAGAGATGAATCTTTCAGGTACAATTGATTTTAAGCCGAAATTGCTCTCGGCTATGCGCAATTATTCACTTTCGCGCTTTAAAGATGACCTAATCGCAGGTATTGTTGTTGGAATTGTAGCACTGCCATTGGCTATAGCATTTGGTATTGCATCGGGAGTAAGCCCTACAATCGGTCTTATCACAGCCATAATTGGCGGATTTTTAGTATCAACATTTGGAGGCAACTCAGTACAAATAGGAGGGCCTACCGGTGCTTTTATCGTAATCGTCTATAGCATTATTCAAAACTTTGGTTTGCAAGGTCTTGCCATTGCCACATTGATGGCCGGATTAATATTAATACTCCTTGGATTGTTTCACCTCGGCACCGTAATCAAATTTATCCCCTATCCCATTGTTGTCGGATTTACCAGCGGTATCGCACTAACCATATTTTCGACTCAAATGAATGACTTTTTAGGTCTCGGCTTAAAAGACGTCCCGAGTGAGTTTATTCCCAAATGGGGATTATATCTATCCAACCTTGTAAATGTCGACATAGCCACACTTATAGTAGGCATAGTTTCTCTACTAATAATAATATTTACCCCAAAAATATCCAAGAAACTTCCAGGCTCTCTTATAGCCATAATCATAGTCTCAGCAATTGTATATTTTCTAAAAAGTGCCTATCCGAGCTTGAATATAGAAACAATTGGCGACCGTTTTGGCAACCTTCCTACAGATATTCCAGAGCCCCATGGATTTGAATTATCAATGACAACAATTAATTCCTTGTTGCCATCGGCATTCACAATTGCCGTACTTTGTGCTATAGAATCACTTCTATCAGCTACTGTGGCTGATGGTATTACCGGCTCTCGCACCAACTCCAACACAGAGCTAATCGGCCAAGGGATAGCCAATGTGATAGTGCCATTTTTTGGTGGCATACCTGTAACCGGAGCCATCGCACGCACCATGACCAACATTACAAACGGCGGACGCACTCCGGTGGCCGGAATAATACATGCGGCAATATTACTGTTGATCTTTCTATTTTTAATGCCACTCATAAATCTCGTTCCCATGTCGTGCTTGGCGGCCGTACTAATAATTGTATCATACAACATGAGTGGATGGCGTACTGTCATAAGCATATTCAAATCTCCCAAAAGCGATATTTCTGTACTCATTGTCACATTCTTGCTCACGGTCATATTTGACCTTACCATAGCAATCGAAATCGGCTTATTACTTGCTGTAATATTGTTTATGCGACGAGTCATGGAAAACACTCAAATCAAGGTGTATTCCGAACAACTTGATGTTGCCGAAGGCACAGAAGCGACAACCCATGAAGTGCTCGACGTAGCCAACGGTGTAGAAGTTTATGAAATCGATGGCCCATTTTTCTTTGGAGTTGCAACCAAATTTGATGAACTAATGCGCACCGGCATGAATGAGACTCCAATTGTGCGCATAATACGCATGCGTAAAGTCCCGTTTATCGATGCTACTGGAGTGCACAATCTTGAAACTCTAATTCGCTCATCCCAGAAAGTAGGCATCCATGTAGTACTATCGGGCGTAAATCCTCAAGTTCATCAAGTATTGCTAAAATCAAACATAGACAAACTAATTGGCAATGACCATATATGTGACCATATAACCAAAGCCGTAGTCTTGGCCAACCACATAGCGCAAACTAATAGCCACTTTTGATTGTTAATTAATTGCAATCGCCAATACAAACATTGCGTTTTTCAAAAAATTTGTCATATCAAACAAAATTAGACAACAAAATTTGGCTTTCTATATTATTTTTGTATTAACTTTGCAATGTTTTTGAAGCTAAAAAATATTGTTTTATTATTAATTAAACGAAAAAAATGAAAAAGTTAGTTTTATTACTTGCTGTTGTATTCAGCGCATCAATGTTCTCTTGCGGTACTTCTGACAAAGCTGCTAATACTACCGACTCTGTAGTTGTTGAGACTGTTGAAGTTGTTGAAACTTGTGATTCTGCTTGCAATAAGACTCAATGTGATTCTGTTTGCACAGAAACCGCTTGTGACTCTGTTTGCACCAAGACCGCTTGTGACTCTGTTGCTTGCAAAAAGTAATAACGAGTTAACTCTAATTTACACCGTAAAAGCTGCTACCCCCAAGGGTGAGCAGTTTTTTTATGTCAAAAGATAAGAGAAATTCATTCCAAAACACTAACTTCGTATAAATAAACCAAGCAACCAAATTGATATGAAGACATACACCTATTTTATATTATCTTTTATTATATCTTTAGGTGCATTGGCACACCCCATAGTTCCAACATCTCCCAAAATAGATCCACCCAACTGGTGGATAGGAATGGCGCAAGACACCTTACAAATTGCGTTATGGGGAAAAGACATCGCCAATGCCAAAGCGACAATAGACTATCCTAATGTAAAAATAATCGAAACAATTTCACTCGATAGTCCAAACTATCTATTCTTATACCTTAACATTTCTGACGATGCTAAACCGGGCATTGTTCCAATAACGCTATCTTCAGGACCTAAAAAAACAATCATTAATTACGAATTAAAAAAACGCAATCGCCGACCAGAAGATTACGTCGGTTTTGACTCTTCTGACGTGCTCTATCTCATAATGCCCGACCGTTTTGCTGATGGAAATCCAAGTAACAACGATAGCAAAGCTCTTGCTACAACCATAAAAAGCAACCGCAATGATCCTAATGGACGTCACGGTGGAGACTTAAAAGGGATTTTGGATCATCTCGGATATATCGATAGCCTCGGAGTCACAGCCATTTGGGTAAATCCGGTTCTTACTAACGACATGACTCAATCATCATCCTACCACGGCTATGCGACCACCGATTACTACTCTATCGACCCTAGATTAGGCACCAATCAAGAATGGAACGATTTGGTTTCAGAGGCACACAATCGTGGCATTAAAGTAGTAATGGATATGATTTTCAATCATGTTGGGAGCAATCACCATTGGTTTACCGACCGCCCCTCACATGATTGGTTTAACTATCCCGATGGATTCGTACAGACCAACTACCGCCTGTCGACCCTTCATGACCCATACGTAAGCGACTATGATCGACGCCGCACAGTTGATGGCTGGTTTGTAAAAGACATGCCTGACCTAAACCAAAACAACCCTCATTTGATGAAATACCTTGTGCAAAATTCCATATGGTGGATTGAATCATCTAAAATAGATGGGATACGCATGGACACACACCCCTACGCATCATTAACTCCCATGTCTAAATGGATTTCATCAGTAATGGCAGAATATCCTAACTATAACATTGTAGGAGAATGTTGGTATGGAAATGAAGGAGGCGAAGCATTTTGGCAAAAAGGCTCATATGTCAATAAAGTAACCGAAACAAACTTACCTACCGTAATGGATTTTGTGTTGTCGATAAAAGCCCGCGAAGCATTTTCAAGCCAAACCGACCGACTCAGTGGATTAAACGCCATTTACGACCATCTATCTCTCGATTATCTGTTCCCAAATCCTCAAAACATACTAACATTCCTTGACAACCACGACACCGACCGTTTTTTACTTAAAGAGCCCAACGATTTAGGTTGGTGGAAACAGGCAATAACATTCCTTCTCACATCACGTGGCATACCCCAGATTTATTATGGCACAGAGTTATTAATGCATGGATCAAAAGAAGGAAGCGATGGGTATGTACGTCGCGACATGCCGGGTGGTTTTCCCGGAGACACGATTAACGAATTTACTTCATCCGGCCGTAGAGCAATACAAAACGAAGCCTACAACTACCTACGCAAATTATTGAATTGGCGCAAAGGCAATAACATCATCGCCTATGGCTCATTAAAGCATTTCATGCCTGAAAACGGCATATATGTATACCAGCGAAAACTTGGAGACAAACAAGTAATTGTCATGATGAACGGCAACGACCGTAACATCACAACTACAATGGAACGCACACTCGAAGTTTTGCCGATTGGGTCAAAATGGAAAGACTTGCTCACTGATAATGAAATTACCATCACCGAGAAAATGACTTTTGCACCCCGCAAGGTGTTTATATTACAAAACTGATGAAACGTATTGGGATTTTATCCGACACTCATTCTTGCTGGGATGACCGATTTGCCTCTCACTTCTCTGATTGCGACGAAGTGTGGCATGCCGGTGACATTGGCGACATTTCTATCATAGAACGCCTGCAATCTATAAAAGAAGACATAAAGGTGAGAGCCGTAGCCGGAAATATAGACCACGGAATAGTGAGACGTATGTGCAATGAAATCGAAGAATTTACAATAGAACAAGTCAAAGTATTGATTACACATATCGGAGGATACCCCGGCAAATACTCACCGGGGATAAAACGCACTTTACGTGAAAAAGGCATCAAATTAATGATTGCAGGACATAGCCATATACTGAAAGTCATGTATGACCATGAACTCGAAATGCTTCACATCAATCCCGGAGCTGCCGGCTATTACGGTTGGCAACAACAACGTACATTAATCAAACTATCAATTGATGGAGCTACAATGAAAGACCTTGAGGTTATTGAACTTGGGAAAATAAAATTAAGCAATAAATAAACAGATTCATTATGACACAAAAAAAACTATTGTACTTTGCCTTATATATACTTTGCATAGTCACAATATGCTCATGTAAGACAACCGAAGCCAACTATCGTGCAGCTTATGAAATTGCCAAAGAAAAATCCACCTCCGATAATATCTTGGATAATGCAACCAACCAACAGATGCTACTTGAATCAATCTCAAGCAGGCTGATAGTTGATGGTGACTCCATACCACTTAAATCAATGCATGTTAAAATTTCGACTGGATGCGGCAACTCCAATGATTTAAAAAAATACTGCATCGCAGTTGCCGAATTTAAAATGGCATTCAACGCCAAGTCAATGATGAATCGCCTGCGTTCCAAAGGTTACGACGCAATCGTTGTAGAAAATGGAGAACCGACATACTATGTTATTGCATCAAAATATAACACGCCAAACGAGACTAAAACCGCATTTCAACAAATCATCAAGGATAAAAATATCATCACAAAAACTCCCTTCCCCTACGTTATACAACCGATTGGTTTGTAACCATACTGTCAAGATAGAAGTGCAACAAAATCCCCACCTTGCTCACGACTTTG
>CAZLUB010000002.1:0-112246 GCA_964562595.1 uncultured Muribaculum sp. | reverse complement strand
AGCTTCTGGTGCATCCATTTTGGGGGAAGATGACGAGGAAAAGAAGTATCTGATTATATGTAATGCGTTGCCTTATGCTTGGGATGTTCCTCAATTTGCAAGGGCATTGCCACATTGGAGCGTAGCTGAGTTCTTTGAGAAACTTGAACCATTCCTCGCCGGAGAGTTTGATTTTAATCATAAGGAAAAACGCGTGAGTTTTGCTTTTCGCCGCAGTGCTTTAGCCAGTGCTCATAGTGTGACACTTAATCGAGTGCTTGATGGATTCTCGACAGAGCTTACACGTGAGGATGAATGCGAGTATAAGGAAATTGCAACATTGAAATATAAGGAGTGCGGGCATAATATGCAGAAGTATTATTCTTGCAGTTGGTTTATTAAGAGTTCGCTTTTTCTGCCATGGAATTCTTTATCCGACTTAGCCAATGCTGTAAGATACAAGCCTTCTGAATATGCAGGTGAATATGCACTTTATCTTCGTCAAAAACATTATATCATGGATCTTGATATGTGTTGTATGTTACGGCTGGTTTCATATTATTTGGGTTTTACCACTGAATGGAGTATTCTAATTCAGCCGTTGAATGTTTTTGGTGAGGATGTTGTAGAGGAGGGTAATGAAAATGTAATCGAGCTTGAATTTGTACCTGTATGTATTGATTACACAGAAATGAATGTGGGGCTTTGTGTGTTTCTTGATTTACCGAATCTTGATGCGGGGTATGATGATGAACAGGCAACAGGCTTATTTTCGAATCCTGATTATCGCCCCTTGCCGGAGTTGCAACTTGAAGCCGGAGCACAAAGTGAAGTGAGCGAGTATTTCAGTGTGATATATGTAGCATATTGTGACGGTGCTTATTATACCCAATATCAAATTCCTTACCCTGCCTTAGATAAGACTGATATTACTACAGCACAAACTGTCGTACATAATCATTGTTCTATGCGGTTAAAGGATTTGCGAGTTCCGGGGTATAAGATAGACGGGCGGAGAAAGTTTCAGTTCTCATTTTTGTGGGAGGATGGTATACCAGATGTTCGCGGTGTGTTTTATATAGACGGGAAGAAGTATCTGTGTGAAAAAATTACAGCTACGTTTACGGAAAACGGTATGAGTGAACTTAAAAAAGGAGTGTTTTATCGTGTGATGGATGAATAGGAAAATAGTTTTTTTGTCTTTTTCTGTCTGATAAAATTGCACTCTCTTTGTGTTGAAAAAATTTTTTTATGCAAAGATTATGGGCGCAGTAAGAACAGGAACAATATATAATGAGCCACACACCCATTTTTACAGGCGAGGAGTTGGCTATGTGAGCCGTTTCGAGGGTTGGGATGTATCCCCTTTTCTTGACGAGCTAAAAGATGTGATTGACAGCTTTAGATAAGAATACGTATATGTGATTGGTTCCAAGCCCCCGTGTAATTACAAGAATTTGCTATTACGGATTAATGTTGCAAATCTTGGCGTAAGCCATAATCGCATTATTGATAAAATCGGTCTTGCTTGTGGTGATCTGTTGCAGAATAGCATCGGTTTCGGGGGTGGAGTTAAACCCGTAATATTTGCCGTGATTATTCTTCTTGCGTCCTGCTCCGGAGCGTTTGCCACCCCAATTTTGTTTTTTTTCTTCGTTTGTTTCCATTTTAATATGTATATTTGCAATATAAATAAAACCCCAACCGTGGGGGCTTTCGCCCCCTTAGGCTTAGAAAGTTATTGTAACTCTTACTTTCGCTTTGCCAACCTTAAATGAAATCGTTACTCTCATATTTAAAACGGTTGGGGATTTTCTCTTCTTTTTTCGGCTTCGAGAAATATCCGTTGTAATCTCCCGTTGATTACATTACAAAGATAGTAATTTTATTTGAAATAAAAAAATAAAATCAAGATTAATTCATTTTAATGTTTTTGTCTTTTCCCTCATGTCGGCATTGAGAACTGTAAAGTTTTATCTCTTTGCGGTAAGAGCTTAAAAGGGTTAAAAAGAGCCTTCAAAATCGAGCATTTCCTTATTGGCTTTAGTAAGATGTCGGGTGTAGGTATCGGTAATCGCAAGAGAACTGTGTCTTGCTTGGTCTCGAACGGCAAGGTTGCTTACTTTTTTGTTTAACATCTCTGTGATTCCTGTGTCTTTTAGCGAGTAAAAGGTGTAATCTTTGTCTAATCTTAGTGCTTTGCTCATTTTTTGCCAATGTTCAGTGAGCCACCTTGCTGTTATCGGTCTGCAGCCAGGTTCTAAATTGTCTGAAAATAGATAATAATCGGGTGGATTGTTGAATATGCGAATGTCTAATGCATATTCTATTACTTTTCTTGGAATTGTTATTGTTTGGGTTGTTCGGTTTTTTGAATCTTCTGCCGGAATTGTTAAGGTGCTTTCTTTCAGATTAAAATAGCATAGCTTTAACCTTGTTTGCTCGATTGGTCGAATACAACAATAATACAATAGATAGCATGAAAGTAAAAAATGACGGTCGTTTTTTAAAAGCCATTCTGCAATTTTTTTTATGGTGTCACTTGGTATCAATTTTCGCCGTTTTTGCATTAATTTTTTTGGAATAGGGGAGATTAGCTGTGCAGGATTGGATTTGGTATATCCTTTTTCGATACACCAATTTAATAAGGTTCTTAAGAAAGTTAAGCACGCATTACGATATATGCCGGAAAGCCCTAAGTCTACAAATATGTAATCAAGGAAATCATTGCAGAAACGTAAATCCATTTGGTAGAGATAGGTTATTGGTACAATTCGATATTCGTTGTATTCAAGTAACTTTTTTATCCTATAATAATGGTTCTGATGTGTAAGTTCTCTAAAAATTCCTTCCTTAAACATTTTGTCATTATATCGGCTATACTTTTCCAATACCTCTTTAAACAAAATGATACTTTCAGTGTCTTGCTCTATCCATGGATTCCAACCTGTTATTAATTGTTGTGTCAATCTTTGTATTATAGAATGGGCGTATTTTCGTCGTTCCTTGATTGATTTAATTCTGTTTATCTTGATTCTTTTGCGGCGCATTTTTTTTAACAAAGGATCGTATGCGTAGAACTCTATATACCACGCTACTTTGTTTTCTCGCAGTTTTGGGAATGTGAATTGCTTGATTTCATCAAGTGAGACGGAATGTGAATTGTTAATTTCAATCCGCGCGGAAGTCTTCTTTTTAAGCATTTTTTTATTTAGCGAATTGTGGCAATCCGCTAAATACCGAACAAAATTTGTCCCGATTTTGTCCCGTATGTTTTGAGAAAAGAAACGCAACAAGCTTGTTTTCGGCTCGTTGCGCTCGCAGTTCTGCATTTGTAGCGGGAACGAGAATTGAACTCGTGACCTCCGGGTTATGAATCCGACGCTCTAACCAACTGAGCTATCCCGCCATCCTTTTTATATTGCGGAGAGAGAGGGATTCGAACCCCCGGAGGTGTTACCCTCAACGGTTTTCAAGACCGCCGCAATCGACCACTCTGCCATCTCTCCAAAACGTTTTTGTGATCGTTTCGGGTGCAAAGGTATGACTTTTTTTTTTATCGTGCAAATTGTTTTGAGATTTTATGCGTATTTTTTTTCTGCAAACTTATTTAAAAGTCAATTATGGTTGAAAAATAGAAGTTTAGCATGTTGATTATTTGTTGTTAATTTTAGTTAATACTAAAATTTCATTCTTGTCTTTGTCAAAGAATTTTACTGTATTTTCATTGTCTTTTTCAGCATGTTCTACTTCCTCTAATGCTACAAGAAGGGCAGTCTCAGTCTTCATGTCGTTTTCGGGGCATGCCATTCGTGTTGCTATGAGACCATGAAATTGGATGGAATTGTTTTTGTCAGAGTCAATATATATAGAACCATTTACGAGGTTGCATCCTGTGTTGCCATGCAATCTTAACTCCGTAATATCAAACATCAAAGTTATACTTTCGTTTTTGTTTTTCTTATTGTTGATTTCCGAAACTCGCCATGCTCCATTAAGAAAATCCATATTATGTTTACGAAGAACTAATAACTCTTGATTTTCAAAGCTACTTATAGTCATGTAGTATTCGTGCCCATTTTGAGTTATCGAATACATCGCAGCATTATTTATGCCATTATTTATAGCATTTTCATATGGCGCGTTTTCACAAGCCATCATAGTTGATATAATATTGAAGAATGCAATCTCACCGCTCTCGGTGGCTTCGTAATCTCCGTTGATAATGTTGCACCCATTTGAACCATATATTTTGTTCTCTTTTTCACTAAATATTAAGTATGGTCGTTCTTCTCCACTGATAGTTTCACCATTGATTGAAAATATTGTCCATTCACCATTTATCAACTCAAATGGCTGGGTTGTTGTTGAAATATTATATTCCTCAATAGTCGCATTTTGTATTGCCGAGGACGGTTTGTGTTTTGTGTTATTTTTGTTTGTTTTCTTTTTTTTCTTTTTAGAAGACTTGTTAGTAGTGGAGTTTTTTCCTTTGTTGTTATTGTCATTAGTTGGAGAGTTAACAATAGAAGCATCACTTCCACTTATCGTAGTTATCGAATTAAATAAACTACAAGATGTTAGCGATATTAATATTAGCGCAAAAGCTATTTTAGAAATTGATACATTCATTTTTACATTGGGTTAATAGGGTTATGACATGCATGTCAACATAATTATGACATATATTAAACGGATAGGTTTAATATGTGTTTAACAAATATCATGCCATTTAATTAGTGTATTGGAAAATTGGCTAATTTTGCAGAAGCAAATGACATAGTCATCATGAACAGCATGTACTTTAAATTGTTTTTTACGTTCTTAAAGATTGGTGCATTTACCTTTGGAGGGGGGTGGGCTATGATTTCTATTATGGAACGAGAGATTGTGTATAAACGAAAATGGATATCAAATGAAGACTTTGTTGATCTATTGGCAATAGCACAGTCTTTGCCCGGTATATTGGCGGTGAATATAGCGGCATCGTTGGGCGATCGAATGAGAGGTTTAAAAGGAAGCTTGGTAGCTGCTTTAGGAACCATATTACCTTCATTTATAATAATCTTGCTCATTGCAATATTTCTTACTCCCGACATGATAAAAGAAAATGAGACCATTAATAGTATATTTAAGGGAATTAGGCCATGTGTCGTTGCCCTTATTATAGCCCCGGTTGTTACTACCGCACGTTCGGCTAAAATTGGTTGGCCTACAATATGGATACCGATAGTAGTCGCTTTAGCAATTTATTCGGGAGTAAATCCAATAGTATTTATACTTGCCGGTGTGATTGGAGGGTGTATATGGTATACTAAATTTCGGAAGGAGATTAAGTGATGGGTGTCTATTTGAAATTAATATGGGCATATTTAAAAATCGGTCTCTTTGGATTTGGGGGAGGATATGCAATGTTGGCTTTAATACAACGAGAAGTTGTCACCCCCGGATGGATTTCTGAACAGCTGTTTACCGACATAGTTGCCATTTCTCAAATGACACCAGGACCGATAGGTATAAACAGTGCTACATATATTGGTTACGTTGTTACGGATAGTGTTTGGGGAGCGATAATAACAACTTTAGTTGTCGTTCTGCCATCATTTGTATTGGTGCTGTCAGCGAGTCATTTCATTCGAAGACATCGCGATTCGGCGATTATAAAAGGGGCATTTGCCGGATTGCGTCCGGTTGTCGTTGGACTTATTGCATCAGCGGCACTTCTGTTGATGAATAGACAGAATTTTACTGATAACACGTGGAGTATACTCATCTGTGTTATATCGTTTTGTTTGGTTTATTTCACCAAACTTCATCCAATATTTGTAATTTGCATGGCCGGAGTGGCCGGATACTTAATTTATTGATTATGAAAATGACTTACGATGAAACAATAGATTTTTTGTATAATCAGTTGCCGGTTTTTCAGAGAGTTGGCGCATCGGCCTATAAACCCGGATTGGGAACATCACTTGAATTGTCACAAATATTTGGCAATCCACAAAACTATTATCCGACAATTCATGTTGGTGGAACAAACGGGAAAGGGAGCACGGCTCATACATTAGCGGCAATACTGCAATCTGCCGGATATAAGGTTGGACTTTATACATCGCCTCATTTGGTCGACTTTAGAGAGCGTATCAGGGTCAATGGCGAGATGATAACACGTGACGCTGTCATAGATTTTGTTGAGAGATTTTGCTCTGTGTCGATGGTTGGGCATCCCACCTTTTTTGAGTTGACAATGGTAATGGCTTTTGAATATTTCTCAAAGCAGAATGTTGATGTTGCGGTAATCGAAGTCGGCTTGGGCGGAAGATTGGATAGTACAAATATCATAACACCAAGCTTAAGCATTATAACAAATATATCTTTCGACCATATACAATTTCTTGGTAATACATTGACTGCAATTGCAACAGAAAAAGCAGGCATAATAAAGCCGGGAGTGCCTATCGTAATTGGAGAAGCAAATAGTGAAGTCAGGTATGTTTTTGATCAATTTGCCAAGGCTGTTGACGCACCAATCCGATATGCCGAAGATGATAAAACCTTTTTGTCGACAGAGCGGAATGGAGATGTTGTATTATATAGAGGTACAAAATTTGGTGACTTGCAAGGAGAATTAACCGGTGAGTGTCAGTTGAAAAACACTGCTACAATATTGACGGCAATAGACATACTTGTAAGCATAGGCTGGGATATTAAATCTCAACATGTGGCAAATGGCTTGTCGCATGTTTGTGAACTTACGGGATTGATGGGGCGTTGGATGAAATTACAAGCACAACCATTAGTTATATGTGACACAGGACATAATGAGGGCGGATGGCAATATCTGTCGCATCAGTTGAGGCTATATGGCTCAAAAGCTCATATCGTAATTGGCTTTGTAGATGATAAAGACATTGACAGGATTATTGAACTTCTACCTAAAGACGCCCATTATTATTTTACACAAGCTTCAGTAAAAAGAGCGCTTGCCGTTGCAGATTTGACCGACCGAGCGACAAAAAAAGGCCTCCATGGGGAAGCCTTTGAATCTGTTGTTGAAGCATATTTATGTGCATTAACTCGTGTCGGCGACAGTGAAATTGTCTTTATAGGAGGAAGTACATATGTTGTTGCCGACTTGATGTGTTATCTGCAACGTTAGCGAGCAGCTATTACTTCTATTTCAACGAGTACTTGCTTGGGCAGTTCACGGACGGCAACAGCTGAACGAGCAGGATAGGGGGCGCTGAAATTTTCGGCGTACACTTCATTCATTGCGCTAAAATCGTTCATGTCGGCAAGGAATACGGTAGTTTTAACAACGTTGTCAAGGCTGAGGCCGGCTTCCATAAGAATTGCTTTTACGTTAGCGAGCGATTGAGCTGTTTGAGCTTTGATGCCCTCAGGTATTTCACCGGTTGCCGGATTAATGGGGATTTGTCCGGAGGCATAAACAAATGGACCGGCATCAATAGCTTGGCTGTATGGCCCGATAGCGCCTGGCGCGTTGGTGGTTGCAATAGGATTTTTCATTGTCTAATGTTTATTGTTTAAATTGTTGTTTTATTATAGGTCAATATTGATTTCTTTTATAAGAAGGTCTTTAGATGTTCCGTTTTCAATCGGATCAATTATTTTGTCGATTGCAGAAAGTATTGATGAAAAATGGTTATTAAAATCAGGAATAAAATTATCGGAACCTTGCTGATTTAATCGGTCTAGAACAAATCCTACGGTTAGGGAATCGGTTGATATTGCAGGTTGATATGCAAAAGTTTCATCTTTAGCCAAAACAATTGAAAGCAACCCTGTATCAACTAACTCATTCAGTAATTCAGAAACAAGTCGAGACGGCATTCGGTATCTTGCTGAAAAATCTGCAATTGTGTATGGCTCTAATCCTACAACAAATCGTTTTATGGCAACGGTTATTAAAACTATCGAAACCTTACGGCGGTAGTTATAAGATATGGTCTTTATATCATTGGCAAAATTAAATTGGAATATATTTTGCGAGGAGTAACATATAACTGCTCCAGCTAAGGTTATCAGCCATACTAAATCAAGCCAAATCAACAATAAAGGAAGAAATGCAAAACTACCATATATAGCATTGTATTTAGAAACATATAATTGGCCCGATACAAATAGCCATTGGAGAACTTGAAATGCGGTACCTGAAACGATTCCTGCGATAAATGCATTTTTTAGCTTGACTTTAGTATTTGGAAACAAAATATATACACCGGTATAGAAAAACCATGTAAGAACGAATGGCGCAAAGTCCAATAAGGTTGATACTGCTGGGGATATAAAGGCAAATGGTAGGGCATTTTGCAATGAGGTAGACATGAAAATTGATATGCCACTTGAGCATATCATTAAAATAGGAAGTAATAACATGATTGCGGTGTAATCAGTTAGTTTCCTACCAATACTACGCCCTTTTTTTACGTTCCATACTGCGTTAAATGAATTTTCAACGTTGCCAAACAGTGAGATTAGGGTCCATAACAGAAATACGATTCCGATACCAACAAATAATCCTTCTGAAGCTTGAGCAAGATAGTTCTCAACAAAAACAAATGCGGCTTTAAGAGCCTCTTGTTGAGAAGGGAAATATTGAAATAATTGACTCTCAAGTAGATTTCTAAAGCCAAAACCTCTACCAATGGCAAATATCAAAGCCAATGCAGGAACTATTGCAAGCAACGAGTTGAAAGTCAGAGATGCAGCACGTGTTTGTAAGTCTGCATTCAAGAATGAACGAACCGATAGATTGAGCGTTTTTACTAAATTGACAAACCATGATTGACGAGTGTCACTCCACACATCTTCGGTGCAGTAATAATAGGTCTTGCGGCCAAAATCGATCAATTTAGTAATAGGAGAATTATTGGCTTTCATGTGTTTGAAATGTTTTACAAACTTACAAATTTTAGAGCAAATCCCGACATGTATTTGATAAAAAAGATTTGAGAAGATAAAATTTGTTTAGCAACTCACTTTAGCTTATCTTTGCAACGTAATGGCCGAAGAAAAACTAAGGATAACAGCGCGCGTGGCATTTACTGATTATCTCAAAACAAAAAAGTTGAGAAAAACGCCCGAACGATATGCGATATTAGACAAAGTGTTTGATATGACTGAGCACTTTGATGTAGATACTTTATGCTCGTCTTTGGAAGAAGATTCATATCATGTGAGTAAAGCTACGGTCTACAACACTATGGAGCTTTTAGTAAATTGTGGTTTGGTAAGACGACATCAGTTTGGCCCTCAACCTGCACAGTATGAGCGAGTCGCAGGCATGACCAATCACTTGCATTTGGTGTGTACGCAGTGTCGAAAGATTAAGGAGGTAAAAGATCCCGAATTAGTTAATTTTATGAATGCGCGTAGATACCCATCATTTGCTATCGCATATTTTGCATTATATGTGTATGGATTGTGTGCCTCATGCTCGCGCAAAAATAAAAGAGAAAAAGCTAAGGAAATAAAGAAATAACAACTATTATAAAATATATCAGAGAAATAAAATGAAAGTAGATGTTCTGCTAGGCCTCCAATGGGGCGATGAAGGAAAAGGTAAAGTCGTCGATGTGTTGACTCCCCGTTATGACGTAGTTGCTCGTTTCCAAGGAGGGCCTAATGCCGGTCATACTTTGGAATTTGAAGGCAAAAAATATGTGTTACGCTCCATCCCATCAGGTATATTTCAACATGGACAAATCAATGTCATTGGTAACGGAGTCGTATTAGACCCTGTGTTGTTTCAAGAAGAAGCTGAGGCACTTGAAGCAAGTGGGATTTCGTTGAAAAATATTCTGAAAATATCCAAAAAGGCGCATTTGATTGTGCCAACACATAGGTTGCTTGATGCGGCTTATGAAAAGGCTAAAGGTGGCGCAAAAATTGGAACGACTGGAAAGGGTATTGGTCCCACTTACACTGATAAGGTCAGTAGAAATGGGTTACGTCTTGGTGACGTATTTCATGGATTTGAAGATAAATATATTGCAATACGTAATCGGCATTTAGCGATATTAGCATCAATGGGAGAGACCCCTGATTTTGCTAATCTGGAAAGACGTTGGCTTGAAGCTATTGAATATATCAAAGGATACGATATCGTAGATAGCGAGCATTTGATAAATGGCTATTTGCGTGAAGGCAAATCAGTGTTGTGTGAGGGTGCGCAAGGGACGTTGCTTGATGTTGATTTTGGTAGTTATCCATTTGTTACTTCAAGTAACACAGTTTGTGCTGGAGCTTGTTCGGGCCTTGGTGTCGCTCCAAACAAGATAGGAGAAGTATTTGGAATATTTAAGGCGTATTGTACGAGAGTCGGATCTGGTCCGTTCCCGACTGAATTATTTGACGAAACAGGTAAACAGATTCGTGATTTGGGACATGAATATGGTGCGGTGACAGGTCGTGAGCGCCGTTGTGGTTGGATTGACTTAGTTGCATTGAAGTATGCAATAATGATTAATGGTGTGACGCAACTTATCATGATGAAGAGCGATGTTCTTGATGGCTTTGACTCAATTAATGCATGTGTTGCATATGAGATTGATGGAGAGAGAGTCACTGAGTTCCCATTTTCGATTGAAGACGGTACCGTTAAGCCGGTGTATGTAACATTGCCTGGATGGAAAACAGATATGACAAAGTTCCGTAGAGAAGAGCAATTCCCAACTGCATTTAGCGACTACATAGCTTTTCTTGAAAAAGAACTTGAAACACCAATTACCATCGTGTCAATCGGCCCGGATAGAGAACAGACAATAATAAGAAAATAATCGTTTAAAAATTATATTGCTATGGCAAGAATCAAACCATTTAAAGGGGTGCGTCCCCCGCGTGAGATGGTCACGGAAGTGGCTTCACGCCCGTATGATGTGCTTAATTCTGAGGAAGCTCGCATGGAAGCTGAAGGTAATCCAAAGTCTCTATATCACATTATAAAGCCGGAAATTGATTTTGAGCCGGGAACAGATGAGCATGATCCAAAAGTCTATGATCGAGCTGTTGAAAATTTTAACGCTTTTCAAGAGCAAGGTTGGCTTATACAAGATGAGAAAGAACGCTATTATATATATGCTCAGACAATGAATGGTCGTACGCAGTATGGATTTGTAGTAGCTGCCTATGTTGACGATTATATGTCGGGACGCATAAAGAAGCATGAGTTGACGCGTCGAGATAAAGAAGAAGACCGCATGAAACATGTGCGTATCAATAATGCCAATGTCGAACCTGTATTTTTTGCATTTCATGACAATGCGGAACTTCAGGGTATAATAGATAGCGTGACAACGGGAAATCCGGAGTATGATTTTGTTGCTCCAGATGGATTTGGACATCATTTTTGGGTTATTGATGATGATGCAACAATTGCCCGGATAACTCATCTATTTGCAGAAATACCATATCTTTATATTGCTGATGGACACCATCGTACAGCCGCAGCAGCGTTGGTGGGAAATGAAAAAGCTAAGGCCAATCCGGCGCATACCGGTGATGAAGAATACAATTATTTTCTTGCAGTAGCTTTCCCTGCATCACATTTGCAAATAATAGATTATAATAGAGTTGTTAAGGATTTAAATGGGTTAACAGAGTCGGAGTTCCTTAATGCTCTTAATAAAGATTTTATTGTGGAGGATAAGGGAATAGAAGAATATCGTCCTGTAGCTCTTCATAATTTTTCATTATATCTTGGAGGCCGGTGGTATAGCTTGACTCCGCGCGAAGGCAGATATGATGATAATGACCCGATAGGTCAATTAGACGTTACGATTTCAAGCGATTTGATACTTCGCGATATTTTGGGAATACATGATTTGCGGAGTGATAAACGCATTGATTTTGTTGGAGGTATTCGTGGACTTGGAGAGCTTAAGCGCAGAGTTGACACGGGTGAAATGAAAGTTGCACTTGCTCTTTATCCGGTGTCTATGGAGCAGTTAATGAATATTGCTGACACTGGAAACATTATGCCTCCTAAGACAACATGGTTTGAGCCAAAGTTGCGTTCTGGCTTGGTTATTCATAAACTTAATGATTGATTATGGGTTTGATAGCAGGTCTTATTATCGGCGGTTTATCGGGATTAGCAGCCGGAAAAATAATGCGAGGCGGGGGCTTCGGAATTGTGGTTAATATTATTGTCGGTATCCTTGGTGGAGTGCTTGGCGGATGGCTGTTTGGTTTGCTTGGCATCTCAATGTCTGGAGGATGGATTGGCTCATTAATCACATCGGTAGTAGGCGCCTGCGTATTGCTGTGGCTTGTTTCAATAGTTTCTCCATCTAAGAAGTCATAGAATTTTAATATAATGTAAAAACAAGCAATGGCCGATTTACAACCGGCCATTGCTTGTTTTTGAAGTAAATATTGATGCTATATTATAATTCTTTGATTTTGATATTTTTAAACCACACCTCATCGCCGTGATCTTGTAATAATATATGCCCGTCTCTATTCCCGAAATTCGGCCAGTCTTTATATTTGCTGTATGCAACAAGGGCATTCCACATCTGAGAGTATCGATCATATTCCAATAGCTTTACTCCGTTAAGCCAATGTTCAACATGTGCATCTTTTACAATGATTGTCGCTGTATTCCATGATGTGATATCAAATGGCTTATTTTCAGGAGCCGGGATAAGGTCGTATAGGGAGCCGAGTGTACGGTTACCCTTAACGCCGAGTTTCGCGTCGGGGTGGCGCAAGTCGTCCAAGATTTGAAACTCACACCCAATCGCGCTGCCTTCACCTTTGTTCATCCCGGGATCGACGAAGTATTTGATACCACTGTTAGCTCCTTCGGTTATTTTGAAGTCGACTTTTAGTATAAAATTGCGATATGGCTTTATTGTCACTATATCACCGCCATTGCCACTCTCGGCACCTTTTGCTTTTTCGACTTTTAGTACTCCATCTTCAATTTTCCACCCCTTTTGTGGGAATGTATCAAGTTTGGCTCCTCTCCATCCGTTTGTCGTTTTGCCATCCCAAAGAAGTTGCCAACCTTCTCTCTGTTCGACATCAGTCAGTGTGTTGTCGGCATTTGCTAAAGAAGGTGTTAAGATAGCGAGTAAGATTGTATATATGATTTTCTTCATGGTTGATAAAGTTTGTGGTTGTTAGTCAATTTTGTAAAAATCTTCCCATCCACGACGAGGCGGCATTCCGGCAAGCATTGAATTGGCAAAGTCGTTGTTGGTAAATTGTTTTGTTCGAGGATCAAAGAATAATTGTGTGTTTAGTCGTTGCGCAATTACCCCAAGGCAGAACACTTGGCTTAGCACACCGTTTATTTCAAATGGGGAGCGAGTCTTTTCCAGTCCTTGACAAGCGCGTAAGAAGTTTACATAGTGGTTGCTCGGACTTTGTGGTATTTCAGGCAGTTTGCTTTCCATTTCTTTAGCTTTTTCTTCGGGGATTATTTCTAATGTGCTGCCATGGCTGCCGCCTTTAAATATCAAGTCCTTACTATAGATAATTTTCCCGGGATTAAGTGCTTCGTCGGTATATGTACCTTGATTGGTGGTTGGAATATCTGCTGCCAACTTGCTTTTGCCATATCCTTTAGGTAGTGGAGGCAGGTTGTCGACTCCATCATACCAAGTGACGTCGCATGGTGGCATGCTACCACGTGAGCCAAATCGGAATAATATTGTACTGCTATAGGGAAAGAAAAACTCGTTGTGATACGTGCTATGGGTAAGATTGATTTCATAAGGAAGTCCGAGGTCGAGAAACTCATGTACGGTATCTAATATGTGTGCTCCCCAATCACCTAATGCACCCATGCCAAAATCGTACCAACTGCGCCAATCGCCTTGATGATATAGTTTGCTATATTCATGATACCTAACTCCGCCATGCCATATATTCCAATCCATGCCCAACGGAATTTCATCGCCGATAGGCATCTTTATCATATCGGGGTCATATTTATGCCAGCGTCGAGCATTGTTCATGTGAGCTGTAACTGCTGTGACATCTTTAATAATACCGGCTTCCATCCATGCCTTAAATTGGAAATAGTTGGCATCTGAGTGCCCTTGATTTCCGACCTGTGTTGCCACATCGGGATTGCGTTTGGCCATTTCAATAAGCAATTCTGCTTCTTGAAATGTACGTACCATCGGTTTCTCGAGGTATATATGTTTTTTATATTTTAAAGCCATCATGGCCACAAAAAAATGGATGTGGTCGGGGACGCTGGCAACTACTGCATCAAATTGTTGAGAATATTCTTCAAAAAGTTTACGAAAATCAGTGTAGCGTTTGGCCTTTGGGTATTTTGCAAGAACTCTTTGGCATTGCTTGCCTTGAAGGTCGACATCGCACAAAGCAACAACTTCCACCATTCCGGTTTTTGCAAATTCATCGGTGTTTTGTTCACCGCGATTGCCAATCCCTATATAGGCAACTTTTACTTTTTCTGATTTAAAGCGATTATTTTCTTTTGATGTCATGGCGAGTACATCATTTGGCGTCAGTGCAAGGCCGGCTGTGGCAAGTCCTACGCCCTTGATAAAATCACGTCGATTAAGCATAATGAGTATAATTGTAGTTTTATTTCACAAATTAAATGAATAAAATTAAAATAAGCAATATAATGATGTGTAAATATTTGAAATGTACCGCAAGGAATAACAAGACGAAAGCAGATTATAGCAAACCTGAAAAACGTATCATTTGCTTTGTTACTCCAATCTTAATAAGTACCTTTGCACCCACATTAGCGAACGAATTGTTTTGTAATCCTCATCGGAGGGTATTGCAACAATAGTTACAATGCCGGATAAGATGACTGGGTAAAACCAATCACTTATTCGGCATTTTTTAGATAATAATGATACTGATATGAAAAGAGATGCCATCAACTTTGAGAATGAAAAGGTGTCGGTCTTGTTTAGGCGACTGCTTATACCCACATTATTGGGAACTATTTCGATGTCTGCGATGACTGCCATAGACGGTATATTTATCGGACACGGAGTAGGTGCAAGTGGTGTGGCTGCTGTTAATATCGTCGTGCCCATATATCAGATTATGTCGGGAATTGGTCTGATGATTGGTGTAGGCTGCTCAGTAGTTGCATCAATTCATTTAGCGAGGAAGAATGAGCGTGTTGCTCGTCTTAATGTTACGCAAGCTTTAAGTATTACATCGTTATTTACGGTTCTATTCTGCATCTTTATGTTAATGTTGCCAACTGCGACCGCTAAGATTCTGGGAACTTCCGACACGCTTCTTCCACAAGTATTGGATTATATGACGTGGCTTACGCCGTGTTTCTTATTTGAGATGTTTAGTATGATAGGATTGTTTATTATACGATTAGATGGCTCGCCCCGATATGCCATGTGGTGCAATATTATTCCGGCGATATTGAATATTATTCTTGACTGGCTCTTTATCTTCCCGCTTGGAATGGGCTTAAAGGGTGCGGCTATTGCTACATCAATAAGTATTATTATAGGTGGTATAATGGCTATTCTATATCTGCTGTTTTATGCAAAGAATCTATATCTTGTGCCATTGAAAATCTCTCGCAAAAGCATCAAATTGGCGTTCCGTAATATTGGATATCAATGCAGAGTGGGGTCTTCAACCCTTTTTGGGGAATTAACACTTGCTGTACTCATATTTATCGGAAATGTAGTCTTTATGAAGTACTTGGGTGATGACGGAGTGGGTGCTTTTGGTATCGCTTGCTACTATACTCCGTTTTTCTTTATGATTGGTAATGCCATAGCACAGTCGGCACAACCAATAATCAGTTATAATTACGGAGCTAACAGATGGGGTGAAATCAGAGAGGCGAGACGACTTCTGCTTACAACATCATTGGTTCTCGGAGCAGTCGTGGCATCACTATTCTTCTTCATTCCTGACAGATTGGTCGCGCTCTTTGTTGATACTAATAGCAAAGCAGGTGAGATAGCAATACAAGGATTCCCATATTACGCTGTTGGAGTGATTTTCTTCATTTTGAATGTAGCAATAATTGGGTACTATCAGAGTGTGGAAAAGATTAAAAAAGCAACGTTGTTTGTATCTCTGCGAGGCTTCTTATTGTTAATCCCCACTTTTATTCTGCTTCCTAAAGTGTTGGGAGTTAGCGGTATTTGGCTTTCTATGCCTGTTGCAGAAATGGCGACTTGGATTATATTTATAGTAATGTTTGCCTATTCACGCCGGAATACTACTCAAACGGAGAAGTAGTTTTTGATTGCCATCGCAACTTTGGTATTGATAAACTCTTTGGCCTCCACCTTCCAATATACTTTGCATAGTTTATTTAGATAATCGGGTGTGATGGAGAGCAGATTGGCATAATAGCTATCTTCTCGCTCCATTGATAGGATGTCCGATGCCAATGTGTTATATCATTATCGTTGAGTTTGTGGCTCTTGCTACTGAAAAAATATCACTTTCTCGGGGCTCGACCGGCATCAAACATCAATAGTGCCGTAATGCCATCCTGTGAAATACTTGAACTTATTAATGTGTAAAGTGTTTTTTGTTTATAAACGATTAATTTAAGTAATGTTATGAATATTGTGATTTATATTGTAGTCGGAGTCGTTGTTGGCGTTTTAGCCGGTAAGGTTATGCGAGATGGGGGGTTGGGTCTATTTATGAATTTGACATTAGCGATTGTCGGGGGATTACTTGGCGCTGCATTGTTCTACCTGTTTGATATTGAAGATGACGGAATGTTGGGCGGCGTGATTGCCACGGTAGCCGGTTCGATATTGTTTCTTTGGTTGGCCAAGTTGGCAAGAGGACGGTATGATGGTGCAACGTGAGTGCATGATGAGAAACACCGATATATTAAATATCGCCATCCGCTGCATTTTTAGCAAATAAGGCTTTAAATGCTTCTTCGACTTTGGAAACTTCGATTATTCTGATTTTTATTCGAGAAGTGTCCATGCCTTTGAGGTTGTTTTTAGGTACTATTATGCTATTGAACCCAAGTTTCTCAGCCTCAAGAATACGTTGCTCTATTCGTGTGATTGGTCTGATTTCTCCCGACAGACCGACTTCCCCTGACATACATACGCCTTGAGGTATTGCTATGTCGACATTTGATGACAGAATGGCGCAAATTACGCTTAGGTCGAGCGCCGGGTCGCTGACTTTCAAACCGCCGGCGATATTTAAAAATACATCTTTTTGGGCAAGTCTAAAGCCGGCACGTTTTTCAAGTACGGCGAGGAGCATGTTCATGCGCTTTGAATCAAATCCGGTTACCGAACGTTGAGGCGTCCCGTATGCAGCAGTCGACACAAGTGCTTGTGCTTCAACTAAGAATGGGCGTATGCCTTCGAGTGTTACTCCAACTGCCGTTCCAGATAGACATTCTTCACTGTTGTGTGATAGCAGCAACTCTGATGGGTTGGTCACTTCACGCAAGCCGCGTTGTATCATTTCATATATTCCGAGTTCGGATGTCGACCCAAATCGATTTTTTATAGAGCGTAATATGCGATACATATAATGTCGGTCGCCATCAAATTGTAATACGGCATCAACTATATGCTCAAGTACTTTTGGCCCGGCTATCGACCCTTCTTTGTTGATGTGCCCGATTAATATTACAGGTACGCCTGACGATTTGGCATAACGAAGCAACCGGGCAGCACACTCACGCACCTGACTTACACTGCCGGCCGATGATTCGATGTCGTCAGAAGCAATAGTCTGTATGGAGTCTATTACAACTATATCGGGGTTGACTTCGTTGATATGTTCCAAAATGTTTTCAAGCGAGGTTTCGCAAGCAATCAAGCAATTGTCGCTCAATCGACCAATGCGATCGGCACGCATTTTCAGCTGGCTTGCGCTTTCTTCCCCCGACACGTATAATATTTTGCGCCCTCTGATCGACAGTATGTTTTGCAGTACAAGTGTTGATTTGCCAATGCCCGGCTCTCCTCCAATCAGCACAAGCGAGCCGGCAACCAAGCCCCCACCAAGCACTCGGTTGAGTTCTTCGCTGGGCATGTGTATACGTTCTTCGCTTAAGGCTTTTATTTGAGAAATAGCTTGTGGGGAGGATTGTGATGCATCTCGTCGTGTTGCAAGTGTAGTGCCTCGCGATTGTTTTGTGGAGATGCGTTCCTCAATCATGGTATTCCACTGTCCGCATGCCGGACAGCGTCCTTCCCATTTGGGCGATTCGTTGCCACAGTTATTGCAAAACCACATTGATTTGACCTTGTTTGCCATGATAGTATTTGTTAGAGGTTAAGTCTCCTGCGAAACTCGGCTATTGTGATTGCTGTAGCCATGCCGACGTTAAGCGATTCTGAAGTATTGCTCTCCGGTGGATAAGATGGAATGAGCAGGCGTTGGTTTACCTTGCTTGCTACGGCATCGGAAATGCCTTTGCCTTCATTTCCCATTACAATAATTCCATGAGAAGTGAGATGCGACGAGTATATGTTATTCCCATTGAGAAATGTTCCATATATGGGCAGTGAGGAGTGTGAGTCAAGCCATTCAGGCAGGTCTACATAATGTACTTTTACGCGAGATATAGCACCCATTGTCGATTGCACCACTTTGGGATTGTATACATCGACGGTGTCGTGACTGGCAATAATCTGTCTGATACCAAACCAATCGGCAATGCGCATGATTGTTCCTAAGTTTCCGGGGTCTTGAACGCGGTCGAGAGCAATGGTAAGGCCTTGAGATATTGCCGTCTCATCAATCTCAAAAGCGGGGATTTTATATACTGCTATGACCTGTGTAGGTGTTGACAGTTGCGACATGCGTTCTAAGTCGGCGCGTTTTACGACCGTTGGCTCACACTTGGTAGTTATGCTTTTGTGATTTTCAATCCACTGAGTAGTGACAAACAGATATTCACACTCAAAGTAGGGGAGAGTGTCAAGTACACACTTAGTCCCTTCAGCGACAAATAAACCTTCTTGGCGACGCACCTTTATGTCGTCAAGCGTTGCCACCAATTTGCGTAGTCGGTTAGTGATATCCATTGCTTGCCATTATTGCTTGACGACAAAGATACAACACTTTGGCTAAATAGGAAAATCCAACTATATACATTGCAGACAAATGACAAATGTTTCATAATTATATTTTTGTACAAAAAAGTAATATGTTAAACAATTATAAATATGGCATCAATAAAAGTGAAATTCCGCCCATCAACAGTTTTAGGTCGCGAGGGATCTATTTATTACCAAATTATCCATGAACGCAAGGTGCGTCAATTGCAGACCGGCTATCATGTGTTTCCGTCTGAATGGGATGAAAAACGTTCAATGATTACAACGTCGCAGACAAGTGTGCGAAAATCAATTGTCCTTTCAATTAGGGAGCGTATCAGGTGGGATATTATACGACTGACAAAGATTGATTACAAACTGGATACTAACAGGTTGCTTTATACAGTAGATGATGTAATATGCGAGTTTAAACGATACTTACAAGAATGCTCCCTTTTCAACTTCATGGAGAATATTATAACCAATTTAAAGCAAAATGGTAAAGTCAGAACAGCTGAGACATACAAAGTTGCTCTCAATAGTTTCAAGAAATTCAGGCAGAATGAAGACATAATGCTTGACTGCCTTAACTCCGATGTAATGGAAGCTTATGAGGCTTGGCATCACG
This sequence comes from uncultured Muribaculum sp., assembly GCA_964562595.1. Classification (GTDB taxonomy): domain Bacteria; phylum Bacteroidota; class Bacteroidia; order Bacteroidales; family Muribaculaceae; genus Muribaculum. Next base: position 92,593 of record CAZLUB010000002.1, on the reverse strand, counting down.
ACAGAGGGGTTGCACCTAATACAATTTCCTTTTATACCCGTATTCTACGTGCCGTCTATAACCGTGCTGTCGAAAATGATGTCATTGAGAACCGTAATCCCTTCCGCCATGTTTATACGGGCGTTGACAAGACCGTTAAAAGAGCGTTGCCTTTGGAGGTAATCAAGAAAATCAAAGGGCTGGACTTGTCACTTAATGCCACATTGGACTTCGCACGAGATATGTTTATGATGAGTTTCTATCTTCGAGGTATGAGCTTTATTGACATGGCTTATCTAAAAAAGTCAGATTTGAAAAACGGTTATATCACCTATCGCCGCCGTAAGACCGGACAACAACTGACCATTGAGTGGACGAACGATATGCAGTTTGTGCTTGGCAAATACGCGGAAAACCTATCAGATTACTTGCTGCCAATAATTAAGACTACTGGCATCAACGAGCGGTGTGCCTACCGCAATATCGGATACAATATCAACCGAAGTCTCAAACAGATTTCCCAAATGCTCAACCTTAATTTTCGCCTGACTATGTATGTTGCGCGCCATAGCTGGGCGTCTGCCGCCAAAGCGAAAGGAGTACCTTTGAGTGTCATCAGTGAGGGGATGGGGCATGATTCTGAAACGACCACGCAAATTTATCTTGCCAGCCTCGATACTTCGACTGTTGACAGTGCCAACGCCATGATTTTGAAAAGCTTGAAATAGCTATTCTCAACGTATATTATTTTCGCAAAATATTTTAGCCTCAGAAACATTGATTCTGAGGCTTCATTGTTTAGCAATCAAGCAAATCTCTTATTTAGAGATATGGAATGCAAACAAAGTGATGATTATTAAGTATTTACAGTATCATATATTGTAAATTGCTAAACATCAGCACTTATTTAGAAACAATCATATTGTTCTTCAAGAAAAAATCGCTTTAAAATTTGCTGTTATTCAGAAAATATTTTATACATTTGCATCTATATAAGTATCTCTAAATAAGAGACACTTTAATGAATTTATAATGAAATTATGAAATATTTGCAAATTAGAGTTTTATTGCTCTTCTTTTTAGCAGTGATGGCTTTTTCTGTTGTCAATGCAAAGGAAAGAGACGCATTGCCACAATATGAGATAATTGGAGCCGGTACAGGAGTTCAAGGAACTTACCTTGTAAATGTTACTGTTATCTCAAAGAAAAAAAATCCTGATGACAATCTTATAAAAAGAGTGGCTGTTCATGGTGTCCTTTTTAAGGGTTTTTCAAGCAAAGAATATCGACAAATGCAAAAACCGTTAGCTGGAAGTGCCTCTAATGAAGCACAACATGCCGATTTTTATAAGGGCTTTTTTTCAGAATCAGGTAATGCTGCTAATTATGCATCAATAATAGATGGATCTCGAAAAGTGGTAAAATCTGGTAAAAAGTATCGCATCACAGTAACATTGTCTGTAAACAAAGACGAGTTGCGTTCATACTTGGAGTCTTTAGGTATAATGAAAAATTTAAATTCAGGATTCTGATGATAAGGTGCATATTAGTATATTAGATTCTCGTGTAGTTTTTTTCTATCGGATATATGACATTTGCTTCAGATGTTGATGTTTTCAAATATGGAAACATTAAGGTAGTGTTATTAATTCTTATACTGAGACAAAAATAGCCGTCAGTCTGAAAAACGGTAAATCTACGAATATCCCTTAATCGAAGTTCTGTCAATCTCAAATTCGGAAGTGGTCAGCAATATAGGTAAAAAAGATCTACAGAAAATAAAACGTCATTTAAAAGATGGCAATCGTAAGAAAAATTAATTCACCTCATCTATAATGGTAAAAATTGGATATGAATTTTAAGAATTATTTTTATTTAGCAATCATGACCATAATTATAGGTTTAGTGTCTTGCAAGACACCGACTCATATATCGTCAGACTATGCTTATGCAAACTTTCAAACAGAATGCATCGGTATCGAATTGGATGGTTCTCAAACACTACGTGTATTTGGGAAAGGGAGAAATGAGGCTGATGCGATTGAGCAGGCTAAAAAAAACGCAGTTTGGGATGTTTTGTTCAAAGGAATCAACGCTGGTTCGGGAGAGTGTTCCCAACGTCCACTTATCAACGAAGTAAATGCGCAGGAAAAATTTTCTTACTATTTCACCCCTTTTTTTAAAGACAATGGAGAGTATCTCTCTTTCGTGAAATTGGATGAAAAAAGAACTTCACGAATAAAATCTGCTAACAGCTCCCAAGAAAATTGGGGCGTAGTTGTTACTGTTGATAGAGTTGGACTACAGCAGAAACTTTTTGACGACAACATTATAAAGCCATAGGATATGAAAAGATTAGGTTTGATAATTGGATCTATTTGCTTAGCTCTGAACCTATTTGGGCAGGCAAAGAAGCCAACACTAATGGTGATACCGGGAGATACTTGGTGCTCACAAAATGGTTATATGTTAAGTTATGACATGCAAGGTCGTACAATAAACCTGCCCGATTATGAACGGGCATTACAGGAAAATATGGATCTTGTAAATGTAATAACAAAGATTGGAGAATTAATGGCAGATCGAGGCTTTCCCCTTAAGGATATGGCTTCTTCTATCCGTTCAATTAATCAGAATTCCGTAGAAGATGAAATGACGGTGTCATCTCGCACCGGTTCATCTTTATACCAGACTCCACTCGATAAATTATTAGACAGAGCTAAAGCTGACATTTTGGTTGAACTTTCGTGGAAAATCAATAAAATCGGGCCAAAAAATTCTGTTACTTATACGCTTCGCGGGATTGATGCATATACAAACAAGCAGATTGCAGCAACTCAAGGAACAGGGAGTCAGTCGTTTTCGGCTGAAATACCTATTCTGCTTGAAGAAGCTGTAATAGAACGAATGGATAACTTTACATATCAACTTCAGAAACATTTTGACGACATATTGGTAAATGGTCGAGAAATCACTTTAAACATAAGGATGTTTGATAATGGATCGGGAAAAACATTGGAGGACGAATGTGGAGATAACGAACTTTCAGAGGTTATTGATGACTGGATAGCTCAAAATACGGTAAATCATAGGTACAACCTATTGGATGCAACTGAAAGCGTAATGCATTTTGAACAGGTAAGAATTCCTTTGTATAGGTCAAACGGAATGCCTATGGATTCTCGTCATTTTGTAACTGAACTGAGAAAGTATTTGTCAAAAACACCTTGTCAGATTAAGGCGAAGATTGTAACAAAGGGATTAGGTCATGCGGATTTAATTATTGAGTGATGAAGTATTTGGTTGTTTCAATTATATGCGTAATAGCAAATCTGTCATTGACATCAAATGGATTTGCTCAAAATTGTGATATCCCTTTGCGGATAGTCAATTGTCCTCAAGTGGAGAATGTGCCTGATGGTGTCATTGATTTGCTTAATTCAAAATTGTCCAATGCGGTTTCATCAGATGGCGAAATGGCTCCTATTCAGTATGGTCAATTCTTCATTACTGCGAAATTTAATCATATAACGGAAGATGTCTTAGCCGGGCCTCCAATACAATTTTCAGCCCACACATCATTGACTTTATTTATCGGAGATTTGGAGGGACAACAAATATATAGCTCCAAAACATTCGATTTGAGAGGTGTAGGTTATTCATCGCAACGTGCATTAATAAACAGTTTGCAACAGATAAATTCTCGGAATTCCAACTTTGGGCAGTTTGTTGATTTTGGGAGACGTAAAATTATAGCATACTTCGATAATAATTATTCTGCTATTCTTGCTAAAGCAAATAAAGCTGCAAATATGAAAAAGTTTGACGAAGCGTTGTATTATGTTTGTAGCATACCGGAATGTTGCTCCGGATATAAGGAAGCTTCAAATGAGATTTTGAAACTTTTTCAGGCATATATGGATAACAATTCGGAGATTTTATATGAAAAAGCATATTCTGCCTGGATTTCATCACCTAATTCTGATGGTGCGCGAATCGCGTCAACGTATTTATCCCTTATAGAACCTACTTCTGACGTTTATTCTAAAGGTCAACAGCTAGCTAAAGAAATAAAAAGTACAGTCAGAGAGGATTACGTTTTCGAGAAACAGGAAAAATACAAAGATTCTGTATCCATAAAGAAAGCCTATATCGATGCTGCTCGCCAAATCGGTGTGGCCTATGGAAGCAGTCAACAAGAAACTACAACAAATTTATTTTGGATAAAATAATAAATATTTATAATAATGAAACAAGGATTAATGCTTCTCATCGCCATCTTTTTAGGTGTTGTAGCGCAAGCTCAATATAAGGTGGGCGACATCTACGACAAAGACGGTCTTAAAGGAGTTGTTATTAAAGTTGATGAAAGTGGTCAACATGGAATCATCATGTCATTGGATAAATTCACTGGCAAGTGGTATAACGATAAGAAAGCGAAGTTTTTGACTGATGCTTTTTATGAAGATGACGGAGAAAAGAATATGGCTGTTATCGAAAGATATCTGTCCGACAAAGGTTTCACTTGGGACAAGTTTCCGTTCTTTCAATGGTGTAGAAACAAAGGAACTGGATGGTATGCACCTGCTCTTGATGAAATGAATTCGATAATTACAGCCATGAATGGTTCACTGGGCAAATATAATGAATCGAATATGAGTGCATTTGACAACATAATCAAAAATAATGGAGGAGACAGCCTCTATGGAAATGTTGATTTACCTATGGGTGGTAAAATGCCATTTCACTTGTTAACATCAACGGAAGCGAATAAGGGGAAGGTTCATGCCGCCGGATTTATGCAGACATCTCCTTTTGGCACTCCCGATGCTAAAACATATGAGATCTCCAAAACTCATGGTAAATATCTTGGTTCTCGCGCCATACACAAATTCTGATGAAATATATATTCACATTAATAAGCCTGTGCATTATTTTGACTAATGCACAGGCTCAAACATCTTATGATCTCGGGGATGTCATTGAGATAAACGGACACAAAGCCATTATCTTTGAAATAGATGACTTTGGCTTACATGGGAAGGCTATGTCTGTAAAAGCCTTAAGAGGCATTGCTAATCCGTGGTGTAATAATAGGAAACTTTCAAAACATTTACCCTCTCTAACAAATAGAGAGGATGGCTATTCCAACACAAAACAAATAATATCGTATGCCCATTCTAATAATGCAATTTCCAGTTTCCCGGCATTTGCATGGTGTGAGAAGATGGGTGAGGATTGGTATATTCCATCTGTAGCCGAACTTGAAGCATTTGTGAATTTTTGGCTTGGTAACAATAATATTTTAGAATGGGATTTGGATGTAGAAAATGGCATTGATGATGGCGTTTTTTACAAAACTATAAATAATAAAATGCTTGATGCTGGAGGTTCTGCTTTTATTAATGGTGTATATACTTCCACTGTTGATAAAGACGGGAAAGTCTATGTATTTCAATTTGACCGCAAAAAGAATTCGTGGAAATTTAATCTCAAGTCCAAGACCGGATTAGGCGAGGATTGTGTTGGTAGAGCGTTTATAAAATTTTGAGCATGGTAAATTGTATCAAAATATTTACGGTTGCATTATTGTTCAATATATCCTGCTTCAGTTATTTACGTGCAGAAGAAACTGATAATAATGTCAAATATCATCGTAGTTCTTTATATTCCATCCTGTTGAAACATCCCGAGCAGCGTTTCTCGGATGAAATAATAGAAGCATTCAAGAGCATACCTATTCCGGAAAGGTTTAATGACCATAACCTAAAGCACACAGTTATGAGTGCGCCTATTATAAAAGAACTGACAAAAGAAGAAATGGAAGGAGCATACAAAGATGCTATATGGAATATGCTAAACCGGAATAAGATTGGAGGAAGACTTGTTGAAAAGTGGTTTAATTATAGTCCGTCATCACAAGGGTTTGATATGTCTTTGGTAAAAGAGAGAGGCTTTTATGATGCAAATATACTTGATATTAATATCGCATTAAATTCCGCACGGGGCATGGCTATCATTGAAGATGCAGGTGAGGAATTGATTTCACATACATATATTCTTGTAAATGACATACGGTATGCAGATAAAACGACACAACGCAATTTTCAAGGTTTTGCTTTGATGGCCGGGCTTTTTGCTTCAAGCTTTGTTCCTGGAGCATCTTTGGCAACTCAAATTCTCTACCCGACAGCAGTACAACTTAATGATATGGTTGTCGGATTCAAGGTCTACGTAACATCCTATCTTTTCAGATTGGATTGGAATAAAAATGTAGCAGATAATTTTTATTCAAACATGTGGGTAGAACCAAATGAGGAAAATTCAAAGGAGAAATACAATGTATTCAAAAATAACATGTCCGGATTCACTTTGTCTTATATTGGATGTACGACGATATTTAGTGGTGAGACAAGTTTGGCTGGGGTACAATACGAAACGGATATGTTCCGTAAAGTTTGCACTCGCGTAATAGATACGTCTATCTCTGAGCTACAAAAGCACTTTGATGAATTCAAGGTATTCTCTCCACTTGTTTCAACAGAACCATTTATTGCCTATATAGGGCTGAAGGAAGGAGTTACAGAGGACTCTAAATTTGAAGTCCTTGAGATGTCAATGGATGAAGGAAAAACTGTATATACCCGAAAAGGAGTGATTAAGCCAATAAAAGATAAGATCTGGGATAATCGATATATGGCTGAATTTGAGGAAGGATATAATTCCTCGATAAAAGGAACTTCATTTGAAATAGTTTCAGGGAGTGGATTCTATCCAGGTATGCTCATCCGAGAAATCAATTAATTATTGCTAGATTACGTAAAAAAGTTTGAATATAGCATAACGATGGGTGTAACAAAATATACAGAAGAGGTAAGGCATTATATAAATCTTATTCAAGATAATATAATTAACGTGATTCCCTATATCGAACTCACGTAAAAATACAGAATGACATAGAAGATATTTGATCGTTTGATTATTTTGAAATGAACCTCGAGGTTGTACTTCGGGGTTCATTTTTAGTGTCTTAGCTACTCTTGTTTCTATTATTTTCTTTGGGGAGGGGGATAAATTCGGAGATTATTATTAAATTTGTAAAGTCTAAAGATATTGTCATTAAAAATCACGTATAACACATGAAAACAAAACCAGATTTGGGCTTTTGGAAGCTATGGAATCTTAGTTTCGGATTCTTTGGCGTGCAAATTGCCTATGCCCTACAAAGTGCGAATATCTCACGCATTTTTTCAACATTGGGTGCTGATCCCCACAGTCTAAGCTATTTTTGGATATTACCGCCATTGGCCGGTATTATTGTACAGCCAATCATAGGAGCGTTGAGTGATCGCACGTGGACTCGTTTTGGCCGTCGCATTCCTTACTTGTTTGTCGGTGCATTGATGGCTGTTGCCGTGATGTGTCTGTTGCCTAATGCCGGAAGTTTTGGTATGACTGTAGGTGCAGCTATGATATTTGGATTGGTGGCATTGATGTTTCTTGACACATCGATTAACATGGCTATGCAGCCTTTTAAAATGATGGTCGGTGACATGGTCAACGAAAAGCAGAAAGGGCTTGCATACTCTATTCAGAGTTTTCTTTGCAATGCCGGCAGCTTGGTGGGGTATGTGTTTCCGTTGATATTTACGGCCATCGGCATCAGCAACATCGCAGCTCCGGGTGTTATTCCGGATTCTGTGATATATTCATTTTACATCGGAGCATTGATACTCATTTTATGTGTAGTCTACACTTCGGTTAAGGTAAAAGAATATCCACCTGAAGTGTATGCCGAATATCATGGTATTACTGAAGAAAAAAAGGCCGAGAAGACCAATATGTTCCGCCTGTTGATTAATGCTCCAAAGGCTTTTTGGACTGTCGGATTGGTACAATTCTTTTGTTGGGCAGCATTTATGTTTATGTGGACTTACACCAACGGTACGGTGGCAAGCAATGTCTTTGATACTCCGACCATGTTAAGTGAAGCCGGCAAGGTGGTATTGAATACAGCATCTACTGAATATCAAAGTGCGGCAAACTGGGTAGGCATTTTATTTGCCGTTCAGGCCGTAGGCTCGGTAATCTGGGCAGCAATCTTGCCGTGGTTTAAAAATAGAAAAATGGCTTATGCATTAAGCCTTGTGCTTGGTGGTATTGGCTTTATTTCAACGCTATATATTCATGACCAGTATCTGCTGTTTGTGTCATTCTTGCTCATCGGATGTGCTTGGGCGGCAATGTTGGCGATGCCGTTTACCATTCTGACAAATGCTTTGAGCGGAGGTCACATGGGCACATATCTCGGCTTGTTTAACGGGACAATCTGTTTGCCTCAAATCATTGCCGCTGCTTTGGGTGGCGTGATTCTTGGCTTGTTTACAACTCCTGGTCAGCTTGCGCCTGAAGTCAACATGCTCGTACTTGCCGGTATATTCCTTATTGTCGGCGCTGCTTGTGTCGGAATAATTAAAGAAACTTCGGCTGAACATAAGACAGTTGCATAATCTATATGCTTGATAAAAATAGTGAGGGGCTCCTTGGGGGAGCCCCTCACTATTTTTTATAGAAGTTAATCAAATATTTTGTCCCAATCTTTCCATACGACTTCATATCCGAGTGCGCGAATTTCGTCGGCAACTTCGGCCGGTGTACGGTCGTCGGTAACTTCAAATTGTTCAAGAGCATCGGGTGTTGAGGCATATCCTCCCGGCTCTGTACGGCTTCCGGCACTCATGGATGTGACACCCAGTTTCATCATGTTGGCACGGAATGCAGGCTTTTCTCTGGTGGAGTAAGATATGTCGACATCGTGGTCAAATAAACGAAATGCAAACGTGAGTTGAGCCAATTCTTTGTCACTCATTATGACTGATGGCTGAAATCCACCTTCGGCAGGACACATGCGAGGGAAATTAATCGAGTATTTTGTCTTCCAGTAATTTTTGCGTAGGTAGCGAAGATGTCGGGCCATCATTGTCACATCGGTGCGCCAATCTTCAAGGCCGATGAGTACTCCCATTCCGATTTTATGCACACCGGCCATGCCCATGCGGTCATATCCGTTGAGGCGCCACTCATAGATCGACTTCATGCCGCGAGGATGGTAATTGCGGTAATTGGCTTCATTGTAGGTCTCCTGAAAACAAACAACGCCGTTTAGCCCCGATTGGGTCAATCTATAGTAATCGCGTTGGCGCATTGGCATCACTTCTATAGTGAGATTGTTGAAATAGGGGCGAGCGACGTGCAATGCTTGTTCAAGATAGTCGACGCCATTGAGTGTGGGAAATTCTCCCGATACAATCAAGAGGTTTTCAAATGGGCCAAGACGTCGTATGGCTTCACACTCAGCTTTGATCTGATCCATGGATAGTGTGATACGCTCCATTGGATTGTGATGATTAAAGCCACAATACACGCAGTGATTGGTACAAGCATTTGATACATAAAGTGGGATATACATAGAAATGGTTTTGCCAAAACGCTCTTGTGTATAATGTTGGCTCAACTGTGCCATTGGTTCTATGTATGCGCTTCCGGCCGGCGAAATTAAGGCCATGAAATCGTCAATGTTTAGATGTTCTTTGCTTAGTGCAATTTCGACATCGCGAGCTGTCTTTGAGTTGATGCATCGAGTCGTGTCGTTCCAATTATATTGCTTTATTTCATCGTAAAACATGTTTTAACAACTATTATTTTAAGCATTCGTTTATAACCCCTTGAGATATGCGCATAGCACAGAAATTTGGACCACACATGGTGCAGAAATGGTCATCTCCTTTATGGCTTTCTATATAATATTGGCGTGCGCGTGCCGGGTCAAGTGATAGGTTAAACTGGTCGTTCCAGCGAAATTCAAATCTTGCTTTACTCATAGCATTGTCGCGTACCTGAGCTCCGGGATGTCCTTTGGCGATGTCGGCGGCATGAGCCGCGATTTTGTAAGCAATAACTCCGTTGCGTACATCTTCAAGATTGGGCAATGCGAGGTGTTCTTTAGGGGTCACATAGCATATCATGGCTGTTCCCAACCATGCTATTTGTGCGGCACCGATAGCCGATGTTATATGGTCATATCCCGGAGCAATATCGGTAGTTAATGGTCCGAGAGTATAGAATGGAGCTCCGTGACATGAGGTAATTTGGCGTGCCATGTTTTCTTTGATTTTGTCCATGGGGACATGTCCGGGTCCTTCGATAAGCACTTGTACATTGTGTTTCCATGCTATTTTTGTCAACTCGCCAAGCACATCAAGTTCAAGAATTTGAGATCTGTCATTGGCATCATGTATTGAACCGGGGCGCATCCCGTCGCCGAGTGACACTGCAACATCATATTGAGCAAGGATTTCGCAAATTTCGTCGAAGTGAGTATAGAGAAAATTTTCTTCATTGTGCAATACAATCCATTTAGACATAATCGATCCACCTCGCGAAACAATTCCGGTGAGACGTTGGCCAATCATGTCGGTATGAGCACGTAGCACACCGGCATGTATAGTGAAGTAGTCAACACCTTGCTCAGCCTGCTCGATAAGTGTGTCACGGTATATCTCCCATGATAGTTTATTGATGTCGCCATCTACCTTTTCCAGCGCTTGATATATTGGCACTGTACCCACTGGCACAGGGCAGTTGCGTATTATCCACTCACGTGTTTCGTGAATATTGTCTCCGGTAGATAGGTCCATTAATGTGTCTCCGCCCCAATAGCAACTCCACACGGCTTTGTTAACCTCTTCTTCAATGCCCGAGGATAGAGCAGAATTTCCAATATTTGTATTTAGTTTTACAAGAAATTTAGAGCCAATAATCATAGGCTCACTTTCGGGATGGTTGATGTTGGCTGGCAATACGGCGCGACCCGAAGCAATCTCATCACGTACCATTTCGGGAGTTATATGACTTTTTATGCCGAGAATTTCGTTGTTCATATTTTCTCTAATTGCCACATACTCCATTTCGGGAGTAATAATACCTTGACGTGCGAGAGCCATTTGTGTTATAGATTTTCCGGTTTTGGCTCGGCGAGGCTTATGACGGTGAGCAAATCGTATTGAATCGAGTTGTTTGTCGGCTTCCCGTTCTTTACCATAATTGCTTGTGACAAATGGCAATTGCTCCAAGTCATCGCGTTGTGAAATCCATTTCTCACGCGTGCGAGGCAGACCTTTGTTGATGTCAATTGTGGCATTAGAGTCGGTATAAACGCCACTGGTGTCGTAGATATATACAGAACCATTATCGCGTAGTATTCGTTCTCCATTAATCTCGTCGACTGTAGGTGTAAGGGTGACACATCGCATGGGAACCTTTATGTCATGAATTTTCCCCGGTATGTATACCTTTACAGAACCAGGGTAGCTCTGTATGTCGATATTATTTATCTCCATATTGAACGCTGTTTTTAATCAAGAAATGATGTAAGTGGAGATGTAGCCTGTGCGTGAAATGAGGTGCGCCCTAATCCGGCAAGGAAGGCCATTCGACCAGCTTCGACTGCAAGTTTGAAAGCTTTAGCCATTTCTACTGGATTCCCGGCAACGGCAATGGCAGTATTGACAAGCACGGCATCGGCTCCCATTTCCATTGCATCAGCTGCATGTGATGGAGCGCCAAGACCGGCATCTACGACAACTGGTACTCGGCTTTCGGTGATTATGATTTCAAGCAAGTCGCGTGTTTTCAATCCCTTATTAGTCCCGATAGGAGCTCCGAGAGGCATTACTGCCGCTGTCCCTACATCTTCGAGGCGTTTACATAAGACCGGATCGGCTTGAATGTAAGGAAGAACCTTAAATCCGTCTTTTGCAAGAATTTCAGTTGCTTTGAGAGTTTCTATGGGGTCGGGGAGTAAGTATTTTGGGTCGGGATGAATTTCAAGTTTGATGAAGTCGGTGCCGAAACATTCTCGAGAAAGGCGTGCGGCAAAAACAGCCTCTTCTGCATTGCGAACTCCTGAAGTGTTTGGCAGAAATTGTACTTTGTCGCGGTTGATATGCTGTAGCATGTCGTCATCTTCATTATGTTGCATATCAATACGCTTCATTGCTACTGTTATCATTTCGGAATCGGAAGCGAGGATGGCTTCAAGCATCAGACGGTTAGATGAAAATTTGCCTGTCCCGACAAATAGTCGAGACTTGAATGCTCGTCCTCCTATATATAACAAATCATTCATAGGATGTAAATATTTATAGGTTTTGTAACATTGAAATTGTGTCAGCAGTATATTTTGTTGGATTGTCAGCATTGGTAATAGCTCCCGACATGGCGATTCCTTGCACTCCGGTAGCCATTATGTTGGATATGTCATCAATAGAAATGCCTCCAATGGCAACAATAGGAAGCTCGCAACCGGCTTGACGTATAGTTTCGATAATCTTTTTATAACCATCAATGCCAAGTATTGGAGAAAGATTTTCTTTAGTTGTCGTGAAACGAAATGGTCCAAGACCTACATAGTCGACATCGATACCTTTTAGGGCTAAAATATCGTCAGCAGTGTTGGCTGTTGCTCCAATGATTGCCCCGGGTCCGAGTAGTTCACGAGCTTGAGCAACCGGCATATCGTTTTTTCCAAGGTGTACGCCATGTACTTTTAATTCGTTGACTAATTCGACATTGTCATCGATTATAAGTATTGCATCAGCATTGCGGCATATCGGAATGATAGCTTCGGCAGCCTCTTTTTGCTGTTGATAAGAAGCCTCTTTCATGCGCAGTTGAATCCAATTACATCCTCCGTCGATTGCATTTTTTACTTGTTGCACAAGCGCGGGAATGTTATTTGCATTGGTAATGAATTGTAACATAGTAGTGCGTTTTAAGTTATTCAAAATTTTTAAGCCTTTGCTTTAATTCGGTTATGTCTTGAGCCTGAAATAGATAGCCCAACACAGCGTAGCCGGCAAAACCGTAGAGTTTTACATCCTCTAAATGCGTTGGAGTGACACCTCCGAGAGCAATGACTCTAATGCTATTTGGTAAATTATTTAATTCTTCCTTAGTGAATGCCCCTAAATATCCTACTTTGGAGACACTGTCAAAAATAGGACTAAGTGTAACGTAATCACAATAGCTACAGGACATAATTTCATTAATATTGTGGCATGTTTTGCTGATGCTCCCATTATATAATGGGGGAGGTTGGGGACATCGAGAGTTGAGATGTATACCTCCGAGATTAAATTCATTGAGTAATTCAAAGTGCCCATGAAGTTTCAATTGCCCATGAAAACATTGTGGTATGTTTTCTATAAGCCGACGCATGTCGGTTGTGGTTGCTGCCGGGTGGCGTAAGTGTACATAGTCCCATCCAGCGTTGAGAATTTCAATTATAAACAGATGTTCGTCATTGAAAATCTCGAACGGAGTAATTGCAATTTTAATTAATGGATGACTATGCTTAGGGTTTGTTTTGTCAACCTCCATAAAATGCTTTGATTATGATGACGGAATCTCCATCATTCAACATTGTTTGGCCATATTCTCCGGCAGGAATGACATTGCTGTTAACAGCAACGGCAATACCATTCAACGTAATTTGGGCAACATTTAGAGCATCGATTAAAGTAGCTCCTTCAGAAAGAGTCAATGTGGAGTCATTGATTTTTATAGTCATGATTGTAAAGTATTTAATTTATCAGGTGAGAAAAAGTGGTTTACAGGTCCGTGCCCATTTCCTATTTTTATATCTGCTCCATTTATTAACGCTGCTGAAATATAATCTTTAGCTGCCTTAACGCTTGATTCAAGAGAATAGCCAAGAGCGAGATATGAGGCGATTGCCGAAGATAAGGTGCATCCTGTCCCATGAGTGTTTGGTGTATTGATTCTATCTGATTTTAATTGAGTAAAAATCCGTCCATTGTCGAGAGATAGATAGTCTATAATGTCATAAGTGTCGTTTTTATCGCCACCCTTTAATAGAATATTTTTTGCTCCTTTAGAGTGAAGGATGGCTGCTTGTTTGGACACGTCTGTTGTGCCACTAAGCCGTATGGCTTCATCACGATTGGGTGTGATGAGAGTCGATATAGGGAATAGGTGTTTTACAACGGCATCGATTGCATCATCGGTAATTAGTTGATGGCCTGATGTAGATACCATTACTGGATCAACAACTAAGTTTGTCACTCTGTTGGCAATCAATGCTTCGGCAACGCATGCCACAATCTCTTTGGAATACAGCATGCCGGTTTTCGTGGCAAGTGGACGTATATCATCAAATACTGTATCAATTTGAGCTTTTACTATTTCAGGAGCAATTCCTAAAATATCTTTAACCCCGGTTGTGTTTTGTGCAGTAATTGCAGTAATTGCAGTCATTGCATATGTTCCAATTGCTGACATAGTCTTTATGTCGGCTTGTATTCCGGCGCCACCTGACGAGTCAGAACCGGCAATAGATAGTGTTGGGTAATAAGTTTTCATCCTTATGCCATAAAATTGTTAAATTGAAGACAAAAGGAATAACCATATTGGAGTTGACGATTAAATAATTGAAGTCCAACAATCCCTGCGCCGGTGCTAACCGTTTCAGGTTCGAAGGGTATGATCTCAGCACGCTCTATGGCGGCACCCCTTTGTCATTGCGACAAAATTAACAAAAAACGTCGAAATGACAAACTACAAAATATGATTTCATATAAATTATTATATATTCAGTTTTTCTGAATAAGTATGATATAGATTGAACTATATTTTATTATTGATGTTTTGAGTTTTCAAAACATCATATTAACTTTGCTTCAATAAGTAAAATGATTTATTAAACTTTGAAATGAAATTATTTAGACTGTTTAGAAATGTGGTGATTACATTGATTTTATTAATGTATTTTGTCGCATGTGATAGTGAAGATGAAAATGTAACTATTTGCGGAACGTGGAATAAATTTTATGAATATGAGTTGATAACTTTTGCTGATGGTACAATTAATAAATATGAGTCAGACGATAAAAATTGCTATCGTTTGGTGTTTGCTCCAAATTTTAGTGGTAATGGGTATTCATATGACGATGAAACAAAAAAATGGACTCTTTCCAATTCATTTCTGTGGAGTTATGAAGATGGATATTTAAGTATTTATAATGAATCTGGAGATATACTTGAAAAAACGAAAATTGTAGAATTAACAGAAACAAAAATGTCAAGTGAAATTAATATTGATACTATGATAGATGACCAACTTGTAAATGTCTATGAGATAGTCTCTTTTGAGCGAATCAGATAATTTCTTATGTTGTTGCATGCATTTGTTTTATGAAATTTATTTGAAGTAAAGATTTATTAATATCTTCCACTTTAAAATCTCATCTTGATATTTTATGGATAAACGCTCATTGACAATTCCTCGATTTAGGGCAGTTCATATTGTTGTTCCGGTCTTAATCGGCATAATTGCTATTGTTTGGCTATTTTATAATGAGTTTAACTTTTCAATGTTGCGTGAGGTCGAATTCTCATGGTCTGTAATAGGGTGTATAGGCTTAGCTTGGCTATTTATGGTCGGTCGTGATTTTGGCTTGAGTTGGAGGTTTAAACTATTAACGGATAGTCAATTAAATTGGCTAGCGGCAATCAGAGTAAACATGCTGTGTGAGTTCACTTCAGCCGTTACACCGTCGGCAGTTGGGGGATCATCATTTGGAATGTTTTATTTATACGGGGAAGGTGTAAAATTTGGAAGGGCTGCAACTTTGATGCTGACTACGTTGTTTCTAGACGAACTCTTTTTTGTTATTGCGTGTCCGATAATCATGTTATTGATTCCTTATGATAAATTGCTCGGAATGGGCGACCCAACATTTAGAGAAGGATTGCAATGGGTATTTTGGATAGTTTATGGAGCTATTACAGCATGGACATTAGTGCTTTTTATTGGCATATTTATAAAACCGACAGCAATAAGACGTTTTTTAATAGGGGTATTTCATCTCAAATTACTAAGACGTTGGCAACCTCAAATTATAGAATTAGGCGATACTATTGTTGCTACTTCTAAAGAATTAGTACGTAAGTCTTATATTTGGTGGTTACGTGCTTTTTTTGCTACTATAATTTCGTGGTCATCACGATTTTTAGTAATTAATGCTTTGTTCCTAGGTTTTGCATCACATGCTGACCAATTATTGGTCTTCGGGCGGCAGTTTATAGTATGGGTGGCTTTGATGGTGAGCCCAACACCCGGAGGAAGTGGTGTAAGTGAATGGCTTTTCACAAACTATTATGGTGATTTATTAATTGGAGGAACGGCAGTTACACTTGTGATAGCTTTGTTCTGGCGGTTGATAAGTTATTATATTTACTTAGTTGTAGGTGCTATTTTAGTGCCGGCATGGATTCGTAGCAGATGGCGGAATCGACGTCATAAAAAATTAAATAATCAATAAAATAAATATGGGAAAACTTAAATACATAGGTATCATTCCAGCACGTTATGCTTCATCACGTTTTCCGGGAAAACCGCTTGCTGACATATGTGGGCAAACTATGATAGAGCGTGTATACCGTCAAACTATAAAAGAACTTGACGAAGTGTATGTTGCTACAGATGATAATAGAATTGCTGAAGCAGTTAGTAAATTTGGCGGAAATGTAGTGATGACTTCAACACAACATAGAAGCGGTACCGACCGTTGTTATGAAGCATATTGTAATGTTGAATCAGATGCCGATGTAATAATAAATATACAAGGAGATGAGCCATTTATCGATCCATCTCAAATTAATGCAATTAAACAGTGCTTCAGTGAAGACTCCACTCAGATTGCAACGCTTGTGCGTCGATTTGACCCGGCAATGGGTTTTGATGCATTATTTGATTCTAATACGCCTAAGGTAGTGTTTGACAACGAGATGAATGCACTATATTTTAGTCGGTCAATAATTCCTTATGTTAGAAATTATGAATGGAAAGAGTGGGTAAATAAAGCAGATTACTTTACACATGTAGGTATGTATGCCTATAAAGCTGAAGTATTAAGAGATATAACAAAACTCTCACAATCAACATTAGAGATTGCTGAATCATTGGAACAATTGCGTTGGTTGCAAAATGGGTATAAGATAAAAGTAGGCATAACAGATTGTCCTACTATTGGAATCGATACACCCGAAGATTTGCAACGAGCCATCCAATTATGTAAGTCGCTTGAAAAAAAATAAGTAGAAATGGCATTAGACAGAAATATTGCACCGCCAATTTCAAATTTTGGAATGTTGCAAATTGCCGAGCCACGGTTGTTAATACTCGATAATGGTATACCATTATATATTGTTGACCAAGGCGAGCAAGAGGTCAACCGTTTAGTCTTATTATGGAATGGCGGCGAAGCTGAGGCAAAATATCCATCAATGCCTGTAATGGTGGCAAGTATGTTGCGTGAAGGTTCGCAAATGCGTAGTGGAGAGGATATTGCAGAATTACTTGAATTTAATGGCGCATGGCATAAGGGTGGAAGTGATGACCATCATTCTTATGTTGAACTTTATTCAATCAATTCTAAGATAGATAAAGTTTTCCCAGTGTTAGCAGAAATGATTCAAAATCCTTCGTTTCCGGAGCATGAGTGGTCTGTAGTGAAAGAACGGTTTGCACGCAAACTTGAATTAAAGATGAATAAGGTTGAGTTTCAGGCAGCGTGTAGTGACAATCGTTTGATTATGGGATCTGATCATCCAATGGCTCGTGTGGATACACCTGATCTTATAAGGAACGTAACAACAGACGATTTGCGCAGTTGGCATAAACGAGTATATTCTCCTAATTCTTGTGGAATATATCTTGCTGGTAGGATTACTACGAAAATAGAAGATAAGATAAATCAACTATTCGGAACAATAAAAAGCAGTAGTAGCGAAAATTTCGGGTTAAATGTAGTCCCATTTTGCTCGCGAAATGGCTATGAAAGAAAGCATATAAAAGTAGCAGGAGCAATGCAAAATGCAATCAGAATGTCTCTGCCTACAATCGGAAGGGAAAATATTGACTATATCGGGTTGAGACTTTTGATTATGGCCTTAGGGGGATATTTTGGCAGTCGGCTTATGTTAAATATTCGTGAGGATAAGGGATATACCTATGGTATTCAGGCGCATTTGCTTGGTTATAGAGAAGGCGGTCTTATTTCAGTGTCAACGTCGACAGATGGCTCTTATGTCGAGTCGGTAATTGATGAGATAGTCGGAGAATTTAATAGATTAAAAAATGGATATTTTGAAGAGGGAGAAATGAATCGATTAAAGAGATATGCTCTATCGCAATTGGTTTCTATACTTGACTCTCCATTTTCAATGCTTGATTATGTTATGAATATGCGTAAGGCATTGACTCCTAAAGACTATTTTGCTCGTCAACAAGAAATTATACATGCAATTACGCCTGATGATTTTGCACGATTGGCTAATGAGTATATTGATTTATCTCAGCTGAAAATTACTGTTGCCGGTAATTAGTTTGCTAAAATTATGACAATTTAGCAATAGATAGTAATTGTTACAAATTTGTTATAAATCACCTAATTAAAAGATGTAAATTTGCGCTACTGTGTCAATTGTATTAGTGCTCATATAAATTAAAAATAAAGCACTCTATTTTATGACTGAAAGTGTAGAAAATTCACATGTAAAAGTCATTAGACTGGCCGAATTCCAAATCAACAACTGAATGAAGTCTAAAAATAAGATATTAGTAGTTGATGATGAGGAAGTAAATTGTCTCATCTTGAAAACGAATCTCGAATTAGCGGGATTTGTTGTTGATGTGGCAAATAATGCAGAAGATGCTTTAAGCAGAGATTTAACAATATATTCATTGTTAATATTGGACGTAATGATGGGCAATATGAGTGGCTTTGAATTAACTCGGTTGCTACGAAATCGTCCATCAACAGCCTATATCCCGATTATAATATGTACAGCAAAAGATTGTGAAGAGGATTTGCTTTACGGATATAATTGTGGAGCTGATGATTATGTCTGCAAGCCATTTTCTATTAAAGAATTAATTCTAAGAATAAGAAGCGTTTTGCGAAGAACTTATGGCACATCAGGAATGATAAATTATGATTCTCTTGAAGTTGATACTATTAAAAAACGTTGTTATATTGGCAATGAGGAAGTAGTGTTGACAAAAAAAGAATTTGGTATATTGTCATTATTGATGCAAAATCCCGGAGTCTATTTTTCGCGCGATGAAATATTAAAAGAGATTTGGGCTGGAGACTCTGAAGTATTAGACCGAACAGTAGATGTAAACATTAATAGACTACGTCGCAAATTGGGACCATACGAATATCATATTATCACCAAACAAGGTTATGGATATGGCTTTGAATAAGAGTCTAAACTATATAACAAGAGTGTTTGCTTTAATCATGGTTTTTACATGGATTATTGCTTTTTCACTATATGGTATATTTTTTTTAAGAGAAAAAGAGTTGAAAGTTCAAAGCGTAAATGCGCAATTGCAAATATATAATACACAATTGCTACAGGCTTTGAAAGATGGGGGAATTGAAGGTGGATTACATTATGTCAAGGATGTTAATACTTCGGATAATATTAGATTTACGATTTTGAACCTTAAGGGGCAAGTATTATATGATACGCACGGTGTTGTAGTTGGTTCTGATCATAGTAATCGGCCTGAGATTAGAGATGCTGCATTGAGTGGTAAAGGTTTTACAATAAATCGAACGTCAACAAGTGATAGCCGTGATTATTTTTATTCGGCTTCGAAAGATGGTGATTATATAGTTAGGACTTCAATTCCGTATGATATATCGTTATCAAAGGCGCTTGACGGTGAAGTAGTATATCTGTGGACTGTGATAATTATATTATTAGCACTATCTGTAATTGCATTTTTTGCCAGTCGACAATTTGGGAAAAATATCGAATTGTTAAGGGATTTTGCTGTAAAAGCAGAACGCAATGAATGTTTTCATGCTGATAGCTATGCTTTTGCTAATGATGAACTGGGTGATATCGCAAAGCAAATAGTGAAACTATATAATTCTCTTCAATCGGCTTTGCATGAACGAGATCAATATTATCAAAATCAGTTGTATGAGGAGCAAGAAAAGAACCGAATAAAACATCAATTGACTAATAATATTAATCATGAAATAAAGACACCTGTACATGCTATTTATGGGTGCTTAGAAACGGTGGTTGATAATTCAGACCGTATGGACAAGGTTCAAGTTTTGGATTTTGTAGTTAAAGCACAAGAACAGGTAAAAAGAATAATTTCATTGTTGAGAGATGTGTCGTTAATCATACGCATATCAGATGCTCCGCAACAGATTACAACAGAAAATGTTGACCTCGTAGAAATTATCGAAAACATAAAGGAGGAAATGCGATTACTCCCGATAGAAAAACAAATGCGAGTAAACGTAGATGTTCCTACTAAGATGAATTTAAAAGCAAATAGAGGGTTGCTGGAATCTATTTTTCGCAATCTTGTCAGTAATTCTATTGCTTACTCCGGTGGTCGTGATATTTACATAACACTTCTAGAAGATGACAATAAACGGTATTTGTTGTCATTTGCAGATAATGGAGTTGGTGTTGATTCAGAACATTTAGACCGCTTATTTGAACGTTTTTACCGAGTAGATAATGGCCGTTCTCGCCGTATGGGAGGCACTGGTTTAGGCCTTTCGATTGTGAAGAATGCAATTTTGTTTCACGGGGGAGATATTTCCGTAAAGTTGCGTAATGGAGGAGGCTTGGAATTCATATTTTCGCTAAATAAAATTAATAAATAATATTTCTATGGAACCAATTTTTATTGTTATTGTGGTAATTTTAGCATTGTTGGCTGTGTTAGACCTTGTTGTGGGTGTCGCTAATGATGCGATTAATTTCTTAAGTTCGGCACTGGGAGCTAAGGTAGCTTCACATAATGTTATTATGATAGTCGCCGCATTGGGTATTCTTGTTGGAGTTCTAACATCAAGTGGCATGATGGAAGTAGCTCGTAGTGGTGTGTTTTATCCCGGTCAGTTTACTTTTTCTGAGATTATGTTCTTGTTTGTTGGAGTAATGTTAACAGATGTGCTTCTGCTTAATACTTTCAATTCATTAGGATTGCCAACATCAACAACTGTGTCTTTGGTATTTGAATTGTTAGGTTCGGCAGTAGCAGTGGCTACATATAAAATTTATAATGATGCCGCGCTCACAATTAATGATTTAGGCTCATTTATTAACTCCGGAAAAGCATTAGTTATAATTTCCGGTATATTAGTATCGGTAGTGATTGCATTTACTGTCGGTGGAATACTGATGTATATATCTCGCATTATTTTTAGCTTCAGATATAAACCAATGTTTGCAAAACTTGGAGCCGCTTGGTGTGGAGTTACGGTGACCGGTGTATTGTATTTTGCTCTTTTTAAAGGATTGAAGAGCTCGGGGCTAATACCTACCGATATTTTACAATATATTAATGATAATCTATGGACTGTACTGCTTTGTGTGTGGGTGGCGTCAAGTGCTATATTAGCAGTCTTTCAACGCTTGAAGTATAATATCCTTAGTTTTACAATCCTTTTTGGTACATTTGCACTTGCACTAGCATTTGCCGGGAATGACCTTGTAAACTTTATCGGTGTTCCTTTTGCAGGATTTGATTCATTTAAGTTGGCTATTAATTCAGGCGATATTTCAATGACAATGGAGGCATTAGCCGGACCGGCTCATGTCAGTGTTTGGTATCTTTTGGCGGCAGGTGTAGTGATGGTATTGACGCTATTCTTCTCTCGTGATGCTATGAAGGTTTCAGAAACACAATTGAGTTTGTCATCTCAACACGAAGGTGAGGAAAAATATAGTTCATCACGTTTTTCTCGTTCGATTGTTCGTTTTGCTATTTCAGTTAATAAGGCATATAAGAGTATTTTACCTGTTAAATTGCAAGAGAAGATAGAAGCACGTTTTGAGCCACTTCCAGAAGAGGAGCGCTCAAATGCATCATATGACTTAATTCGTGCTATAGTTAGTTTGACAGCCGCTTCAATCTTGATTGCAATGGGGACCTCTTTAAAATTACCTTTGTCGACAACATATGTAGTATTTATGGTTGCAATGGGTTCGTCATTAGCCGACCGCGCATGGGGACGTGACAGCGCTGTTTATCGTATTACCGGTGTGCTTGTCGTTATTGCCGGTTGGTTTGTTACTGCCATCGCAGGATTTACATTGTCGTTTTGTATAGGTTTAATATTGATGTCAGGTGGTTGGATAGCTTTAACAATCGTGTCGTTGATATGTGGGTATGCACTTTGTCATGGATTTATATTTAAAGCTAAAGCTAAAAAAGAAGAACAGGATAAGGTTATTCCTACTGAAGATGATGCTGATACACTTTATAACTGTACTGAGGTGATTTGTGACACGATGCAAAATATCTCATCAATTTATAATCATATGTTGGTAGCCCTCTTTACAGAAAATCGTAAAGCGTTACGTGAAACAGTTGAGCAAAGTGAAAAATTGTATGCTGAAGCTAATACTCGCAAATATAATATTATGTCAACGATCAGAAAACTACAAGACCAACGAGTTGAGTCGGCGCACTTTTATGTGCAGGTTGTTGATTATCTTACCGAAGTAACAAAAGCATTGCTACATTGTACTAAGCCAGCGTATGAGCATATTAATAATAACCACAGAGGATTGACTGAAGAGCAAATCATGGATCTAAAAATTGTAAATGATGAAGTTGAAAATATCTTCAGCAATGTAAATTCGATGTTGGCTTCGCGTGATTTCTCACATCTTGATAAAATTATGGAAATGCGTGATGCGTTGTTTGGAATTATTGCAGAACGCATTAAAAGCCAAATCAGACGTATTAAGACCGGAGATGCGTCAACTCGAGGTAGTGCACTATACTTCAATTTGATGAGTGAGACAAAAACAATGATTTTACAGTCTCGCAATGTATTGAAATCACAAGCTTATTTCTTAGATAATATAGAATAGGAAGATTTAATACTATAGATATTGGGCTGGTTGCTATTGTAACCGGCCCATTATTTTTAATAATGGTCATTTTACGCTTTTTTGAAAGTAAGATAGAAATGAAAAATCATCATTACTATTGATGGAAGTGAGAATCGCAATAGTCTCTTATAACTGAAGTGGTTGGAAAGTTGTATTGTTTTTTTATATAAATCTATGTAAAAGGCACAAAATACCCAATAAGAATAATCATCTAATTAAGCGAGTATGACTATAAGCTATGTTATGCGCAATTTAATAATATAATATTGAATTGCATGCATGTCCTTTATGGGTTTAGAATATGTATGATTCCGTCATTGCGTAATGAAATGTGCGGTATAGAATATTTTACTAAACTGTCAAGATAACGATCATGCCGGCGGATATGTAAGTCGCCGCTGAGCACAATCGTGTCGGGATTGTGCCGTAGCATGTCGATAACATTGCCTTTATATCCTCTACATACTATAATATAGTTGGGTGAATTGATTGGTATAGAGTCCAAATCTTTTTCGTCAGTAACCAATATGAGCCTTTTCTTTCCAATACTTATCATCTGTCGTTGACAATTTAGAGAGTTGTAAGTAAAAGAGTCACTCACAAGATTAAGGGAGTCTACCCCTCGCATGGCAAGAAAATCTTTATGTCGTCTATTGGCATTTGCCAATGCAGTTTGCGCCAGTTGAGGTTGTGCAGTGGTAATTAAGAACGCTTGTTTGTCATACCGACAAATAATATTGGTGTGGCGACTCTCACGAGCTATAAAGAATTCACTATCTGTATATGTTTTTCGTGTTAATAAGAACGCAGTCGCAGTCAATGCAACGCCAATTATAAAGATTAACCAATGTATTATTTTTCTTTTAATAATTGCCCAAAGCAGTGTCGCTAATGTTATAAAATAGGGTAGTAATATCCAAGGAGAAAAGTATATGCCTTTTATTGATGAATAAGGCATGGCATTGACCCATTTGGAATAATCAAGAATTAGAGAATATGTCCAATCGATAAATGTGCAAAGCCATTCTGTGCTGATACCGGAACATATAGCTAGAATAACAATCAAAATCATGCCACTTATCATCGTTAATGGTAAAATGGCCAGAACGATAACGTTGGCAATGAGGAAATAAGTTGGAAAAGTGTGAAAATAGTAGGTTGCAACTATTCCTGTGCCGAGGGTGGCAACTGACGATACTATTATCATCGATATAACAAAATGAGCTATTTTATGCTTAGGATTGATAGGGTTGAGCCTATGTGAAAATAATAAAATTGAGGCAACCGCAATGAATGACAATTGAAATCCAATATCATATAATTGTAATGGAGATGCAATTAGGATAATGATTGACGCAAGGCACAATGAATTAATTGAGCTATTTCTTCGCTGAAGACAAAATCCAATCAGCAAGGTAGTTGCCATAATGACAGCTCTTACGACAGATGGAGATAAGCCGGTAATTATGGCGTAGAGCCATAGAATTACCACTGTAGATATAAGCCGTAAGTGGAGTTGTCTGACAAGACGTAAGGGGAATAATAGAATCCATAACATCGTTGTGATTATACCAACGTGCAGGCCACTTAGTGCTAATATATGAGCCAATCCTGAGGTGGTAAATGTCATTCGAGTCTCCTCCGGTATGATTGAGTCGTCACCTGTCAAAGTTGCAGTAAGAAACTCAATGGACTCATTTGATAAATTGCTTGTTTTTAGTAAATTGGCAATTGTAGGTTGTAGTCTTCGGATTTTCCAATATAAAGATTGACTCTCATTGACAAAATTAATGCTGTCAGGTGCAATAAAAGCAGTTGCAATAATGCCTTTGCCCGTTAAAAAATTAGCATAATTAAAAGCATCGGGGGAGATGTCACGTTGTGGAGGTGATAATTTTGCCTTAAATAAAATAGAGTCACCCGGGTTGTATGTATGTAATATAGACGGGATTGTTAACCGACATTTAAACAAATTATTTAATGTGTCGGTCGTTGAGACTACGATGTGCTGTCCCGATGAATTAGTGGAAACGTCATAGACAATGCCATAGTATGTTATTGAATTATTAATATCATAGTGAGATTCTGTTGTATTGTGAATTTTCATATTAACAAATCCCAATGATAGTATTATTGTAAGTATGCTCCATCTGTAATGTTTATATGCCACAAGTATTAGTCCGGCAATAACAACAATTATTGCCCAATAAACTGAAATTGGCAATGTCGCAAGGATTATACCAAATATCAACACTGCCGATACAGCAAATAGCGGATACTTAAAAAATTCTTCCCGCATCAGGGTCATTAATCAATAGTTGAAATGATAATGAAAAAACTGCTTATGCTTATTGCAACCCATAGAGCAATGGCAAGAATAAGAGGCTTTACTCCTACCGATTTGATGTTTTTTATAGATAATCCTGCCCCAATAAAAAAGAGAGTAAGCACTAAACCTTTTTTTGCAAACAAGGAAATTGTTTCAGATAGCCATGTCGGAAGATTGGTGAAAGTGTTAATTGTCATGGCAATTATGAAAAACAATATAAACCAAGGAATATTGATTTTAGATTGTCTGTCTCGAAAAAGCAACATCGTTACAAACGCAAGTGGTATAATCCACAAGGCTCGTGTCAGTTTTATAAGAGTGGCAAGTTGTAATGCTTCCGCTCCGTATATATCCCCGGCTCCAACAACTGAAGACGTATCATGAATGGAGATTGCAATCCAAGTACCGAATTGTTGCTGAGATAAATCGAAATATTGACCTATTGGAGGGAATATAAAAAGAGCAATTGCATTTAATATGAATATCACACCAAGAGATATTGCCATTTCGTTTTCTTTCGCTTTTATAATAGGGCCAATTGCGGCTATTGCGCTACCTCCGCAAATAGCAGTCCCTGATGATATTAGGTAGGCCGTCCTGCGATTCACTTTTAATATATAACCTATTATCACACCCAATGCCATTACTGCACATACTGAAATAATGGTAAATGAGATTCCTTCACTGCCTGATTTGAGTGACTCAACTATATTCATGCCAAATCCCAATCCGACAACCGATGCTTGTAGTAAATATTTGGATCCTTTTTTATTAAATTTTGGATTGCCACATCCAAAACAAAAAGCGTAAATCAATCCTATAAATAATGCAGTTGCAGGTGAAATCAAGCGTATGCCTATAATAATTTCCCAAGGACAAAGTATGACAATGATGATGCATACATATAGGAATTTAGATATAGACTTAATCATGAAATTAAAATGGTTTAAAAGGCTGTTAGTCTTCGTTCCAAATCCGCCATCCGGCAAAGGCTTGAAGTAGCAACATTTCAAGACCATTTTTCACCTCGGCTCCATTTTCTTGCGCTTTATGCATGAATAAAGTAACATCGGGATTATACAATAGGTCATAGCATATATGTTCTTTGGAAAGATATTGATAGGGAATATTGGGACATTCATCTACATGAGGGTACATCCCTAATGGAGTTGTATTGATAACTACTTTATTCTCAGCCATTATTTCAGGAGTCAGTTCGTCGTAGGTCAACATCCCTTCACGCTTGATGCGAGATACATAGGTTGGCGTTACACCTAAATTAATCAATCCGCGAGTTATTGCTTTTGCCGCTCCTCCAGTTCCCAATACCAATGCTTTATCACGAATTGGATTAAGCATATTTTTAATTGAGTCGGAAAATCCAATAATATCGGAGTTATATCCTTTAAATTTAATTGTGCCTTTATTACGAATTATTTTAATAACATTTACAGCTCCAATCTCTTTGGCTTCATCGTCGATTTCGTCAAGATAAGGCAGAATCTGTTCTTTGTAAGGTATAGTGACATTAAGTCCACTGAGATTGGGGTATTGAGAAACAACTTCCATCAAGTCACCAATGTCGGCAATCTCAAAGTTCATATAATGGGCATTAATTCCTTCTGCTTCAAATTTTTGATTAAAATATATTTGAGAAAAAGAATGAACCAAAGGATAGCCGATTAGTCCGAAAAGTCGTTCAGCGTTTATATTCATAATAAATTGTTTATTTATTTCATACAAATTTACTGATTTTTCAAACAGATTAATCAATATTAATGAAAAAATCTTGCTATATACCAATGAAGCCTTCCGCGTCTTGCGCGGAAGGCTTCATGCCGGGAAATGTTATAAGTCTATTTTATAGCAATTTTCATAGATTGTGTTCCGCTGTTGCCTGTGATTGTTGCAACATATATGCCTGGAGTCAATCCTTCGATAGTCAATTCTCCATTATTGCTTTGGGCAACTTCACGTCCGCTAAGTTCATGTAAAGTCATTTTGTATATGTCATAATCGCCATTTGCTTTGATTTTTCCATCTGCAATTGTAACCAAATATTTTGTGTTCTCAACAACGTCTTCAATGCCGCTTGCTGATGGGTCATAAATGCCTATATTATCTAAAATAAGACATTCGCCGTTTTTTGTTTTTAATCTAAATGCAATGAAAATTTCTTTGCCGATATATTCATCCAAACAGAATCCTCTGGTTTGTGTATATGGACTTTCCAGAGTAATCTCAGTCTCTGTAAAATAATACCAATTGTCATCACCATTTGTTGAGATCATAATGGAATAATGTTCAGGGAAATGTTGATTAAAGGACATGGCATCCCACACGAAATATGTATTTTCGACTGTGACATTGTAACTTGGCAATATACACCAACGGTCAGCCTGTTCGGTTCCTTCCAACCAAGTGTTGCCGGCCATAACATGTTCTCCTAATTGAGAATGATTTTGGATGTTAAAAATGCCCCATCCGTCTTCGTTAAATTCGGCACCTGCGCTGGGGTGGTTTGTTCCCTCATCTTCTGCTCTAAATGTAAAGTCAGATGGTAGTTGCCCGGTTTCAAAGTCCCATAATAGGGTTGGTGCTCCAAGCATTATAAATTCAGAAGTTATAATGTTGTTGTCGTTGTTGTTGTCGTTTCCTGAAGATACCTCTACTTTGATTGTATGTTTACCAGAATCGACTCCAAGCAACGCATCTGTGATAGTTACAGCTTTATTTTCTTGTGCTAAGATTGTTTCTTTTAGAGATGATATAACTTGGTCGTCGATGGAGACTGTTATTGTTGCATCAGTGTCGGTGATGCCTAAACTGCGAATGTTGAATGTGATGTCTTTATTTGATTGACTTCTTACATATTCTTGTGGCGCGGAAATCTCAGTGACTGCTAAATCTAGATTCTCGCTAGATATCTTTTCGATAGATATATCATCGATACATATCCAGTTCTCATCTTTGTCGCTAAACGCATAAAATCCAAAATAAACAGTTTGTGCTTCTTCAAAATGTATAATATTAATGGATTCGGCATATTCGCTACGAGCAAAAGGAGCATATTCAACAACTTTATTTGTCATTGCTTGTGGTGAACATTCATTACCATAGTATAGGGCTAACTTTTCGGGGTGGGTATCGTCTCCTGAATACCAAAATTTAAGAGCATAATATCCGGCTTCAACATTTATAGGCTCAAGTATGGCCCAGTCGGCAGCATCGTTGTCCCTGTTGTAATTATAAGCTAGGCAGTAATCTCCTGTTCGAGCCAAATTCCACCAAGGATCTGTGTAGATGTCCCAATTGCCTGAGTCATTGTTTAAATCAAAAATTCTTATTCCGTCGGTATATTCGTTTGATTCAAACCCCATAAAATATGGTACTGTTGCCGGCGCTTCATGTAGGATATTGGCAGTGGTAGCATCATTGCTCGGGTTTATGTCATTTTCAAGTATTGTCCAAGCTTTAATTGTATACAATTTTCTTGGAGTTGATAAGTCGGCTTTTGCTTGGAACGTATAAGTCATTTCTGTACCTGCCGTAAGCGTGCTTTCTATGCTTTCGGTTGAAATGGTGACATCGTCGATAGAAAATGCAACTTGGAAATTGCTAATGTCGGTTGTGTTATTATTTTTAATTACAATCGTTACGTCTTCTGCATTTAAATCTTTGCCGGAAATAGGCGAGGTTATGGATTGGACGCCAATGTCTGCAGGATTGGTTGTAAATAAAGCAATGAATTCACACAAGTATAAACGCCATTTGTCAGCATCACTACAAGCATGAAATCCAATATGTATATTTTGTCCGGCAGTTACGGGTATTAACACGACTTCCGATCTGTTGCTGTCTGTGCAATATAGTACATCGGTAGCACGTGTAGTCATTGACTCAGGATTGTTTTGTTCGCCATAGAAAACCTCAAGTTTTTCACCATAAGAACTGCCGTAAACGGTAAAATTCATAGCAATAAAGCCGTCTTGTGTAGCTGTTATGGCCGGTGATATCAGCCAATCGTCGGCACCGTTTTGTACATTGTATGAGTAAAAAACATTAGACGGTGTAGTCCCGCCGCTAAATCCCCATGTCGCGGCATCATTATTTACGTCGACAACAGTCCATTGCTGGAATTCATCTTCTGAAAGAAATTGTGTTGAGTAAAGAGTTTCACTACTACAATAGAGCGAAGCTGATGCAATAATTGCTGTGAGTATGCATGTCTTTTTCATAAATAAGTGTGTCATAGACTCTTTTGTTAAGCCGGGTGGATGACCGAGTCCTTAAATCGTCCACAGCTGTTTGTGTTGTGGGCATTTTGGGCTTGGAATGCGTCCGCCATCGTAAGGCAATATTTCCAAATACAAAATGATTTTCAGTGTGTATAATTTTAGATTAAGATCTCTAGAATATACAATTGCAAAGTTATACAAAAAAAACGAGTTTTTCAATTGTATTGTGAAATATTTACAGAAAAAAGTTAATATTTGTAATGTTTTCGGTTTGTAAATCACATTATTTTCAAAGAAAACGAGTATGACAATAGGTTACGATTGCTATTGTAAGAGTATTTTATCTATTCGTGATCTCTATATTATTGAAATGGAGAATAGTTGGCGTCTATTAGAGATTGTTGGCTGTTATAAAATTCCGGAGATACTAGATGCTCATAATGTGTATTTGGATTGTTCTGCATATATGATTCAACAATCCTTAATCCAATATATCGTCCAACTCTTCCCGGTGCATCAGGGTGGATAATAGAACATGATGGTGACGGCCTATTTAAAGTTTTAGCCAGATTTGTGTCTGTAGAAAATAATAATTGTCGTTCTATCATTGTTTGCCATATCTTGTCCTCGTTTTTATTAAGCCAAGATAATTGAGTGGGCGTACATCCTAAGATTTCATTCATTGCAGCCGATTCTATACAGTTTTTTAAGGTATATGCAATTGCCCCATTATATAATATATGATTTAGAACGATGTCATCGTCCGATGGCTTATAATGGTAGTTGGTCAATAAAATCGCCTCTAATATGTCATAGGGTAGGTGTGAAGTGGTTTTTGTTCGCCTTTGGTAGCTTTCAAATCTTGAATATCCTTCATAATCTTCTCCTAAATAATGATTTAATCCTATAAGTAAAAGCGAATCGCCCACATATATTGATTGATTATAGGTGGATGTAATGGCGTTTATCTCCGGCCATTTAATTTTAGGTAACATATTATGTAAATTGCTACGAATGATACCTAATGCTTTGGATATCGAGTCGGTTGATGGAATGAGTCGCAACACATCGGGAGTGAATATGCTTACTCCTTGGCTCTTTGAATATGCCAGTAATATTGAATCGTGGTTGCATTTATTGCCAAACAGCATGTTGATTGTTGTAGCAAAAGAGTCGACAAAACACAACTTTTGCTCCTCGTTATATGTTTGATAACGCATTATTGCGGTATCAAAACGCCCGATTTTAACAGATTCGACAGTGTTGGTATTATGACTGCAACAAGTTGCACATATTAAAAGGCATAATGTCGATATCGTTTTAATAAGTTCTTGTTTCATTATTGTCGAATTAATCCATTAATGTAACGAATAATGTTAGGCATTTAGCCTATAATGTTGTTCAAAAATACTACAATAATCTCATAAAAACGCAAAAAGTCATTTTTATTCATCAGTTATACGCGTTTATTTGCTAATTTTGTGTGAAATTATAGCTTTATGAGGTCATATATACGATTGATAATAACTATTTGGTTTGTGCTGTCAGCAATGTCGATAGTATCAGCCAAAGACTTTGTCGTAGTAATTGACCCGGGACATGGTGGCCATGATTATGGAGCAATTGGATTGAAGACCAACGAAAAAACAATTAATCTGAAAGTCGCGTTGGCTTTAGGTGATATGATTAATAACGGGCATGATGACGTCAAAGTAGTATATACGCGTAGTAGCGATACATTCTTGACTTTGCGAGAGCGAGCCAATAGGGCAAATCATGTTAGTGGTGATTTGTTTATTTCAATTCACACCAATTCGTTGGCAAAAAAAAATAAAAAGAGAAAAACCATTACAGGGGCTTCGACTTATACATTAGGCCTACACCGAACGGCTGAGAACTTAGAAGTTGCAAAACGAGAAAATTCAGTAATGGTACTTGAAGAAGATTATTCTACAACCTATTCAGGCTTTGATCCCAATTCTACAGAATCATATATAATTTTTGAACTTAATCAAAATAAGCATATGGAGCAGAGTATTGATTTTGCCAGCAAGGTTCAAAAGTATATGGTATCCATAGCTGGACGATTAGATAGAGGTGTTCGACAAGCAGGTTTTTGGGTATTGGCTAACACTGGAATGCCAGCTGTGCTGGTCGAACTTGATTTTATATGTAATCCTACTGCTGAAAAATTTTTAGCATCATCATCCGGTCAAAAGAAGTTTGCTAAATCAATATATCAAGCATTTTGTGACTACAAAGAGGCTTATAATCATAGCATGGGTTTATCAACAGATATAGATAACGTAGCAATTGTAAATGATGAAAAGACATTAACACACGATGTTGACGATAAACAATTGTCAGATCAGGAGACAGAAATTGGAAAACTTCAAGAAATAATTACTTATAAAATACAGATTCTCGCAAGTGATAAAAAAATTGCAAAAGGATCTACACAATTTAAAGGCTTAACCCCGATTGGTAGCTATTTTGAAGGTGGATTATATAAATATACTTATGGAAATTATGCTGAGTGGAATGACGCGGTAAAAGAATTAAAGCGCGTTAAAAGAAAATTTCCAGAGGCATTTATTATAAAATTAAATAATGGCAAACGAATAAAATAGAAATTGCATAAATCAATTCATTGAAATGAAACGTTATTCACGAGAATTAATTATTGGAGCATCAGTGCTTGTAGCATTGATGGTGCTCTTCTTTGGTATTGACTATTTAAAAGGCATTAATGTGTTTAAAGCCTCCAATTATTACTATGTGTCATATACTAATGTTGCCGGTCTAAGTGGTTCTTCACCGGTTTTGTTAAATGGATATAAAGTAGGACAGGTCAGAGATATTCAGTATGAGTATGATAATCCGGGACATGTATTGGTCGAGTTGGCTCTTGACAAGCAATTGAGAGTGCCTAATGGGTCAAAAGCAGTGTTAAGTGCCGGATTATTAGGTGATGCACAGATAGATTTGAAATTTTCAACTTCAAATGATTTTCATACTCTTGGAGATAAGTTAATTGGTGAAACATCATCAGGATTAATGGACAATGTTGCTCGTATTATGCCTGGAGTGGATTCGATTTTTTCTAAGGTTGATTCTCTATTAACTTCAGTAAACCGCCTTGCCGGCGACCCGGCATTGTTGGCATCAGTGCAACGTCTTGACAAGATAACTGCCAATCTTGAAGCCACAACCGACCAATTAAATCAGACTCTCAAGACCATGCCTTCAGTCATGTCAAATGTCAAGAATATTGCCCAAAATCTTGATTCATTATCATCTGATCTTAATGTTGTCTCTAATGACTTGAAGGATATACCTTTGAAAGAAACCGTTGAAAATATAAACGTCATCACTGACAATGTAAAACTTATGTCAGAAAAATTAAATGAGGATGACAACTCTTTAGGCTTGCTGCTTAATGACCGACAATTGTATGATAATATTAATGGTGCAGTTGGAAGTCTCGACTCATTATTAATCGATGTGAAGAAAAATCCTAAAAGATATATTTCAATTAAGCTGTTATAATCGCAAAACGGTTATTTAGAATGATTCTAAATAACCGTTTTGCGATTGTATATTGTTCCACGTCTTAATTACCCTATGATTGCAGATGATTTATGTGGCTTGGGATGTGAAACTATTTTTGGCCATTTCATCAATCAAAAATGTAACATGTTGAAGTTCAGACGTAAATGATTTGGCTTGTTGAGAAATTTTCTCAGCTACACTTTGCTTGGTTGTAATTGGTTGATTTTCAGTAATATTGCATTCTGTCTGTAATTTCCAAATTTTTTTTGAATTGTTTTTTTAAAAAAAACTTTGGAAATTTGTATTGAAAAGAAAAGCCAATAAATTCACTTTCAAAATGGATAGAACCCACATTGAATTGTGGGAGGATTGTCTCAAAATTTTTAAAGATAATCTTCCTACAGAACAATACAACGCATGGTTTGCGCCTATTTCACCTGTCAGTTATTCTGATGGGAAAGTAGTTTTGCATGTGCCATCATCATATTTTGTAGAGCAGATAGAAAGTCGTTTTAATAAGATTCTATATGTAACTCTGCGTCGTATTTATGGTGATGCAGTTAAGTTGTTCTATACATTTGAACAAGTTGGAAATGACCCATCTACAAATATATCTATTGAAAGTTCTCGTCAGAGCCCTGCTGTGCAACCACGACAGGGAATTTCGCCGGCAAATCCTTTTCATACAAAAGTAGTTGAAAATTTTGATTCTCAACTTAATCCTAAGTATACATTTGAAAACTATTGTGGTAGTTTGAGCAATAAGATAGCAAAGTCGATTGGTGAAGCTATTGCATCTAATCCTAAATGTAAAACATTTAATCCATTATTTATTTTTGGACCGAGCGGAGTTGGTAAGACGCATTTAATTCAGGCTATTGGAATACGCATTAAAGAGAATAATCCTCTCTGTAGAGTGTTGTACTTGTCAGCTCGTCTATTTGAGAGTCAATATACGGCTGCTGTTGCAGGTGGACGTGTAAATGATTTTATCAATTTTTATCAATCGATAGATGTTTTGATTATTGATGATATCCAAGATTTGATTCGTAAAGAAAAAACACAGCAAGCATTCTTCCATATATTTAACCATCTGCATCAAAATCAAAGGCAGATTATTTTATCAAGTGATTGTTGCCCATCTAAGATGGAAGGTATGTATGATCGCCTGCTATCGCGTTTTAAGTGGGGGATGACTGCCGAATTAGAGCGTCCTGATTATAATCTTCGTCGCGATGTACTTAGTCAAAAGGCATCTCAGGATGGTCTTGACATACCTGTAGAGGTAATCGAATATATTGCCAATAATGTGACTGATAGCATACGTGAACTTGAGGGTATTGTTGTGTCATTGATGGCTCATGCAACGGTGCTTGGTCGTGAGATTACACTTGAACTTGCACAGACAGTTTTAGCTAATGCTATAAAAGTGCAGCGTAAAACAATTAACTTCGATTTAATCACGCAAGAGGTTAGTTCTTATTATGATATTGACCCGGATTTAATATTCTCAAAAAGTAGAAAGCGTGAGATATCTGATGCACGTCAAATGGTTATGTATATGGCCAAACGACATGCCAAGATGCCTTTAACAGCAATTGGTACTCGTTTGTCAAGAACTCATGCAACGGTGCTACATGCGTGTAAGAATATTGAAGAACGGCTTGAACTTGAGGCAACTTTGCGAGATGATGTATCTAAGTTAGATGCGGCAATTTTGCATTAATATATACGGTTTTACATAACTATCCCTATGTGTGCAGCTTATAATATCTTTAAGTTGCACATTTTTTATCTCAAAATAGTGTCAACTGCATTGGTGTAAAAGGTCGGTCAAACATTATCTGTCTTTTATGCAGCCATCCTTGTGTCCCATTGCGAAGTAACAATGTCGCTAACCCTTTGATTTTATATCCATTACTTATCTGTTTTATAACTTCTTTCCAAGATGTAATTCCCTTAAACTGTATACTTATGTCCTTTTTGCCATATTGTTGTATGGTAATAAATATAGTATCTGTTTTATCAATTTCCCCCATAATTTTTTGATTTTAATAGCACAAAATTATTATGTCTATGGGCTAAATTGTTGCTCAATTGTGCTAATGTGTGCAAAATATTGTGTCGTCGATTTTTAATTTGAATATTTATTTATGTTAATGCTATGCGCTTATATTCATGATTTGATAGCAAAATGTTTGTTCGTTGAAAATTTTAAGCTACATTTGTAACTAAAATAACATTATAAAAACATTTATAAAATGGGAAATAAATTTAGAACGTTACTATTAATTGTAATAGTAACATTTTTAATGCCTTTTATGGCTGTTGCACAGCAATTGCCACCAATTCCGGTTGATTCTAATGTTAGAATTGGTAAGCTTGAAAATGGTTTGACATATTATATTCGACATAACGAATATCCCAAGGGACAGGCTGACTTTTTTATTGCACAAAAGGTGGGTTCTATTCAAGAAGAAGACCATCAGCGTGGGCTTGCGCATTTTTTGGAACATATGTGTTTTAATGGTACAAAAAATTTCCCCGGCAATCAAGTCGTGTCATGGCTTGAATCTGTAGGCGTTAAATTTGGTTATAATCTCAATGCTTACACCAGTATAGAACGGACTGTATATAATATCAGTCAAGTGCCTACTGAACGTGTGAGTGTGCAAGATTCTTGTTTATTGATTTTGCATGATTGGGCAAACGATTTATTGCTTGATGGTGAGGAAATTGATAAAGAGCGTAATGTAATTCATCAAGAATGGCGTCGCACAATGGTTGGTGAAATGCGTATAGTTGAAAATCTTCTACCGGTAGTGTATCCAGATAGCCGGTATGGCTATCGTTTCCCAATAGGGACAATGGAAGTGGTTGATAATTTCCCACACAAAGCATTGCGTGATTACTATGAAAAATGGTATCGTCCTGATTTACAAGGTATAATTGTTGTTGGAGATATTGATGTAGATCGTATAGAAGGCAAAATAAAAGAAATGTTTTCTTCAATTGAAATGCCTGAAAATCCGGCAGCTCGTGAGTATCTGCCTGTAGCTGATAACCAGGAAACTATTTATGCGATAGGGAAAGACAAAGAAATGTCTAATGCAAAAATTGAGTTTATGTTCAAGCGTGAAGCAGTTTCAGATTCGGCTAAAGGTAATCTTGACTATTTGGTAGAAAATTATGCAACACGTATGATTTGTGACATGTTGAATGCTCGTTTTGCCGATATGATGACAAAGCCTGATGCAACATTTGCAGTAGCGCAATGTTCTGATGGGGATTTCTTTATTTCAAAAACAAAGGATGCATTAACGTTGGTTGGAGTCGGTAAGGGCAATGATATTCGTCCTACAATGGAGGCTGTTTATCGCGAAGTCTTGAGAGCTAAACGTGGAGGATTTACAGCAACGGAATATGCTCGTGTGCGTAGTGAGTATTTGACACAACTTGAAAATGCATATAAAAATAGAGCAACTCAAACTTCTACACAATTGGCTAAAGAATATGTCGAGCACTATCTTGATAATGAGCCAATTCCGGGAATAGAAAATGAGTATCAGATAATGTCAATGATTGCAAATCAGATTCCAGTAGAAGCTTTAAATATGGCTTTTAAGGAGATGGTGCCACAAAACAATACTGTGGTCATGGCTCTTTTGCCTGACAATGCTGACTATTACGTGCCTACTGAAGCGGAACTTGCGCAAGTGATGAAAAATGTAGAAGCAGAAAATATTGAAGCTTATGTAGACAATGTTAAGAGTGAGCCACTGATTGCAAATCTACCAGTACCCGGCAAAATTGTAAGTGAAGTAGAGAATCCGCTTTATGGAACTACTGAGTGGGCGCTTTCAAATGGTGCTAAAGTCATTGTTAAGACAACAACATTTAAAGATGATGAAATACTCTTTGAGGCAGTGTCAAAAGGTGGAACATCTATTTATTCAGACGATGATGCTCTTAACCTGCGCTATTTGCCAATTGCTTTTTCTCAATATGGATTAGGTCAATATACTTATGCAGATTTGCAGAAATATATGGCCGGTAAGAAAGCTGATATTTCTATTTCGTTAAAAGACTATAGCCGGTCATTAGAAGGTGCTACTACGCCAAAGGATTTGCAAACATTGATGGAATTGCTTTATATGCATTTTACTGCATTTGATATTACCGCAGATGAATTTGCGGCTACACAGAATATTTATGCCGGAATGCTGCAAAATCAAGAGTCAAATCCGCAATATATTTTCCAAAAACTACTTACGAAGTCGATGCACGAGTCTCCGCGTAATTATGCTCTTGACGTTGAGACAATTCAAGGAGCCAATAGAGATCGTATTGTTGAAATTGTACGTGAACAGTTGGCAAATCCCGGTGAATTCTCATTTATTTTCGTCGGTAATGTCGATAAACAGATTCTGAAACCTTTGGTGGAACAATATATTGCTTCGATCCCGGGTAAGTCAACAAGTAATGAAGTTAAGTTGGCCGGTTTGGGAGTAAAGAAAGGCAGTGAAAACGAGTCGGCTAAAATAAAAATGGAGACACCACAGTCATTTGCGGCAATTGTTGTTTCGGCTGACATGCCATATACTCCCAAAAATCATAAACTAGCCACAATTGCAGGTCAGATATTGTCTACGCGCCTAATTGAGACTGTGCGAGAAAAAGAAGGTGCTGTATACTCAATAAGTGCACACGGTGGCATGTCGAGAATTGCTGATAATCCGGTGATATTGCAATCTGCATTCCCTTTAAAACCTGAGTTGAAAGAAAAAGTCTTGGACATAATAGCATCTCAATTTTCCGACATGACAAAAAACGTTTCTGTTCAAGAACTTAATAAGGTTAAAGAATTTTTAGTGAAAACTTATACTGAAGAGCTTGAAAAGAATGAGGGATGGTTAGGCGGTATTGCCGGTTATGAATTGCGACCTATTGATACTTTCAATTCTGCAATTGATACTGTTAACTCGATAACGACAGAAGATGTTCAGAAGTTTATGAGCGATTTGCTTAAACAAGAAAATTATAGAGTATTTGTTCTTGATCCGGAACAATAACTATATTAAATAAAATAAATGGCGACTAATTAATTTTAGTCGCCATTTATTTTTCGTCTGCCACATCAAATTATGTGATATTTTGTATAGATGAAACCGCAATGCAATACTTGCTAATAGTATTGGACTTTAGTATCTTTTTGCGTATGCGTTTATCCAATTGTGGTAAAAGGTATTCCCAATAAGGCTTGACATGAGATAAAATTTGGCTGTCACCATGCAATCTTGCAGTTAATAATGATAATAAACGATCGTGCATAGTAAGTATTTTATCTGTAAATTCATCTTGAGGCATATTTTTGCCTGAAGAGCATTCTAATGCTAAGGCCGGATTGGCAAGTAAACCTCTACCAATCATTACACCTTCTAACATAGGATAGCGTGTAATAATTTCGTTATAACGTTTGTACGTGGTTATGTCTCCATTAAATACTAATGGATGTTTGCAACTTTGGGCAATTTCTGCAAATTGGTGTTCATTAATTTCTCCATCGTATTGTTGTCTGCCTATGCGAGGGTGAATGATTACTCGTTTAAGACTGGTGCTGTTGATGTGTGGCATTAGTTCTTTCCACTCGTCAATTTTTTCTTGTCCTAACCGCATTTTTATAGAATATTGGACACCCTTGACGCTCGACATTGCGTTAAGGATTGATTTAACCATTTCGGGATGTTGTAGTAAGCCGGCTCCACAATGTTTCCTTACTTGTAAAGGAAATGGACATCCCATATTAACATCGATTTCATTATATCCCATCTCGTGTAATCGAGTTGAGATTGTAATGATTTGCTCGGGTGTTGATGCAATAATTTGTGGCGTCAAGTGGGAGACTTCATTGCGTGACGGTTCAACATCTCGTAAATCTTTATTGCGAAATAATCCTTTCTCAAGTCGTATGAATGGGGTATAATAAGAGTCTATACCTCCAAATATTTCATTATGAAGATTACGCCATTCGGGAGATGTGTAGCCTTGAAGTGGTGCGGCGAAAATTAAATGTGACATGCAATCATTCCAACTTGTAGTCTGAAGAAGCCGAACAGTTGTCCTTAACTAAAGTAAGCGAATGGCTGTTGATATAATCGAGATATGATTGTTTGTAACTCTCGCTGATTGGTATGTAGGTTTTCCCAAAGACAATGCGGTTGCGTTCGATGACTTTAATTTTAGTCTTATTGACAATGAAGGATCTGTGTACTCGCATGAATTTTGACGCCGGCAAGTAACTTTCAAGCAATTTCATACTCATCAAGGTGAGTATGGGGCTTTGTTCATTACTCAGATATATTTTTACATAATCCTTCAATCCTTCGATGTAAAGTATGTCGTCAATAGCCAATTGTAGAAGTTTATATTCACTCTTTACAATTAAATACTTTTTCTCATCTTTAATCTTGTTGGCTCGGCGTTCCATGTCGCACCATCTTAATGCTTTATTGGAGGCCTCAATAAACTCCTCATAACTTATCGGCTTCATCAGATAGTCTAAAGCATTGACTTTGTAGCCGTCAATAGCATATCGGTCATAAGCTGTTGTGAATATAATGTGACACGAAGATGGTATAATACGGGCAAACTCAAGTCCGTTTAATTGTGGCATATTTATATCAAGAAAGAGAATGTCAATATTTTCCTCAAGGATAGTCTTTATGGCATCCTGCGCGGAGCAAAATTTTCCTGTGAGTTCCAAAAATGGAGTTTTATCGATGTAAGCGGCAAGCAAGTCAAGTGCCAATGGCTCGTCGTCTACGATACAACATTTTAGTGTTATCATTTATCAACTCTGTTTTAAGATTTACAAATTAACAGTCATGTCTACAGTATATTCATTTCCGGTTTTGTCGATTTTCAGTGTCGCATTTTTGCCATAGATCAACTCTAAGCGACGCCGCAAATTGGATTCTCCAATGCCGGAGTCATTAGATGCCTCAGGACGTATAATAAATTTGTTATATATATGGCAATTTATTACATCATTTATACATGTGATTGAAATGTCAATTTTGTCATCGGGACATCCGGTATTCCCGTGTTTAAAAGCATTTTCTACCGGAGATATAAACAATAATGGGGCAATTGGCCGGTTTGGATTGTCTCCGGCATCTAATGTAACATTGACTTGCATGTTGCTTCCAAGACGCAATCTCATGAGTTTTATATAATTGTCAATAAACTCCATCTCATCGCCGAGTTTGACAAATTGAGCATTTTCATATAACACGTAACGTAACAATCTGCTTAGTTTGTGCACTGCACTTTTAGCTTTATCGGGACTAATCTCAATCAGCGCGTATATTGAGTTGAGGGTATTAAACAAAAAATGAGGATTTAATTGACTCTTCAAGTTGTTAAGTTCTTCTCTTTTTTGTTCTACTTCAATTTCAGCCCGTTCTTGTTCAATTTTAAACCACTTTTCGCTAAATTTTAAGGTGACGCTAAATGAGACAGTCAAGATAAGCATGGCAATGTCTCTGGCTAACACATTGGCAAAACGCATCATCTCTGTCATTTGAGGCCCTATGCTTGGCCCAATGTCATTGCGAGGCGGCTCTTTAAAAATACCATTTGCATGAAACGAATACACCATTACTGTAACTCCGATTAGTATAATTGTGTTATATCCAATCAGTCTTATTGCCCAATTGTTGTGTTTCATGCAATATCCGATTAAAAACAGATAATTTACGTAAAACACAGTGATGTAGGTAATCGCTTTAATGTATACTCCCCAAGGTCTCGTTTCATTAGATATGCTTTGACTCATTATAAATTCAGGCAACACGAAAACGAGCAGCAGACACAAAATATGAGTAAGGATTGATATGACCTTACGTTTGTCGTTGAACTTTGTGATGGTGTTATTACTCATATCTGATTGCTTCTATAGGATCAAGATTTGCTGCTTTTTTAGCAGGATACCAACCAAAGAATACTCCGGTCAGAGTACAAACTGCAAAGGACAAAATTACAGAATAAAATTGTATTGCTACAGGCCAGTGAGCTAAAATGTTAACTAATAGAGATGCCAATGTGCCAACAATAACGCCAATGATGCCTCCAGTCACACTGATAATTACAGCCTCAATCAAAAATTGAGATAATATGTCGATACTGCGAGCGCCGATTGACATGCGTAAACCAATTTCGCGGGTTCGTTCGGTAACGGAAACATACATGATGTTCATAATACCTATTCCTCCGACGAGAAGAGATATGCCGGCTATACAAGCCAATAATACAGTCATCATATCGCTTGTAGAGTTCATCATCTCACTCAGTTCTTGTTGAGAGCGTATCTCAAAGTCATCATCCTCATCAACTTTTATTTTGTGTTGTGTGCGCAAAATTTCCGTAATTTCATCAATTGCCAATTCGCTACGTCCCTCATCAATGGCACTTGCGTATAGTCCCTGTAGATAGTCGATTGCAAGCAGGCGCTTCATTACTGTTGTATATGGTGCCAAAACAACATCATCCTGGTCCATACCCATTGAATTGGTTCCTTTTTCCTCAAGTACACCAATTACGGTAAATGGTATTTTGTTGAATCTAATTACTCGTCCCAAGGGGTTGGTTCCATTTGGAAACAAGTTGTCAACCACAGTTTTTCCCAATAGGCATACTTTTGCCGCCGATTTGATGTCTTGCTCTGTAAACATCGCGCCATCTTCAACATCAAGATTCCTAATTTGCAAATAGTCTGGAGTTATGCCATATATTGTGGATGGGTAGTTATTATTGCCATTGATTAATTGTCCGGAACTGTTTACCGTTGGCGAAACAGCCGATATATAAACTGCTTTGTCTCGAAC
Source organism: uncultured Muribaculum sp. (assembly GCA_964562595.1). Classification (GTDB taxonomy): domain Bacteria; phylum Bacteroidota; class Bacteroidia; order Bacteroidales; family Muribaculaceae; genus Muribaculum. The sequence goes on along the minus strand of CAZLUB010000002.1, from coordinate 50,579 downwards.
AGCTTGATAGTCGGCAATTTTTAAAGTTTGCATGGACTCTGCACTTTGACGCACACCGCCTTGTCTCATGCTGCCGGGATGAATCATGATCATATTTGAACCCATCTCTGAGATTTGTTGCTTAATGCTGTTTTTTGAGCCTTGTCCAATTGCAAGCATCGTAATTACCGATGCAACACCTATGATTATGCCCAGCATGGTTAAAAAGCATCTTAATTTATTATTGTACAATGCTTTTAATGCTATTTTAAAAAGATTATTAATGTTCATGAAATCAATCGTTTTCGATGGGTAGTGCATCGTAGGCTTCACGGGCTGAAGCCGGTTTTTCATTAATTACGTCGGATATGATTTTTCCGTCACGCAAAACAATGTTACGAGACGAGTATGCCGCTATATCAGGATTATGGGTTACGAATATAATCGTTCGACCTCGAGAATGTAACTCTTGAAGAAGTACGAGTATGCTGAAGGATGTACGAGTGTCCAAGTTGCCGGTTGCTTCATCGGCAAGTATTATTACGGGGTCATTGACCAACGCTCTCGCTATTGCGACGCGTTGCTGTTGTCCTCCCGACATTTGATTGCTTTTGTGATATAGGCGGTCGTGCAAGCCAACTGCTTCAAGAGCTTTTATAGCTCGCTTTTCGCGTTCTTTTGATGATAATTTGGAATTATAGAGTAGTGGAAGTTCTACATTTTCCTTAGCTGTCGTTTTAGGTAGAAGATTATAATTCTGAAATATAAAACCAATTTTGCGATTGCGCGTTATGGCGCGTTCGTTTTTGCTCATGGTTTGCACAGATGTCCCATCAAGATAATATTCTCCTGACGATGGGGTGTCAAGGCATCCCAAAATATTTAACAATGTCGATTTCCCCGAGCCTGAAGTCCCCATGATTGTGACAAACTCACCTTCATGGATTGAAAATGTTACGCCTCTCAATGCATGCACGATTTCACCTCCAACAATAAAGTCGCGACGAATATTCTCGATTTTTATGATTTCTCTTTTCATAGATTACATGACAATATTACTTCTTTTTGTCTCGACTCGGTGGCTTTGGTGCAAATGGACTTTGTTCGGCATTTTCTTCCGGCATTTTCTGTGGTGTGTTTGTAATCGAGTTGTATTCAATTGCAACCTTGTCTCCGGAATTGAGGCCTGATAATACTTGAGTATTGATGCCGTTAGTGACTCCGGTTGCTATTTCGACCGGTTTAAGCTCATTGTTATCAGACAGTACCCACACTTGTTTCTTGTAAGGTCTTGCCGATGGCATTGGTTCAAATGAAGGCAAGTAGTCAACATCGGGGTATTTGCGTGGTATGAATTGTAATGCTTGGTTAGGAATAATTAAAATATTTTTTTCTTGAGTAATGTAAATTGTGAGATTTGCTGTCAATCCCGGTATGAGTTTGTGCTCCGGGTTTGGAGCGGCCACTATAACCTCGTAAGTGACTACATTGCTTTCGGTTGTTGGATTTAATCTCACTTGTGTCACTGTGCCATCAAAACGGTCATTGGGATAAGCATCCACAGTGAATGTTACATTTTGGCCGACCTTAACTTGGCCAATGTCTGCTTCATCAACATTCCCGACAATCTGCATATTGTCGAGGTCGGCAATTGTGTATAGGTTGGCTACATTCATGCTTGAGACAACAGTCTGTCCGACTTCAACTTCGCGAGAGATTACGATGCCGTCGATTGGGGAATAAATTTCAGCATAATTGAGATTTTTAGCGGCGCGTACACGGTCGGCGCGGGCTTTGTCATACGCTTGTTTTGAAACCAAGTAGTCTTTGAGTGAAGTTTGATAGTCATAGTCGCTAATAAGCTGTTTGTCGTGTAATTGTTTATCACGCTCATAATTCACCTTATTGTATTCGTAGGTGAGTCGAGCCGATTCAAGGCTTGCATCAGCACTTTGTAACTCACTCTCAAGTAGAGTTTTTTCTATTTCCGCAATGAGTTGACCTTTGGTTACAACTGAATTGTAGTCTACATATAGCTTGTCGACTATGCCAGTTACTTGAGTGCCGACATCGACTTGGGTTACCGATTCAACAGTACCTGTGGCAGTAACGGATTCGCTTATTTCTCCAAATTCCACGACGGCTGTTTCCAGCACAATTCTTGATTGTTTCTTGCAGGCTGTGCCCATAAATATAATAGCACAAGCCAAAATAAAATTGATAAATTTCATGTTGTTTAAATTCCTTTATGGCATGGATATGGTTGCAGTTCGATAAAATTCAATCATTTTGTGGCTCAGCATTGCCATATATTTGGCTTGTAGCAGTGAGTGTCGTGCTTCAAGCAGATTATTGTGAGCAGTCATCAATTCGATGGTGTTTACTAATCCAAGGCGAAATTGTTCGTTAACCAATTCATTGCTCAAAGAGGCTGACCGCTCTTGTTCTAATCCGGCTTTGTAACGTGATTGAGCTGCGCTTAAATCAATGTACCAATGTTCTACTGCCTGAGCAAGTTCGGTCAGACGGGCATCATATTCGAGTTGAGTGCTAATTTGCTGTACTCGAGCCTTGGCGACGGCCGTCTTAGTCTTTTTGTTGTCCATAATAGGAACTGCAAGAGTTATGCCTACAGACTCATTGAATCCTTCTTTCATCTGTTTTCCCCATGCGTTACCCGATGAGTAATTCGTACCGATGCCTGCGTTTAATGACAACTCGGGGTAGTAACCGGCTTTGGCTATTTTTATATCAAGTTCGGCACTTTCATTTTCCAATTTCTTCGCTTTAAGTTGTGAGTCGGTTACAATTGCCAGTCTGTAACTTTCTTCAATTGGAGGCAACTCTGCCAGCACCTGCTCTGAGGTCCATTCAATGTCTTTTGGTGTGATGTCATTATTTATGCCCAATTCGAGCAATTGTTTCAACTCCATACGTTTGGAGTTGTAGTCTCCTTCAGCATTTACCAAGGAATATCTGTCTTGTTCATATTGTGCAACAAGTTGAGTATAGTCTACACGTGACAGACGTCCGGCATCCATTAATTGGCGGGCACGGTCGGTCTGTGCGCGGCTCAATTCTACGGCATCTTGGTATATGGAAATGGATTCACGTGCATATAGTATATTGATATAAATGCTCAAAAGCTCGGTTTCAAGAGAGCGTATTATGTCATCTGTGGCATGGGCATCTATCGAGATTTGGAGATTGTTACGTTTTATGGTATTTTCGCGTTCTCCACCATTCCACACAGTCCACCCGGCATTTAATCCATAAGAACTCTGATAAAAACTATTCTTATTGTCGGCCCATGGTTGGTCTGTTAAATTATGCGTTGTAGTAAAATTGATAGACGGGGTCCATTGGGCTTTTGATGCTTCAAGAGTGAATTCCGACAATTCTTCATTAAGACGAGACTGTTGCAGTGATATGTTATGCTCCATGGCATATTGAAGACAGTCATCGTAACTCCACTCTTCAGCATTTGATACGGTAGCAGCAAGCAATATTGCTGCAGATAATGTCATAAATGAGAGTTTCATGTCAAATATATATTTTGTAAATGTAAAAGTAAACAACTCAAGTATGACAAACAAAATAAATATATTAAAGGGGTGTCAAGGTCTAATTTAAACTTACTTATAAAGACAAATACCTTGATGTGAATTGAAGATGCAAATGTTTGTGAATTTCTGTAAAAAAAAGAGGGATAGCAGTTGCAGTCTTAATGCTATCCCTCAATATGTTTTGTAATTCTGATGTTACTTTATGTTGGGTTCTTCAAGGCCAAGATGTTTCTTCTTATCGACCGCTTTTAGAATAAATCCGATAATGAGCGCGGCCACGCCAAGTGAAGCAAGCATAACTAACGGAGCAGTGTAGTTGTAGGAAACGGCAGCTACTTCCGGGCTGATAGAGCCATTAGCAACACCTTCGACGAGTTCGGGATTGGTTTTGTCGAGAACTTTTCCAATAAGCAAAGGGAAAAGCCAAAGGCCGATGTTTTGTATCCAGAAGATTAATGCGTATGCACTGCCAATTATTTTAGAGTCGACCAATTTGGGGACACTTGGCCATAAAGAAGCCGGAACGAGAGAGAAACTGGCGCCTAACACAAGAATCGTCAGATAAGCTATAATAAAACCGGCATATGTGCTTCCCTTGAACATCGGAAGAATAAATGCAAATGTCAAGTGGCATGCAATCAGAAGCAGAGCGCCAAGTACCAACATAGAAGCCGCTTTTCCTTTGTGGTCTACATAATTGCCAAGTATCGGAGTTATGCCTACTGCCAAAAGCGGGAATACGGCAAATACTGTTTCGGCGCTTTGACGCATGTAACCCATGTAGCAGAAAGCAATTAAGGCAACTACAGAGATGAGCAACATAGTAGATTTCAACATTTTTTTCTTGCAAAAATTGCTGGTAAATGCAGTAGCTGCAACTACAAGCATGATACAATATTGAATTATCGTTACGGTATTAGTTGCCCAAAATGAATCGGCAGGCAGTTGAGTAAATGTCAAGTTGCATTGTAGCATGTTTACTGCATACTTTTGGAATGGGAAAATGGCGGAATAGTAAAGGACACAAAGCAATGCAACAAGCCAAAATCCACTACTTGAAAGAATTTTTCCAAGGTCGCTGATTTTAAAGGGGTCGTCTTTTTCCTCTGCTTCGCCGGTCTGCTTATCGAGTGTCCTATCCATAAAGAAATACACTATAAACATGATTAGGGCAATCATTAGAAGTACAACTCCAAATGCAACTGAACGAGAGACGTCTATATCGCCTCCGAGTTTTGCAAATACGGGTGAAAATATCATGCAAGTCGCAACGCCTAAACGAGCAAGAGCCATCTCTGACCCCATTGCAAGGGCCATTTCTCGACCTTTAAACCATTTGACTATTCCGCGGCTGACTGTGATTCCTGCCATTTCAACGCCACATCCAAACACCATGAAACCTATAGCGGCAAATTTGGCCGATGCCGGCATTCCTTCATAAAATGGAGATATGCCGAGCTCGTCAAATCCCGGTATATAGTTTAGGTTGTTTGTAAACCACGATTCTAAACTGCTACCAATGAATGACTCTGTGACTGCATACCAATTAATTACAGCCCCAATAAGCATAACTGCTCCTGACAAAATAGCGGTAAACCTAACCCCCATTTTATCAAGGATGATTCCGGCAAAAATGAGGAAAAATACAAACACGTTAAGGAAGGTCTCTGAGCCTTGCATTGTACCGAATGCGGTAGAGTCCCATCCGCGAGTCGATTGCATTAGGTCTTTAATAGGAGAGAGGATGTCCATGAAGATGTAGCTGAAGAACATGGCTGATGCCAAAAGCAATAGCGCAGTCCAACGAGCCCAGGCTTTGTCGTTGAGTGCCTGACGTAATTGAGTTGTCATGATTTGTTTATTTGTTATGAACTAATAAGATAATGTTTTGGTTACAAAATTAAGCAAAATCATGTAAAAGACAGAAATTTTCATTATTTTCGTAGAAAATACCCCAATGCTTATGAGTAATACGAGACAACCTTATACTTTTGATCGCGTTGTGCGATTGATTATTGCATGTATTGTGATTTGTGGTCTTATATGGCTTCTAAATACTTTAAGAGATGTGTTGTTGCCTTTTTTTGTGGCATGTCTTGTAGCATATATACTTGAGCCATTTGTTCAATTCAATCGCAGATTATTAAAGTTGAAGGGGCGCATAGTAGCGATATTTGTAACGTTGTTTGAAGTGTTGTTTGCGATGGTAATATTAGGTTATCTTTTTGTACCCCGAATTATTGATGAAGCTCAACACATGGCAGTATTGATGCGCAAATATATGGAAACAGGCTCGGAAGTGCCGATTTTACCGGAATTTATCCGTGATTTTATCAGGGAAAATGTCGACTGGGCATCTTTATCAAGGCTTTTTACGCATCAAGAGTGGATGGATATGGCACATGGCCTTATGACATCTACATGGGGAGTGCTAAGCGAAAGTGTCAGTATGCTTGTCGGTTTGCTTAGTTGGTTTGTTGTTTTTCTATATGTCATATTTATAATGCTTGATTATGATCGGTTTGTGATTGGAATAAAAAGTTTGGTTCCCCCTAAATATCGTAAAGTCGCTTTTAAAATAGGAAACGATGTTAAACACTCTATGAATCACTATTTTCGAGGGCAGACTTTAGTCGCTTTTTGTGTGGGTATTTTATTCAGTATCGGATTTGTGCTTATTGACTTACCGTTAGCAATAGTTTTTGGGTTGTTTATTGGTTTGCTCAACATGGTGCCTTATCTGCAATTAGTGTCAATTGTCCCCACGATGTTATTGTGTTTGGTTTATTCGGTTGATACCGGAGTCGAATTTTGGGCAATATTTTTAGAATGTATGGCGGTGTATTGCGTAGTGCAATGTATTCAAGACTTATACCTTGTTCCTAAAATAATGGGCAAGGCAATGGGACTGAATCCTGCAATTATATTATTGTCCTTATCGGTGTGGGGGTCGTTGCTCGGATTCATTGGGCTTATTATAGCACTGCCACTGACTACGTTGGTTCTGGCCTACTATGATGAATATATAATTGACAGAGGTCAGAAAATCCTTGATGAACAGAAAGCTATTGACGAAGTAGAGAAAATGGAAGATTCAGACAATTAGCTTCTGTCGTTGCATTCGGCCGGTGATTCAAGAATAGCTCGGGCTTGGTTTATGTCGCCTTGTCGCACCATTACATCTATTTGCCCCCAAGCAATCATTGTGACCGGATATACACTTGAAATGTTTTCATTGTGAATAACACATTCAATGCCATTTGTTTCTAAAACTCCTTTAACCATATAAGCTTCTGCCAAGTCGGAATAGGAATTGAGCAATACAAGATTGTCTTCTGTGTGTGTCATAATAGATTTTTTGATTATTTAATTTTGCGTCGATTGAGTGCTGCCTGATAGCGAGTAGCATTACGTTGATGTGTAGCAAGGTCTATGGCAAAATTGTGTTTCCCCGAAAAATCCTCTTTTGCACACATGTATAAATAGGGATGAGGCTTGGAGTTGAGTAGGGCATCAATTGTGCGACCCTCGGGCATCCGTATCGGTCCTGGCGGTAATCCGGCATACATATATGTGTTATAACGAGAGTCTACAGCTAAATGTTTATTTAGAATTCGTTTTAGGCTAAAGTCGCCCAATGCAAATTTTATTGTCGGGTCTGCCTGTAGCAACATGCCTCGCTCAAGCCTATTTAGATATAGACGAGCGACAATGCCACGCTCATCTGATCGGTTGGTTTCTTCTTCGGCAATAGAGGCAATGATAGTGGCTTGAAGTGGTGTAATACCAAGCGATTTTGCTTTTGAAAGTCGTTCTTTATTCCAGAATCTTTTTTGATATTCATACAGTCTTCTTACTAAATTATCCGCTGAAACAGTCCAATAAAACTCATAACTGTCAGGAAGAAACGCAGATATATATGTGTGTTTGGATAATCCGTCATCAGATAAAATGCTGTCGCAAGCTTTAAAAAAATCCTTTTCATCAAAAGTCATGTTGAGAGAAATGCGCTCTGCCAGTTGCTCAATTGTGCGAATGTTGTTGAATGTAATAGTTACCGGAGTTTGTGCGCCTTGCTTGATGCGTCGGCCTATATCAATAGCGGATTCACCTGCTCTTATTTTATATGCCCCATGAGCGACTTTTGCATTTCCGTTGGCAAAACTCCACATTTGATATGCACGCAGGCCTATTGAGCCAAGACTATCGACAAGGACTGATTTAATATCGTCGTCAGAGGCTTTTGCTTGTATGTATATCCACTTGCTTTCGCTTTTATATTCAGCATTAAAATAATTGTATATTGATATACAAGATGCTATTACCCCGAGTATTATTATCGTCGATATTGTTACAATTGTTTTTTTCATAGTGTAAATTTACAAAACATCTGCTAATGTTTAAAATTTAATTAGATTAATCGAAGATATTGAATGATTATGATTGGATAAACTCTTAGTTGTTATCTAATTACAAAAAACTTAGAATAAAAATTGCAGAAAAGTTTGCAAATTTAGAATCTTCTGCATAACTTTGCAACCGCTAAACCGTCATGGAGAAAGCATCAAAGGAGAGGTGGGTGAGTGGCTGAAACCACCAGTTTGCTAAACTGACGTAGGAGCAATCCTACCACGAGTTCGAATCTCGTCCTCTCCGCATTCACAAGCCGACATCTAGATGCCGGCTCGTGTGTTTATATAGAAAAATATCATCATGGAGATTGCTTTACTTGTATTAGCCATAGTGGCTTACATTATCGGGTTGCTCGGTTGCGTGCTCCCTGTGTTGCCGGGTCCGCCGATGGCTTATTTGGCAATGTTGTTTATGCAGTGGGGTGGATATATACATCTGTCTATCACGATGTTGATAGTGTGGGCTATTGTTGCAGTAGTTGTTTGTATACTCGATTTTGTTCTTACTCCATGGATGACCAAACGCTTTGGTGGTAGTAAAGCCGGAGGGTTGGGGGCTATGGTTGGACTGATTGTAGGAATGTTTTTACCGTGGCCAATAGGCCCGTTGATTGGCCCATTCGCCGGAGCTTTGCTGGGTGAATTGGTCGTTTCAAAACAAAATTCCTCTACTGCGCTAAAGGCAGCGCTTGGTTCCTTTTTGTCGTTTTTTGTTGGAACAGGGATTAAAATTTTGTCGTGTGTTGCAATGCTTATTGCCGTACTTTATTCACTTTGATTGATGATGCGTGCTTCAGGATAGTCGGAGCGTGATATGCCTATTATCTCATTGTATAATATTTTAAATCTTTAGATTGCCCCAATGTTTAAATGTTGTTGAAAATAAATTTGTGATATTGGGGTACTATTTGATTGCGTTGTTGTAACTTTGCCATAGTAATAAGAAAAATTTAATGGTAATGGCAGGAGAGTATGACAATAACCGTGGTGGAACACGTCGTAATAAACCTCAGCATCAGTCAGTCTATGAGACAGGTGGTCGCATGGTGCCGCGCGATAGAGAACTGGAAGAAGCTGTGCTTGGAGCATTGATGCTTGAGAAGGATGCTTATACCATTGTATGTGATATACTGAAGCCCGAAAGTTTTTACGAGCCACAGCATCAGCGTATTTATGAGGCAATCCAAGCTCTTGGTGCTGCACAACAACCCATTGATATGCTGACTGTAGTTGAGCAATTAAGGCTTAATAATACAATTGACGAGGTCGGCGGGCCGGTGTATATTTCCGAATTGACTTCAAAAGTTGCATCGGCAGCACATATAGAGTATCACGCACGTATCGTAGCACAAAAGTATCTAGCTCGTGAATTAATTTCTTTTGCCTCGGTCATAGAAGGTAAGGCTTATGATGAAAGTAACGATGTGGATGATCTGTTGCAGGAAGCAGAAGGAAAATTGTTTGAAATATCACAGCGTAATGTAAAAAAAGATGTTACTCAAATCGACCCTATTATAAGTCAAGCCATAGCTCAGATTCAAGCGGCGGCAAATCGAACTACAGGCCTTAGTGGATTGGAGTCGGGATATCACGACCTGGATAAACTCACATCAGGATGGCAACCATCCGATCTTATTATTATCGCTGCACGTCCGGCAATGGGTAAAACTGCATTTGTCCTTTCGATGGCAAAAAACATGGCAGTAAACTACAACACTCCGGTTGCTATTTTTTCGCTTGAAATGTCCAATCTCCAATTGGTCAATCGTCTGATTAGTAATGTGTGTGAACTTGAGAGCGAGAAAATCAAGTCGGGTAGGTTGACTACGATAGAATGGGACCAATTGATGACTCGTGTAAAGCGATTGTTTAGTGCACCTTTATACATTGATGATACACCGTCTCTGTCGATATTTGAATTGCGCACAAAAGCTCGAAGATTAGTAAGAGAACATCAAGTCAAGTTTATAATTATCGACTATTTGCAGCTGATGAATGCATCGGGAATGAAATTTGGCAGTCGAGAACAAGAGGTAAGTATGATTTCTCGAAACCTTAAACAATTAGCAAAAGAGTTAAATATCCCGATAGTGGCATTGTCCCAGCTCAACCGTTCGGTTGAATCACGTACCGACGGCAAACGTCCGCAACTTAGTGACCTACGTGAATCTGGAGCTATTGAGCAAGATGCCGATATAGTTTGTTTTATTCACCGCCCTGAATACTATTTGCGTAGTGACCAGGACGCGTCAGGAAATGACATCCGTGGCTTGGCCGAGTTTATTGTGGCAAAACACCGTTCGGGGTCGGTCGACGACGTCAAGATGAGATTTAAAGCAAAATATGCCCGATTTGAAAACTGGACAGAAAATGACATGACAAGCGGAATGATTGGTTCTGCCATGAACGACATGACGATGTCTGATGTAGCAGGAGTAAATGTCGCTTTGACCGGAGGCAATGCCGACTTTTTGGCCGGAGTCGATGATTCTCCCACACCATTCTAATACCTGTCATAATACAGAAATTGTATTAGATTATTAATTATTTGATAAGTCCTTAGTATTTGTTTTGGCGAAAAAGACTTAGTCGCAAAAGGTGTGGGATAATTAACTCTTGTCTGTTGAAAAGTGATTTTAGAGAATGCCCCTACAAATTCAACATCGCTTGCTTTTGTCGTGTTTTAATTAATCAAAACTATATTCAAGACTATATTCTTCACATAAGTTTTTAAAGAATGTTTCATCTTCGATTGTTTCGTATGCGACTTCTATAAGTGAGTCATTTTGCAATTTATAGGTGGTTTTGCTTTTCTCGGAACTATGACTATGATTTACATATTCAATTTGTTCTACTATTTTAACTTTATTGCCTATTTTTTTTGCCAAAGTTTCAGTAATGTAAGCATTACCGCTTGTTTTAATAATATGGATTTCTTTCTTTTCGTGGTCTATTTTTGTCCTACCTCTCGTACCTTGTGTTAAATAATTATATGGGCCGTCATTCATAGGAGATAAAAATCCTCGGTACGCTGTTTTATTACTATCATCTAAATCAAAACAGGCATAATAATGATTATATAGATAATAAGCATCGTGTTCAACCACAAACTCTTCTTCGCCATCAAAATCAACATCAACAAATGCAAAATACCATTCAACATCTTGCTTAATTGGGATATGCTCAGAAAAATTTGTATAAAATATCATTTTAACGTCTTGGTTGACAGGGTAATTATTCTCATGATATATATATAGCTCAGTTTCAAGGTCACGTGGAATAGCATGTGTCTTGATATAACAGTTTAAATCTTCCCCTTTTTTAAAATGCCATATAAACAAATCGTCAGATGCATAATTGTCTCTATAATAAATAGATATTTCATATCCATTAGGACGGTCTTTTGAAAATAATAAATATATATTATTCCCATATAGGTTTTGACCTAAACTATTTATAATAGATGTATCATTCCCGAAAAATATATTGATTAAACTATCCGCTTCTGAACGGCTTTCAGTACTTGATAAACTATTATTGTCTTGCTTTGTTGAGTTGCACGCTGCGACCAGGATTGTTAGAAATAAAATTAATATGACTTTTCTCATTTTGTTTTATGTCGGTTTTGTAGTTAATACTATCTTTAACCAATTCCTTTTTAAATTATAATCGAATGAATTTATTGTTTGAGATTCTTCTGGGATTAAAGTATGAAAATAGGCTAAAACTACTTCGCAGATTCGTTTACAACAATTTTTATTTATTGATTTATTATTTTATTTTGTTATTCAGGGTAGAGTCAATTAGAAAGTGTAGTATAAATGAAATAAATTTATAAAAGCATTCATTTGGTGCTTCGAAATTAAGTTTTTTGGGGGAATATTTTTAGCAATTACTTTTTTTGTCGTGGGTCGTATTATTAAACTTTTATCAGATGATGTTGTTTAAATTAATAGAAAAAGATTTTATTAATTAACTGTTATTGCATCTATGAAAAAAGCTTATTTGTTGTTTGTAATTGCGTTAAGTAGCGTAGTTGCATTTGCCCAAAACATCGATAAGAATGAAGTTAAAAAGCTACGAGCGTTCTTATCTCAGCCGGCTGCAAAAGAAAGTACTAATGCCTATGCTTTAAAGATTACCGATATGTCGTCTCCTGCAACTTGGCACGGTATTGTTGTTGAAAATGGTCATGTCACTCAAATCAAATGGAACGGAAAAGGCCTTGCCGGAAGTATTGATTTGTCGGATTTTACTGAACTGATAGACGTGGATCTCTCTCGAAATTCATTGACATCTGCAGATGTGTCCGGGGATAATGCCCTTGTAAATCTAAATCTTTCGCATAACAAATTAACTGAAATCTCTTTTGGCGGAAACCAGAGTTTAGTTAAACTTTATATACATCGCAATCGGTTGGCTGACATTAGCATAGCAGATATGCCTTTGCTTAAAACTTTAAACTGTTCAAATAATCTATTTGTTGATTTAAATGTGTCAAATGCACAAAATCTACAGACATTAAATTGTCAAGGTTGTCATCTTGAAAATATTAATGTTGATGGATGCACATCCCTGAAAAATCTTTATTGCGGTTATAATAAGTTGACTTCAATGAGTCTTGTTGGAGTGGAAGCTTTGACAGCTTTAAATGTTGACAACAACCATATCAATCAAATGTTGCTTTCGGGCTTGCCATCATTGTCAAACTTTACCTGTTCGGGCAATGCGATGACTTCACTCGCCATTCGTGATTGCAAGTCATTGATGGATATAGTATGCTCATACAATGATTTGTCAAACTTTGAAGTTGACGAATGCCCGACTCTACAATATGTCGATTGTTCATACAATGATTTGACATCGTTGACACTTAGCAACCAGATGTTTTTACAACGCCTCATCTGCAACAACAATGAGTTGTCAATGCTTGATGTGTCATTTGACCAGTCGTTAATGTATGTCAATTGCAGTTATAATTACATAACCGATTTTAGGGCTGATGCGTGTCCAAATCTTATGATGGTTGCCGGCGAAGGAAATTTCTAATCAATTAAAAAAGCTATGAGTGGAGACGCGGATTTCAACATGTAAGTATCTGCGTCTCTCGGCTTATTGTCAGATTTGGATTTTTTCGTTAATTTTGCGACTATGAAACATATCCGAAATTTTTGCATAATTGCGCATATCGATCACGGCAAAAGCACGCTTGCAGACCGATTGCTTGAATATACCAATACAATTGCGTCAAAAGATCTTCAATCTCAGGTACTTGACGATATGGATCTAGAGCGAGAACGTGGCATTACAATAAAAAGTCATGCTATACAGATGCAATATGTCATGGATGGCGAGCAATATACGCTAAATCTTATTGACACTCCGGGACACGTCGACTTTTCTTATGAAGTGTCACGCTCGATAGCCGCATGTGAAGGGGCGTTGTTAATTGTAGATGCATCTCAAGGCATTCAAGCTCAGACAATTTCCAACCTTTACATGGCTATAGACAATGATTTGGAAATCATACCGGTAATAAACAAAGTTGACCTTGATAGTGCTAAACCCGATGAAGTAGAAGACCAAATCGTAGATTTGCTCGGGTGTGACAGAACGGAGATAATCAGGGCTTCCGGGAAAACAGGAATCGGCGTGCCCGACATCTTGAAAGCTATCATTGAGCGAGTACCGGCACCAAAAGGCGATGTAGATGCACCTTTACAGGCCTTGATTTTTGACTCGGTCTTCAATCCATTTAGAGGTATCATCGCATATTTTAAGATTGTCAATGGGCGCATAAGCAAGAATGATTTTGTGAAATTTGTCGCAACAGGCAAGGAGTATCATGCCGATGAAATAGGAGTGTTGAAGCTTGACATGCGTCCATGTGACGAATTGTCTGCCGGCAATGTCGGTTATATAATCTCCGGAATTAAGACCTCAAAAGAGGTAAAAGTTGGAGATACCATCACCCATGTGCAATCGCCATGTGAAAAAGCAATTGATGGATTTGAGGAGGTCAAGCCAATGGTCTTTGCCGGAGTATATCCCATTGAAACTGAAGATTTTGAGAATTTAAGGGCATCGCTTGAAAAGCTACAGCTAAATGATGCATCGCTAACATTCACACCCGAATCGTCGGTTGCTTTGGGTTTTGGGTTCAGATGCGGTTTCCTCGGGTTGCTACACATGGAAATTATTCAAGAACGTCTTGGTCGTGAGTTTGACATGGATGTTATAACAACAGTCCCCAATGTATCATATCATGTATTTGATAAGCGTGGCAATATGACTGAGGTGCATAATCCTTCGGGATTGCCCGATCCAACACTCATCGATCATATTGAGGAACCATATATTAGGTCTTCAATCATTACAGCAGCCGATTTCATCGGTCCGATTATGACGTTGTGTTTGGGCAAACGAGGTGAGCTGGTAAAGCAAGAATATATATCGGGAAACCGCATAGAACTGACTTTTGACATGCCTCTTGGTGAGATTGTAATAGACTTCTATGACAAACTAAAGTCTATATCTAAGGGCTATGCATCGTTTGACTATCATATTCATGACTTCCGAGAGTCAAAGTTAATAAAACTTGATATTTTATTAAACGGAGAGAGTGTCGACGCTTTGAGTACACTGACTCATCAAGATAATGCGGTGTCATTTGGTCGTCGCATGTGTGAAAAATTGAAGGAATTAATCCCTCGCCAACAGTTTGATATTGCTATTCAAGCTGCTATCGGAGCAAAAATAATTGCGCGTGAAACAATCAAGGCTGTAAGAAAAGACGTAACTGCGAAGTGTTATGGTGGAGATATTTCACGCAAACGCAAATTGCTCGAAAAACAAAAAAAGGGAAAGAAGCGCATGAAACAGATTGGTTCGGTGGAAGTCCCGCAAAAGGCCTTCCTCGCCGTGCTGAAGCTTGATTAAGCTAAACTTATATTTATGAATACAATTGTCGACGGAGGCAATGCATTGCATAGCCGGGTGTATTATGCGGCAAAACGAGCTGTAAAGCGCCATTCTACCGGTGGAAATATACTTATAATAGCAACGTTGTTGGCTTTTACTTTTGCAAACATTCCGGGAATAAGAGATAGCTATTGTAATTTTTGGAATAACGAAATTTGTTTGCAAATAGGGGATTTCAATTTACTAAGTCATGCCGGCCATCCCATGACTGTGTTGCAATTCATAAATGATGCGCTTATGGCCGTGTTCTTTTTTACAATCGGTCTTGAAATTAAGCGTGAAGTTTTGGTTGGAGAGTTGAGCTCTCTTAAACAAGCTTTATTGCCAATCATCGCAGCAATTGGTGGCATGATAGTTCCTGTGATTGTGTTTATGTGTTTTGGCTATGGAAGTAATTATGCTAATGGAGCTGCGATTCCAATGGCGACAGATATTGCGTTCTCTCTTGGCGTACTAGCAATGCTCGGTACAAGAGTCCCAATATCATTAAAAATATTTCTAACTACGTTGGCTGTAGTAGACGATATTGGAGGTATTATAGTTATAGCGACATTCTATTCTACTGAGATAAATTTCATATATCTGTTGTATGCGATAGCGTTACTTGCCGTATTATATCTTGGTTCGGTATTTAAAGTTCAAAGCAAAATTTATTATATACTTATAGGAGTTGTTGTTTGGTATTTGTTTTTAAATTCCGGTATTCATCCGACAATTGCCGGCGTGCTTGTAGCTTTTTGTATTCCTGCAATTCCGGTTTACCCTCCTAAAGAATATATACAAGCGATAAGGCGTAGCATACGCCATTTTAATGCCGATGATGATGAACGATTAAATAGACGTTCAATTTTGACTAAAGACCAGATGGATTGGTTGAAGCAAATTGAGTCGGCATCGGATAAAGTTATTTCACCTCTACAAGAACTTGAAGACTCGTTGCATCCATTGGTAAACTATCTGATTATTCCGGTTTTTGCATTTGCCAATGCCGGTATAAGTTTGCAAGGAATGGATATAAACTCAATTTTCGAAGGGATTAGTCTTGCAATTATCTGTGGTTTGCTGATTGGAAAGTTTGTTGGGATATTCTTATTCTCATGGGCGGCAATAAAATTGCGCATTGCACCGATGCCCGTTCATTCCAATTGGAAAATGTTGGCATCAGTGGCAATACTTGGCGGTATAGGGTTTACAGTTTCATTGTTTATTGCAAATTTGTCCTTCTCTGAAATCAATCAAGAGTCGATAAGATTACTTAATAATGCAAAGCTTGGCATTGTTATTGGCTCATTCCTTTCGGGATTACTTGGATTTACACTTTTGCTACATGTCCTTCCACCAAAGCGCAAAATGGCTAAAACGAAATCCTTAACAAATCATGGTGATTGAAGTTGGCCGGATGTTGTAAATTAAACACAAAACATTTTAGAATAGATATAACGGTGAATTATAGAAATAATGTTTAAATTTGCCAAATAAGAAATAAATGCCATGCTTAGGAAAATTCGTATAATTTTAGCAGTGATTGTACTGGTTGCAATTACAATGTTGTTTCTTGATTTTACTGGAACTGTGGCACAAATGGCCGGGTGGTTGGTTAGAGTGCAATTTGTACCTGCATTATTGGCTCATAGTGTAATTGTTGTATTATCTTTGGTTGTACTATCTCTAATATTTGGCCGTGTTTATTGCTCGGTATTGTGTCCGTTAGGTATAATGCAAGATCTAATATCTTGGATTCATGGTAAGATAAATAAGAAACGTAAGTTCTCATTTTCAAAGGCAAGAACGTTTACAAGACTTAGCTTCCTAATATTATTTATTATATTATTATTTCTGTCGGCAAATATAGCCGGCTTACTTGATCCGTATAGCGCATATGGACGTATTGTGTCGGCATTGTTGCGACCTCTTTATATCGGATTTAATAATATATTAGCTAATGTGCAAGGTGAAAATAGTTATCTGTTTTATAATGTAGATTTTTATATGTCTATATCGATAACTATAATTGCCATGATAACTGTCGGATTGGTAGGATATTTGGCATGGAGAGGAGGACGCAGCTATTGTAACACGGTTTGTCCTGTAGGTACGGTGCTTGGCTATCTATCTAAATATTCTTGGTTAAAGCCGGTGATTGGCACATCAAAATGTAACGGTTGCGGGAGTTGCGCTCGTCGTTGTAAAGCATCTTGCATTGACTATAAAGAACACAACATAGACTATTCACGTTGCGTGGCTTGTATGGATTGTATAAATAATTGCCGACAAGGAGCTATTTCATATCGTCACATCAATTCTACAAATGCAACTAAACGAGGCGTAGATGATGGCCGACGTAGTTTCATAGTAAGCAGCGCATTAATTGCAGGCTCTACCATAATTTCTGCTCAAGAAAAGAAAGTCGATGGGGGACTTGCTAAAATTATAAATAAAGAAAAACCAAAACGACAAGTTGAGATTGTACCTCCCGGAGCAATCAGCTTAAGACACTTATCAGACCATTGCACAGCATGCCAACTTTGCATCAGCAATTGTCCGAATAATGTATTAAGACCATCAAATAGTATAGAGACATTTATGCAACCTGTCGTATCGTATGAGCGTGGATACTGTCGTCCTGAGTGCACAAGGTGTTCAGAAGTTTGTCCTGATGGCGCAATCTTAAAGATTGACAAAGCAGAAAAATCTGCAATCCAAATAGGTATTGCTGTGTGGGTAAAGGAGCGATGTTTGCCGGCAACTCAAGGAGTAAGATGTGATAATTGTGCTCGCCATTGTCCTGTTGGGGCAATTACAATGGTGGCAATTGATGAAAATAGTCGTCATGCAATTAAAATTCCGGCAATAGACACTGAGAGGTGTATAGGATGTGGCGCATGTGAAAATCTGTGTCCATCACGACCATTAAGCGCAATTTATGTAGAAGGGAATGACATACACCGTAATGTATAATTAATATATTCGTAAGTATGAATAAAAAACAAAATATCAGTAGGCGAGGATTTTTGAAGTATATAGGTGCCGGTGCGGCATTGTCTGCAATAGGTTGCATGCCCTCAAAAACTGATGAAAAGTCTGGTCAGTCTACGGTTGTAGCTGGTAGTGGAGAAATGACTTACCGTATTAACAACACGACTGGCGACCGAGTATCTATACTCGGATATGGATGTATGCGTTTACCGACATATAAACAAGGGGACAGACCTGAATTAGTTGGTGAAATTGACCAAGATGCCGTAAACCGTTCGGTTGATTATGCAATAGAACATGGCGTAAACTATTTTGACACGTCACCTGCATATTGCAAAGGCAAATCTGAGCGTTCGATGGGCATTGCATTAAGCCGTCATCCACGAGATAGCTATTATATTGCAACTAAATTATCAAATTTTGGCCCAGATTCGTGGCCAAGAGAACAATCAATTGCCATGTATAAAAATTCTTTCAAAGAATTGCAAGTCAATTATATTGACTATATGCTTCTTCATGGAATTGGAATGGGGGGCATGTCGGCATATAATGGACGTTATGTTGACAATGGCATGTTGGATTTTCTCAAGGAGGAACAAAAAGCCGGTAGAATACGTAACCTTGGCTTTTCATATCATGGGGATGTTAAAGTGTTTGATTACTTATTATCTCTACAAGATGAAGGTCTTATTAGATGGAATTTTGCCCAAATACAATTAAATTATGTAGATTGGAAACACGCTAAGGAAATAAATCCAAATAACACTAATGCTGAATATCTGTATGCTGAGCTTGATAAGCGGGAAATTCCGGTGGTGATTATGGAACCGTTGCTTGGTGGTCAACTAGCAAACGTCAATAAACATACTATGGAGCAATTTAAGCGGCGCCGCCCACAAGACAGTGTTGCATCCTGGGCATTCCGCTTTGCCGGTACTCCAGAGAGAGTATTGACAGTCTTGAGTGGTATGACATATATGGAACATCTGAAAGATAATTTAAGGACTTATTCTCCATTGGAGCCATGTACCGAAGCAGAGCTTGCATTACTTGAAGCCTCGGCAAAGTTATATGTCAATTATCCTACAGTACCATGCACTGATTGCAAATATTGCATGCCTTGTCCATATGGATTAGATATCCCTGCTATTTTTGCGCACTATAATAAATGTGTTAATGAGGGTAAAGTAGCGGAAGATGCTCAAGACCCAAATTATAGAGAAGCCCGAAGAGCCTTTTTGATAGGATATGACAGAAAAGTGCCTCGACTTAGACAAGCAAGTCATTGCATAAGATGTGGTAAATGCAAGTCGCATTGTCCACAGGGAATTGATATCCCACGTAGACTTTCTGACATAGATAAGTTTGTTGAAAATTTAAAGCAAAACACTTTATAGCGCAACACAAAATCGTGGCATAATATATCCCCCTAAAAAATTAAAAGTATCCCATTTGGGATACTTTTAATTTTTTTGTAGCGAATCCGGGAATCGAACCCGGGTTTCCACCGTGAGAGGGTGGCGTGCTAGGCCACTACACTAAATCGCCATTTAATTTCAACGCAAAGGTAAGAAGTTTTTTTGTTATGATAAAAGAAAAAAGTGTTTTTTTACCAGACTATTTATATTTGAAGAGAAATATAGTCTTTCAATCCCATAATTAATCCAAAAATAGCCATGACCATCAGTATACCGCCAATTGTTTTATTAATTAGTTTCATTGAACGAATGTTGAAATGAGCCCGTACTTTATTGACAAAATATGTGATAAGCGACCACCATAACAAGGCTCCAATAAATATCGAAATATATCCGGCTAGATAATGGTAGTATTTAAATTCGGGTTGGAGGAAATTGAAACGAGCAAAAAGCCCTATAATAAAAAATAATATTAAAGGATTGGATACGGTAAATAAAAAACCTGTAACAAAGTCCATCCAGTATGTATTTACCTGTTCTGAAGGAGTAGATAGACCTCGAGCCGGATTTTTTTTGAATAAATAAACAGCAAAAGCAATCAATACGGCAGAGCCTAAAATTTTAAGAATCAACTGATTTGACTCGATAAAGTCTGTAATAAACGATAGGCCAAGACCGGTAAGAAGACAATATAGTAAGTCTGATAATGCCGCTCCTACGCCAGTAAACAAAGCTGGTAGACGACCTTTATTTAGCGTGCGTTGAATACACAACATCCCTATGGGGCCCATTGGTGCTGAAACCAGTATGCCGATTAGTAACCCGCTGAATATTATAGTTAGGAATGATTCCATTTAGTCAAAGTTAGTGAAATGAATTAAACTATGAAAGAGTTTCATTAAAATTTTATTAATAACTCAAATGTTCTCGTCGTGATGCATCTATCCTAAGTAATATAAACAGCAGTATTGTAAAACCCCATAGCGAAGAACCACCATAACTAAAAAAAGGAAGAGGTATGCCAATGACAGGACATAGTCCGATTACCATCCCAACATTGATAGTTACGTGAAATATAAAATATGATGCAACGCAATAGGCGTATACGCGTCCAAATACAGATGGTTGTCGTTCGGCTAGTGATAATATCCGAAGTATAAGCATTAAAAACAAAATAATTACAGCAACCGAACCCAAAAAGCCTTCTTCTTCTCCGATTGTACAGAATATGAAGTCGGTGTGTTGTTCGGGTACATATTTCAATTTTGTTTGAGTTCCATTAAGAAATCCTTTACCTATGAATCCGCCTGAACCAATTGCAATTTTTGACTGGTTTACATTGTAACCGGCTCCTCTGAGATCTTCTTCTATGCCTAACGCAACTTTAATCCTCATCTGTTGGTGGGGTTCCAATACATTGTTAAACATGTAGTCTACAGAGAATAAGAATCCCACAGAAATGACAGCTATCCCAATAGTCAACAACAATTTGTTGATATGTGAGCGAAATGTTAGGAATAAACAATATAAGCATGCTACACCTATTGATGCAATAAAAAAGATATAACCCGATAATGTTATATTAAAAAGATTGAGTGCATAACATGACAATCCCGACAAGCAAAACCACAAAAAAACATTTCTAGCCCCGGCGGTGTGTTTGCAATAAAATGCCAGCAATAAAACCATTACAGTTTCAATCATTAAGAATACAGCAAATTGTCCGGATGGAATACCTAATATCATTGTGCCGGTGAATTTTACGGCAACAACAAAGATTGTGATTGCACTTACTGCTGCCAATAGTATTAAGCCACTCATGCCTTCTCGATATAGCACAAAGAACAATGACAAATACACCAATGCTGAGCCAGTCTCTTTCTGAGCGAGTATCAGCATGACGGGAATAAATATTATTGTCAGTGCTTTGAGATAATTGCCTGCATTAGCATTTATATTAAAGTTATATGAAGAAAACAATTTTGCTAAAGCCAAAGCTGTCGCAAATTTGGCAAACTCAGCTGGTTGAAGGCTCATTGGGCCTAACACTAACCATGAACGCGACCCATTAATGTCGGGAGCAACAAATATTGTCACAATAAGCAAAATTACTAGCAATCCATATATGAGATAAGCATAAGCCTCATACATGCGAAAATCGACGAGTAAAATGATAAGACCGAGAATTAACGATAACCCCACCCAGCGTAATTGTTTGCCGGAAAACTCATCAAACGATAGGATTGATGCATGGTCATAGTCATAACTTGCAGCATATATTGATATGGCACCGGCAATTACTAGTATGGCATATAGTATTACTGTAAACCAATCTATATGCCTAAATATTGACTGGTTAGTGCTTCTTAACTCCACTATAAATTATTGTATTTGCGTTCAACATATTTTCTTCTAAGTATTTTCGCTGAGGAGAAATGCTATCGTTAAGATATTTCTCAATCATAAGAGATCCGATAGGCACACCATAGGTAGCACCAAACCCGGCATTTTCGACATATACGCAAATCGCAATTTGGGGGTCGTCATATGGTGCAAAACCTATAAATGCGGAATGATCTCTGCCATGAGGATTTTGAGCTGTTCCTGTCTTCCCAGCAACATCAATGTTCGGAATATTTGCCAGTCGGCATGTCCCTCCCAAAACAGCTTGACGCATACCTTGTGCTACTTCATGATAATATTCATTTTTGATTGTCGGAATGAGCTTATTTAATAGAACCTCAGGCATTATGGTGTCCTGTATGGCTTTTACTGTATGGGGAGTTATAAACCAACCTCGATTGGCAATTGTAGCACATAGATTTGCTATCTGCAGAGGTGTAGCTAATATTTCACCTTGACCTATGGCTATAGAAATAATTGTGTTGGCACTCCATCGCCCTTGACCGTATATTTTGTTATAGAATTTAGCATTAGGAATGAAACCTCGACTTTCTCCAGGCACGTCAACTCCGAGTTTATAACCATATCCCATGGATACAAGGTGTAACTTCCACGTTTCAAAAGCATTATCAACACTGCCATATTTACCGCGTTTGCTATCTAACATAGACTTTAATCCCCAGCAGAAGTAGGCATTGCATGATGTGGCTAATGCCGGAACTAAATTAATTGGAGCCGGATGGGCATGGCATCCCACTTTGAGACGTCCCGAAATATATCCACCATAACATGAAAATAGGGTAGATGGGGTGACTATGCCCTCTTGTCGCAAAATTAGCCCTTGAGAGGGTTTAAATGTTGACCCCGGAGGATATGCTCCCATTAAAGCACGGTCGAAAAGAGGTTTATATCGATTGGATTTAAGTTTGTTATAATTTTTTCCACGTTCTCGTCCAATAAGTAATTGAGGATCATATGTGGGACTACTGACCATAGCGAGGATTTCACCGGTTTTTGGCTCGATTGCGACAATTGCACCAATTTTATTTTTCATCAAGGCTTCACCGTATTCTTGTAACTCAATATCAAGACTTAGCGTTAAATCACGACCCGCTATTGGTGCTATATCGTGAACTCCATCGGCATAACGCCCTTGTATGCGCCCATGAGCATCTCTAATTAAGATTTCTACACCTTTTTCACCTCGCAAATAACTTTCATAACTTTTTTCGACTCCAAGGTCACCGCAATAGTCACCTGGTGCATAGTACTGGTCGCGTTCAATATCTTTTGCTGATACCTCGCGTATATTGCCAAGTACATTTGCCGCAGCAAGATGTTTATATTGTCTTAAAATGCGTTGTTGTATAAAAAAACCTGGATAACGGTATAATTTTTCTTGCAAACGTCCGTAGTCCTTTGCCGAAAGATGGGTTATTAGCCTTTGTTCAGTGTAGCTGGAATAGCTTGGAGACTTTTTCATTGCATTCCATCTCTTAACAAATTCCTCTGTAGTAATGTTTAACGTTCGGCAAAAGTCAATTGTGTCAAATTCTTGAACGTCTTTAGGAATTACCATTACATCGTAGGCAGGTTGATTAAATACGACTAACTCACCGTTACGGTCATACATCAAACCTCTCGATGGATAAATTGTTTTACGTAAAAAAGCATTGTTGTCGGCAAATTCCTTATATCGGCTGTCCATCACTTGTAGGTTGAACAGTCGGATGATGTATAAAAGAGCAATAATTATAATAAAGCCTCCTATAACATACTTTCGCTTTTCTAACCTATAATCTTTTCTCATCTGACGTATTGGCGTTGTGATGAAATACTGTCAATACCTAATAAAAGCAGTGATGTCAAAAGTGTGCTGCTTGCTATTCGCATGACTAATTGAAAAAAGTTGAAAAATGAAAAAGCTTCAATTGTATATATAAAACAACAGAATAACAATACTAATGTAAGCATATATTTAATGTAAATCCCAAAGCCAAATGAGCGAATAGATGGTTCCGGATTTATTATGTCATCTTCACGCGGAAAGAACAATAGTAATATAGGACGACGAATTGCCGCTAATAGAGTGCATGCTAATGCGTTCATTCCTTGCGTGTCTGAGAAAATATCTACACAAAGTCCCAATAAAAAAGATATAGTCATTAACCAATTTACAGAGACTGTAATGGGCATGCGTATGATGATATATATAAATACGAATGGCGTAGCAACGTTAAACAAGCATATTTGATTGAAAATTATAGCTTGAGCGAATATAGACAAAATAAATAATATAATAAATTTTATTGCAGTCTTTGACATAATTTAAACTTAATTGTTGGAGTCTTCCTCTTGAGTCAGTTTGTTAAGTTCATCACGCATATTATTACGTATAACTCTTACGGTGCTTAATTGAGAAAAATCTGTAAGTAATCTTATTCGTAGCGTAAAAAAATTATCGCCGTCATTACGAGCATTTCCCTCAATTACGCCTACCGGTATTCCCTCGGGAAACACAGCAGAATATCCACTCGTTACAATAGTATCTCCATTCTGAAATCTAACATGGCGAGGCATCTCCTCAAGCAAAGCTTGATGAGGACTGCGCCCGTCCCAAACCAAAGACCCGAAATAGTCACTACCTTTGACTTTACATGACAATCTTAGATTAGGATTGAGTAATGAAATGATTCTGGCAGAGTTGGGGCCTACGATATTCACGATACCGACAACTCCATTTTGGTCAACGACTCCCATTTCAGGCCGGATAGAATCGTTTAAGCCTTTTTCTATAGTAATATAATTGAATGGTCGTGATATGCTGTTGTTTATTACATGAGCTATAATAAAATCGTAAGGTTGTAGTACTTCAGCTACAGTCATTGTGTCGGCATAATGAAATTCTTTATATTTATCAAGCTGACGACGAAGATTGATAACTTCAAGTTCTAAACTTGCATTGCGATATTGTAAATCTTCGTTTATCCCACGTAAATGAAAATAAGAAGTAACGTTGCTTGCTGTGCCATAAATACTTGAAACCACATGTCCTGCCGAAGTCATATAAATGTGGTGTTGATAGGGATTATGCTGAAATAGTAATATGCAACTTAATATTACGTAGAATGTAAAAACAATCCACGTACTACATTTACTTATAAAATCTAATAGATTGCGCACGTAATACTAACAAAAAAGTCTAATTTATGAAACTATAGAAAGTGAATACCAATTTTAGGCATTCACTTTCAGAAAATTACAAAAATATTGTGATGTTTGTTTATATACAATAATCTATCTAATTAGGAACTTAAATTTATGAATATTTTTTAAAGCTACACCTGTTCCTCTTGCCACAGCAAGCAATGGGTCTTCGGCAATATGGAATTGGATTCCAATTTTATCGCTGAAACGTTTGTCAAGACCACGTAACATAGCGCCTCCACCTGCGAGCCAAATGCCGTTACGAACAATGTCGGCATATAGTTCCGGAGGCGTTTGTTCCAAAGCACTCAGTACTGCGGCTTCAATTTTTGAAATTGATTTTTCAATACAATGTGATATTTCTTGATAGCTTACAGGCACCTCCATCGGAAGCGAAGTCATTTGGTTTGGACCATGTACTATATAATCTTCAGGTGGATTGTCAAGTTCAGTCAAAGCGGAGCCTACATTCATTTTGATTAGTTCTGCAGTACGTTCCCCAACTCTTACATTATGAGCGCGACGCATATGTTCTTGAATGTCATCGGTGAGGTCGTCTCCGGCTATTTGAATGCTTTTGTTGCTAACTATACCGCCAAGCGATATAACTGCGATTTCAGAACTACCGCCGCCTATATCAACTATCATGTTACCTTCAGGAGCTTCGACGTCAAGGCCTATGCCGAGAGCGGCTGCCATCGGCTCATAGAGCATATAGACGTCACGACCATTTGCATGCTCAGAAGAGTCACGCACCGCACGTATCTCAACTTCAGTAGAACCTGACGGGATACCTACAACCATGCGTAGAGACGGAGAAAACCAATTGCTCTTTGAACTCACTTTTTTTACTAAACCACGAATCATCAACTCGGCAGCATTAAAGTCGGCAATAACACCCTTCCTTAATGGGCGTACAGTCCTAATGCCTTCATGCTCCTTACCTTGCATCTTTTGTGCTTCATTCCCAACGGCTATCATTTTACCGGTCTTTGTATCTAAAGCAACAATCGATGGCTCATCAATGACAATTTTATCATTATGTATAATGATTGTGTTGGCAGTACCCAGGTCAATTGCTATTTCTTTTGTAAATGAGAATAGTCCCATGTGTTATATAAGTTGACTTTGTTTAATGTTTAAAATGACGAATTCCGGTTGTTACCATTGCAATTCCATTTTTATTGCAATATTCAATAGTCTCGTTATCTCTAATTGAGCCACCAGGTTGTATAACAGCATCAATACCTGCTTCATGGGCGATTTCCACACAGTCGGGGAATGGGAAGAATGCGTCTGATGCCATAACAGCGCCATTGAGGTCGAAATCAAAAGACTGAGCCTTTGTAATGGCCTGCTTTAATGCATCAACACGTGAAGTTTGACCAATACCACTTGCACACAATTGACGATTTTTTGCTAAAACTATAGCATTGCTCTTAGAATGTTTTACAATCTTATTAGCAAAGAGCAAATCGGCTATACGTTCTGCATCTACTGCTTTTTCAGTTACTTGTGTTAAATCGGAAGGACACTCTACCATTAAATCGCGTTCTTGAACGAGAGCGCCATTAAGGCATGCGCGGAATTGCGTTTTTGCTTTATTCCCATTATGTTGTATGAGTATAATTCTGTTCTTTTTTTGTTGTAGTATTTCCAATGCATCTTTATCATACTCAGGGGCGATGATTACTTCAAAAAAGATTTTATTTATCTCTTCTGCAGCATTTACATCAATTTTACCATTGGTAATAAGAACACCGCCAAATGCCGATACCGGATCACCTGCTAATGCATCATTCCATGCTTCAAGTATTGTTGGACGAGAGGCAAGACCGCATGCATTATTATGTTTTAATACGGCAAAGGTTGGTTCTGTAAATTCGGCTATAAGATTAACTGCTGAATCTATATCTAGCAAATTATTATAACTAATTTCTTTACCATGTAATTGGGTAAACATTTCGTTGAAGTCACCAAAGAAATATCCTTTTTGATGTGGATTTTCTCCGTAACGCATTACTTTGGCATCATCAATTGCAATGCGTAATGCGCTTGGGTCACCTTCTCCGTCAAAATAGCTAAAAATTGAGCTATCATAACTAGAACTAACAGCAAATGCTTCTTTTGCAAACCAACGACGTTCAGCAATATCCGAACATGCACCATTTTTCTTTAATAACTCGGCAAGTGGTGCATATTGAACTTTTGAAGCTACAATGATTACATCTTTGTAGTTTTTTGCTGCAGCGCGAATGAGAGAAATGCCACCAATATCAATTTTTTCAATAATTTCAGCATCAGATGCTCCCGACGCTACTGTGTCAACAAATGGATATAAGTCGACTATAACAAGATCTATAGATGGAATTTCATATTGAGATGTCTGTTCTTGATCTTCTTTGTTATCACGACGATTTAGTATGCCACCAAACACTTTTGGATGAAGCGTCTTTACTCGTCCTCCGAGGATGGATGGATATCCAGTAAGATCTTCAACTGCATCACATTGAAATCCAAGACTTTCAACAAATGATTTAGTGCCTCCCGTTGAAAGGAATTTTACGCCATCTTTGTTGAGCAGAGTGAGTATTTCATCTAGGCCGTCTTTATGATATACCGAGATGAGAGCGGTTTTGATTTTCTTAATATCGGACATACTTTTATATATTTTGAATTGAGTTACAAAATTACGTAAAATCCGTCGAATGACCATACGTTAGATAGCTTTTATTCAATAAAAAATAAGCATCTCAACGTGAATCGTAGAGATGCTATTATATTGACAATTTAATAGCTTATTATAATTATCCATATTGGATAGTGCCATCTTCATTGCGATATTGGTCAAAACTTTTTTCGTATTGGTCCATCGCACGTAAACTCATACCCATGCTAGAGAAACCGCCATCATGATAAAGATTCTGCATTGTGACCTTGCGCGTCAAATCGCTGAACATTACAATACAATAATTAGCACATTCATCTGCATCAGCGTTTCCAAGTGGGGACATGCGATTAGCAAAATCCATCAGAGAATCCATTCCCTTAACGCCACTGCCGGCTGTTGTTAATGTAGGAGACTGCGATATCGTATTGATGCGTACATGCTTCTCTCTTCCGTAGATATATCCAAAACTGCGAGCTATTGACTCAAGCAAAGCTTTGGCATCAGCCATGTCGTTATATCCAAACATTGTGCGTTGCGCTGCAATATAGCTCAATGCCACTATGCTGCCATAGTCATTTATGGCATCAAGTTTTTTTGCGGCTTGTATCATTTTATGAAATGATACTGCGGAAATATCAAGAGTTTTATTTAATAAATCATAGTCCAAATCGTCGTACAAACGTTTTTTGCGAACATTGGGAGACATGCCAATAGAATGCAACACAAAGTCTAATTTCCCGCCTAATATCTCGGTCGATTTAGCAAAAACCATTTCGAGGTCTTCGACATTTGTGGCATCTGCAGGTAATATCTCAGCATTTAGCTTTTCACCCAATTTAGAAACATCGCCCATGCGTACAGCAACAGGTGTATTGGACAAAGTTATAGTTGCGCCTTCTTCTACTGCTTTCTCAGCAACTTTCCACGCAATACTCATTTCATTAAGCGCGCCAAATATTACGCCGCGCTTTCCTTTCAATAAATTGTAACCCATAGTTATAAATATTGGTTTATGGGTGCAAAGTTAGGTATTTTTGTCGGAATATCGAAAAAGGGTAATATGAGCCGAGGCATTAGCTCTATTGTTTTATTAACTTAAAACCGGCTCTAATGCCATCATAACTTTGCAATATCGAGTTGACTGTGCCGATAGTGGAGTTATTTGAAAAACCGGCAACTTTATTAAGTATAAGTTTTAACTTTGATACATCAAAGGTTAGACTAAGATTATTCCCGGAGAGAGAAACGTATGTCACATATTCCCCTAAGCTAATTGAGTTTAGAGCAGTAAATTGTAATATGAGCTGTCCGTCTTCTTCACAATCTTGAATCACTCCGTTCAAAGTCATACGCGATAATTGTAAGGAAAAGGTGTGGTCTTCATTTACAACAAACACCATATTGTTTAAACCAACCTTTTCGTAATAAGGAGATAGTTTTTCTTCTATGGCAACAGATGCAGCGGCTCCTCCAACATTTTGCAACATGTTCTCCGTCACAAACGAAATTGCCGGCGATTGATATTTCCAAGTTCCAACCAATGTAGATGCATCAATTTTACTGCTTGTAATCAAATTATTTAACAATGAACCCAAACCGTTTGTCGTGGAAGATGAAGTGGAATCAGATGTGGCTGAAAATAAGCCTCCTAACAACGAGCCCAACCCCTCGTTTGACACGTTGTCAATTTGTTTTTTCTGTGAAGTTTGAGTATTTTCAGTTGTGGAGCGGTTGAACAATGTTGTTAAGTCAAAAGCATGAGCCGACGGGGCGATTATAATTGCTGATATAAAAATTATTTTAGTCAAATTCATCATATCTTCTAATTAAGAAATTGTTTTTAATACACAAAAATACAATTTAAATAAATCTGTTACAAATAATTTTACAAATCTTATGATAAACAATTTTTGGTATCTGTTGTTTCATTGATGTGACATGGACTTTTGTTAAATTTAACTAACACATCCATAGTCTTGATAAAAATCAGTATTTTTACAATCGGATTTATATTTGAATAGTTTAGTCAAAATTTCCTTATTTATGAGACATTTATATCCCAGAATTGTGATTGTCTCCATGTTAATGTTGTTTTCCTCATGTGCCGATGAGTCCAATCCATGGAGCTCGGGCGAAGGAGATATATTGCTGGAGTTGGCTCTAAGTTCCGATATGCTTTATGCGCAACAATCGAGAGCCGATAATTATAATGCCGTAGAATTTGTACCTGAAATTGATGATTTGGTATTGACCTTAAGAAATGAAGATGCCTCTGTGAATGAAAAATGGTCATCTGCATCAAATTTCCCCAATAATAGCAAGTTTAAGGTCGGGAATTATTCAATGGAAGCATATTATGGAAGTATTAATGACGAAGGGTTTGATAAACCATATTACTATGGGAATACTAAGTTTACGGTCTATGATGGAGAGACTACCTCTGTGTCATTGGTGGCGCAAATTGCCAATTCGATGGTGTCAATATTATATACCGAAGCATTTATAAACTATTTTGCTACTTACAGTGCTAAGATTCATGCAGACGGTGGCGGCTATATCTTATATGCGTCAGATGAAAAACGTCCTGCTTATGTTAGACCCGGAAACGTCCTGTTGACTTTGTCATTGGAAAAGCAAAACGGGGTTGCTGCTACAATTGAAGCAACTACGTTTAAGGCAGAACCACGTCACCACTATAATGTGACATTTGATGTTAACGGCGGCAGCGTAGGGGATGCACAACTGATAATTACTATTGATGATACTACCATTGAAGAACCGGTAGTAATAGATTTAAGTGATGAATTGCTGAATGCTCCAGCTCCTACGATAAATGGCATTTCAGATGGAGATATTATAGAAATTTTAGAAGGGGAGTCGCCTGAGATGAATTTAAAAACCGACATCATCGCAATGGGCGGATTAAAAAGTGTGACGTTGACGACATCATCGCCCTATCTGACAGCTATTGGTTGGCCTGCAGAATTGGATTTATTAAGTGCAACTCCTTCTCAACAAGCGACTTTGTCGGGGAAAGGTTTTGCCGAAAGTGGTTTGTGGAAAAATCCCGACAAGATGGCTGTCATTGATTTTGGAGGAGTTGCATCAAACCTCATGGCAGTCAATGACGAAGTTACAACCCATACATTCACATTATCGGTAACAGATAAGTTGTCAAAAATTAGCGGCCCAATTACCTTTTCTATACTAACCGAGCCGGTAACAATATCATTACAAAAATTTAGTGAATTAAAAATGCAGTCAAATGAGTTGAGCATCAACGTACTATATAACGGGGCTTCATTTGAAGAAAATGTTAAGTTTATGGCTAAAGACGATTCCGGTTTATGGGTTGACTGCAAGGTGTCAGGTGTTTCAATTGGTGAAAATGGGATGTACAATGTGCAACTTAATGTGCCGGCATCAAATTCGGCATTAGAACTTAAAGCTACATACAAGAATCTTCGAGAAAGCAACATACTTACAATATCACGTAAAACTCCGGAGATTCAACTCTACGCAAATGATTATGATATATGGGCACGCAAGATTGGAGTAGGATTTAATTCAACGACATTTGATGTGTCAAGGGTGCTGGATAATATAACACTTTTTGCATCTGTCGACCAAGCAGAATTTACAAAAGTCACTTTTGAAATGGACAAAGAAAATGCTATGGCATGGGTAACTGGTCTTGAGCCGGCAACAAACTATACTTTTATGGTCAGTTGCACTGATGATATTAATGATGTTAGCGAATCAATAACAATTACAACTGAGACAGCACAACAGGTGGAGAATAATCAAATGGAAGATTGGTATAACACCTTTAAATATGGCGAGAAAACAGCGTGGGTAGGTATTGATATCTTTGAGTGGTTTCCCAAAGGTTCTAGTTCTGCTACTTCATATTGGTCAAGTCGCAATCCTATGACTACTTCGCAAAATAGTGGCGCTTCGTGTTATTACACCTCATATTCTGGTACGCTTAGCACTAGTGGAGTCACAGGCTATGCTGCAGAAATTAGCACACTAGGTTGGGGGGAAGGTAATACATTTACAAATACTATGACAGGTGTTATAATACATAAAAAGTCGGCTGGCATGTTATTCATGGGAGATTATGCCTATACAAATGGCAGTGATAAACATTATAATGGCTCAGAATTGTTTGATTATGGTCGACAATTTTCATCACGTCCCTCTGTTTTAACGTTTCAATATAAATATGCGCCAATCGAAAGTGAGAAATTTAAAGCATATATAGTAATAGAGAATAGAGATAATGGAACAATCACTGAATTAGGTAGGGGCGAGCTAATTTCGGGTACAAGTATTACTTCTTTTACTAAAGCCGAAATTCCGATTTTATATAGCGTGACAAATATGAAAGCGACACATGCATATATTGTCTTTATTTCTTCGACAGCAGTGGAACCCGCAGTTATAAACGTCAAAGGAAGTAAGAATGCATTTGCTGGATATTCCGATTCTCGTTATGTGGGAAGTGTTTTAACTGTTGATGATATTATCCTGGAATATTAATATTGAAAAGATATGAAAAAAATATATAATCTGTTACTAATAGCAAGTTTTATAATGATTTTTTCTTTTTGTACAAAAGAAGATTGGGCACCTAATAATAATCATAAAGAAGAGGGGCAACTTGCTTTGTCGACAATTGCAGTAAACGTTGTAAGTGAAGAATTACTAGTAAGTAAAACTACTGACTATGACACATCGCAATTTATAGTAAAAATATTTAGAACAGTAGATAATGCACTTCTGCAATCATGGTATTTTAATGAGATGCCTGGTGTGATGACCCTTCCGATTGGCGAATATTATGTTGAGATTATGTCGCATGAAGTTGATGATGCAGCTTGGGATACTCCATATTATTATGCAAGTAAATCCTTTATAATTGAGAATGAAAAAATAACTGAGATAGGAGTTATTACATGCAAGTTAGCCAATGTAAAGGTATCAATAAGATATAGTGATGCTTTAAAAGCCGTTTTAGGGAATGATGTAAAAGTAAAGGTCGTTGTTGGAGAACGTGGTTATCTTGAATTTTCAAAAGGAGAAACACGATCGGGCTATTTTAAGTATGTACCTGAGAGTACGACGCTTGTCGCTTCGTTCTCAGGTACGGTTGACGGATTTTACGAATCATTTGATAAAACTTATAATGATATTGCCGCCGGACAACATCGCATAATCACGTTCCAATTAAAGACTGGTAGTGGAATTATTCCTGATGACACCGGCCATATCGATCTCATAGATGGGATATCAGTTGATGCTACAATTGAAACTCAAGATTTAACCGTTAATGTTCCGGCCGATGAAGAAATTATTGATGGGGAACGCCCAGGGGAAGGAGCGGATGATAGCGATAATAGCGGTGTCGACACGCCTGCGACAGATGCTATTTCAGTTACAAGCGAAACCATAGACCTTGATGGAGATAATATTGTAACTGATGGCATGACTGCTATAGTCAATGTCCATTCAGAGTATGGTATAAAGAATTTTGTTGTAGATATTATTTCAGAACAACTTAACGAAGAATTACTCACCGATGTTGGTTTGGCATCAACATTTGACCTTGCTAATCCGGGCGATTTGGAACCAGGATTAAAAAGCATGAAGTTTAAAACCGGCGATGAAGTTATAGGCGAACATGATTTGGAATTTAACATTACAGAGTTCATGCCGTTATTAAAGATTTACAAAGGAACACATAAATTCCGCCTCACTGTAACTGATGCAGAGAATAACACATTGAGCAAAACATTAACATTTGTAGTTGAATAATGAAAAGATCAGGTATAAATATAGTTGTAATGGCATTGCTCCTTGCAACGTCATACTCTTGCAGCAAGGAAGATATGTTTACTCCAGGTGAGGGCAAAGTTACCTTTAATACTACGGTTAATGATAATGTTAAAACTGTATCCAGAGCGTTAACCGCTGAAGAGATTCAATCTTTAAGTGACCGGATGTCTATATGGATTTCAAGTGATAAAGGTTTAATACGAAAATATGTCGGACGGGATAATGTCCCTAGTGAGCTATGGCTTGTGGAAGGTAATTATGTGGCGGAAGCCTGGACAGGCGACAGCGTGCCTGCATCATTTGAATCAAAATATTATAAGGGGTATAAACCGTTTACTATTAATCCAGCATCAACATCAGTAGTAAATCTTGAATGTAAAATTGCAAATGTTGTTGTGTCTGTTCGATATGACGAGGCTATCTCTAATTTGCTTGATGATTATAAAATAGTTGTTGGACATGAAAATGGCACTTTAGATTTTGTCGGAACTGATGAACGAAAAGGCTATTTTATGATGCCAAATGATATTACTTCATTAACATGGACCTTGACCGGGACTTTGTTAGATGGTTCAAAAATGCTTAAAACCGGGACTATAGACAATGTAAAATCAGCCATCGAATATATATTGACAGTAAAATATCAAGAAGATATTAGCGAAGCAGGTGGTGGATATTTTGATGTCGTTGTAGATGAGAGCACCGACGATGTCGTTGATGACATTATAATAACTGCTGCTCCATCTATTGTTGGAGTAAACTATAATATTGCTGATCCACTATATAAAGAGCAGGGTAAAGTAGGTCGTGTTTCGATATATGTTTCCGCAGCTTCAGAATTAACAGCGGTGGAAGTATCTTGTCCCGAATTTCAGAATCTCGGGGTAACATCAGCAACTGACGGTTTTGAATATTTTGGCATGTCAAGTGATTATCTGACAAGACTTAATGAGTTAGGATTTTCATTTAGATATGATATTGATAATGAAACCGGGGTGTCTAATTTCAAACTATCACTTGAAGAAATATTCACAAACCTCTTGTCAGAAGGCGAGTATCACATTGAGATAAAGGTGGTAGATGAAAATGAGAAATTTCGTACGGCTGCTCTAAACTTAATAATTTCAAATGCTTCTGTAGTTGCAAATGAAGCCGACGAAGTTTCTGTTTGGGCTACTCATGCAACTATTACGGGAACTATACTAAAAGAAGGAGTGACTGGACATGGATTTAACTACAGAGTAGTTGGTAGCAATAATTGGACTGCGGTTACTGCTGACGAAACATATACAGCACAGTTGACAGGACTTACCCCAGGAACTACATACGAATACTATGCGGTTTGCGATAATTTCTCATCAACTGTTATTAAGACATTTACAACAGAAAGTGCATTACAATTAGCTAATAGTGGATTTGAGAATTGGCAGACTACATCATCGCCTTATCTACTTTATGGTGGTGGAGACGAAATGTTCTGGGATAGTGGAAATCATGGTTCTGCAACAATGAGTAAAAATATAACCACTCCCGATGGAACATATAAACGTAGTGGAAACTATTCAGCTAAATTAGAGTCTCAATTTGTCGGAATCGGTGGCCTTATAGGAAAATTTGCTGCTGGAAATGTTTTTGTTGGGAAATATCTTGATACCGACGGAACAGACGGAGTATTAGGATGGGGCAGACCGTTTAAGTCTCGACCATCAGCTCTTAGAGGTTACGTAAAATATAATCCTGGGCAAGTTGCATATACATCACTTGATGAAGTGACGACCGACGACATGGATATGGGAGCCATCTATTTAGCTTTGTTGGATGGAACAATGTCATCTTATGTTACTAAAAATAATATAACGGAGACATGGCCTATAATCATCAAGACAAAAGAAAGTTCTCGGCAATTGTTTAACAAAGATGCGGCTCAAGTCATAGGTTATGGAGAATTAATATTAAATGAGGCAACTTCAGGTGATGGATTAGTCGAATTTATGATACCAATTGAATATTTCAGAACGGATATTAAGGCACAAAATATTGTTGTGGTATGTTCGTCAAGTCGATATGGAGATTATTTCACTGGGGGAAACAGTATAATGTATATTGATGACTTAGAACTTATATATGAATAATCGGGTTATTAAACTCTTAATAATTATTGTATTGCTCATGTGCTGCGCAACTGTGGCGCGTGGGCAGATGCAATTTAAACGAGACTTGCAGAAAGTTTGTTTCATTCCTAAGGGACAATGGGTGACAGGGGTGAGCGTAAACTACACAGAATCATCTCAAAACAATTATCAGTTTTTGATTATTGAAGGTATTTCAGGTGACAATTATTCATTTAAAGTAAGTCCCATGATTTGCTATATGTTTCAAGATGACCTAGGTGCAGGAGGTCGCTTTGCGTATCAACGCAGCTTGACAAAATTGAGTAATGCAAGTGTTGTAATTGACTCCGAAACTGATTATAATGTGGAAAATTTTTATAGTTTATCTCATAATTATTATGGAACAGCCATTTTAAGAAACTATATATCACTCGGAACTAGTAAACGTTTTGGGCTATATAATGAAGTACAATTGCAAGTCGGTGGTGGACAGTCAAAACTATGTAATGGCAAAGGAGAAGATTTTACCGGCACTTATGAGACAAACTTTTCTCTCGATGTCGGACTTGCGCCAGGGATAGTAATGTTTCTAAATAATTATTCTGCAATAGAGGTTAATGTTGGAGTGT
Organism: uncultured Muribaculum sp.; assembly: GCA_964562595.1. Lineage (GTDB taxonomy): Bacteria > Bacteroidota > Bacteroidia > Bacteroidales > Muribaculaceae > Muribaculum. The sequence continues at coordinate 14,385 of CAZLUB010000002.1, read as the reverse complement.
TGGGATTTAGTTATAATACAACAAAATCCACGACCGACCGAATATATGTTGCTAAGCGCGACTCAAAATCTGCCAACTTCAAAATTAACCTGTTCTCAATTTCATTTGGTGTGGCATTTTATCTATAGTTTATCATGATACAGTTTCGATATATAACTATTCTGTTGCTGACGCTTTTGATATTGCCGATAACGCTTCAAGGGCAGAATGCTGAATCGTCTCATGAATTTCTTGACGAAAAAGTTATCGTTGGAAATGATACTGTCAATATAATTATACCAGAGAAGTATACTTTTGGACGTTACGACCGGGGGTTATATAATTATCTATTTATCCCAAAGGGGCAATGGGCATTAGGACTTACCGCATCTTATGGGGAATTTAATACCGACGACTTGCAGGTGTTGTCAATCATTGAGGATTTTAATTTTAAAGGTAGTTTGTATTCTGTAAACCCGTCGGTAAGCTACTTTTTCTCAAACAATCAATCTATTGGACTACGTTTTAAATACACCAATGGTGCTGCTGATTTAAGTGGATTATCTGTTGATTTTGATGAAGACCTCAATTTTACAATAAAAGACGTTAGTTATCATTCTCATAATTTTGCCGGAGACTTATTTTATCGCAATTATATTGGACTTAGCAGACATAAACGTTTTGGTTTGTTTAATGAAGTAAGTTTGTCGTTTGGTTGTGGAAATGCTCGTTTTAAACGATACTACAACGATGAGCTACGCGATACTGAGACGGTATCGACTGAAGCAAGGCTAAACTTTTCCCCCGGGATTTGCGTGTTTATTATGGATTATATAAGTTTTAATGTGTCATTTGGCGTTTTCGGGTTATATTACATAGACCAAAGACAGACGACAAATGGTATAGAAGATGGCAAAAGACGGTCAAGTGGAGCAAACTTTAAATTTAATATGTTCAATATTAATTTCGGATTAGGAATACATATATAATGATGTCAATGCGCATACATATTTTAATATTAATACTGACCATATCTCTGTGTGGATGTATTGAGAATGATATACCATATCCTCGCATACAGGGAGATTTTTTAACTTTTTCAGTTCAAGACGAAATCAAACCAGCATTGATCGACAATGGTAAAAGAAGTGTTACTGTATTTCTTGCTGAAAAAACTGACATATATGACATCTCTGTAGTTAACTACACATTATCTGAAGGTGCAACTATTGTTGAAGATTACCTAAAAGGAAACATAAACTTGGTTGAGCCAATGCATGTCACATTAAAAACTTATCAATATTATGATTGGACTATCTCGGCTATCCAGAACGTAGAACGTTTTATGACAATATCATCTCAAGTCGGTATTTCAACTATTGATGTGCCTGGAAGGAGAGTGGTTGCATATGTGCCATCCGGTACCGACCTCGCTAAAGTAAAAGTCAATTCCATTAAACTTGAGCCTGAAGGAGCATCAATGTCGCCCAACCTTAATAACAAAGTGGTTAGCTTTGTTGAACCACAAGAAATTGTAGTAACCGATCATGGACGAGAAACAACTTGGACTATTTATGTCGATTGTACAGATAGTAATGTCTCAACCGACAGGGTTGACGCATGGACCAACGTAGCTTGGCTATATGGCATTGCTGAAGCCGGTAAGGACAATGGTTTTGAATATCGATTGATGGGTGATGACAATTGGATAAAAGTTCCTGATGAATGGATTTATCATGACGGAGGTAAATTTACCGGGCGCTTGATACATTTGGCACCAAACACTACTTATGTTGTGCGAGCATATAGTAGCGGAGAATATGGTGCGGAGATGGAATTTACGACGGAAACGGATATTCAATTACCCGATGCATCTCTTGATGAATGGTGGCAAGATGGGAAGGTGTGGAATCCGTGGAGCGAAGGTACTTCATCGTTTTGGGATAGCGGTAACAAAGGTGCAACAACACTTGGTCAGTCAAATACGCAACCAACCGATGAAACAGTAACAGGATTGGGTAAGGCCGCAAAACTTGAAACAAAATTTGTAGGCATTGGCTCAATCGGCAAGTTGGCTGCCGGAAATTTGTTTAGTGGGCAATATATAAAAACCGACGGGACAAATGGTATATTAAATTTTGGCAGAGAATTTAAAGGCCGACCAACAAAATTAAAGGGATATATGAAACATAATTGTACCGCAATATCCCACACTTCCTCAGAATTCTCTCACTACAAGGGACTTAATGATACGGCAACTATATACATTGCTCTTGCTGATTGGGATGAACCGTTGGAGATTCGTACAAATCCTAAGAACAGACAACTTTTTGATCCGGGAGCGGAAAACATTATTGCATATGGCAAACTTGAATCGGGTAAGTCAGTTGTTGACTACACAGAGTTTGAAATAGAACTTGAATATAGAGCAACAAATCGTATTCCAAACTACATTGTTGTAGTAGGATCAGCAAGTAAATATGGGGATTATTTTACAGGCGGAGATGGTTCGATATTGTGGCTTGACAATCTGTCTCTTGAGTATGACTATTAACAATTATGGATATTAAATGCGCCCATTGTCATTATATGAATAGTAACCGTGGTCAGTAATTATAACATGATCAAGAACTCTTATATCTAATAACTGCCCGCCATCGACAATCTTTTTTGTTAGTTGGTCGTCTTGTGGACTTGGCTTAATGTTGCCTGAAGGATGATTGTGTACCAACACTAATGCCGATGCGCCTTCACCACGTTCAAGAGCCTGCTTAAATAATAGTTTCGTATCGACCACCGTACTGACAGAGCCTCCTTGACTGAGCCTTACAATGTCTTCAACTTTATTCTGACGATTAAGCATCAATACCCAAAATTCCTCATGAGTGAGCAACTCCAATTTATCGCGCATCAGTTCATATACAGTCTCACTACCTCTTATTATCGGTTTTTCGACTACTGGCTCTTCTCGATATCTTCGTCCAAGCTCTATAGCGGCGGCTAGTGATATGGCTTTTGCCGGCCCGATACCTGGATTTTCCTTGATGATGGATTGGATTGATTTCCTACCTAAAATAGACAATTGCCATTTGTTGGCGGCTAAAAGTTCTTGACTCATAGTAAGAACCGATTTACCACGAATACCATTTCCAAACAGTATAGCTATTAGTTCTGCATTGCTTAGTGACCTAATGCCGTTTCTCAATGCTTTCTCCCTTGGCTTATCATCATCAGCCAGGTCATTCATCATAATTGGCTCATTGTTATGCATGATTATTTGCCTTTGCGCATAGCGATTTCTTCATTTATATCTCGCCCCTTGCTTAAAATGATTTTATTGACAAAAGATTTAATAAAGCCACATCCGTAACCACCTAGTTGAATGATGCTCGCAGGAACAGATAATAGAGCTATCTTTATACTACGTGTAGAGATACTGGCAACAATAAATATTGCAACAAAATATATGGCAATTGGCAATAGCCACCAAACAGTATGACATACTGATAGTATAGTCAAAATAGTACAACCAAGAACAGCAACTGCCGGTAGAAGGTGCACTAACTTTAAGGAATCAGGATAAAGCAAATACAAAGTAATTCGCGACATGCCAAAGACATAGACTTGACGCAAAAATTTCTTAAAATCGACTCTGCGCTTATGATAGACAAAAGCTTCTCTTATCAAGTCTATAGAAAAACCGGCTTTTCGAATACGCATACTCATATCAATATCCTCTGAGAACATCTCCCTGAAGCCGCCAACATTATCGTATACAGTTTTAGAAAATCCCATGTTAAATGTTCGTGGTACGAATTTTTCCAACTTAACTTTGCCTCCCCTTATCCCTCCTGTAGTTAAAAACGAGGTCATGGTGTAATTAATAGCTTTTTGAATGTCAGAAAAAGACTCGTGTGCCGAATCGGGCCCACCAAAGCAGTCTAACGGATTTTTGTCTAATGCTTCAGATAATGTTTTGAAGTATTGCAGAGGAATTACACAGTCAGAATCAAAGAATATATAATAACGACCCGCTGCGCGCTCAATTCCATAATTTCGGGCAATGCTACGGCCTTCATTTTCTTTGTAAAAATATTTAACGTCAATTTTCTCATGGTATTTTGCTACAACATTGTCGCATGGCGTTGTCGACCCATCTTCAACTATAATTACTTCAAAATCATTATAGCTTTGTTGCGACAAACTGTCAAGTAGGTCGTCAACCTCCTCAATACGGTTATAAACTGGAATTATTACTGAAAATGTCGGCATAAAATCAACTCATTCTGGATTTATAGTCATCATAGGTGTATTGTCGCAAATAATCACACTCTCCGTCTTTATTGCAAAATACAATTGCCGGATGAGAAATGCCATTAAACATTGTAGTCTTGACGGTGGTGTAATGATTCATATCCTCAAGCGTAAGCCGATCTCCTATTTTTAATGGACTTGTAAAACTCCAATCTCCTACATAGTCACCACTTAGACAAGAGTTGCCTCCGAGACGATAAGTTGGTAGAGACGGATCAAGTGACACACTTTCACTAATAAGTGGCTTATATGGCATCTCTAAACAGTCGGGCATGTGGCAAGCAAAGGAAGCATCTATAATTGCAGTTTTTATTCCTTGGTTCTCGACGATATCTACAACAGATGTAATCAAATCTCCTGTCCTCCATGTGAATGCACTTCCGGGTTCCATGATTACACTAATCCATGGGTATCGATTTTTAAACCCCTTTAACAACTCAATCAAATGTTCTACGTCATAACCCTCTCGAGTCATTAGATGTCCTCCACCCATATTCACCCACTTGACCTGATTCAAATATTTACCAAATTGCTCTTCAAAAGCAACTAATACTTTTTCTAAGTCATATGACGTAGATTCACATAATGCGTGGAAATGCAATCCTTCAATGCCTTCAGGTAAATCACTTCCTAATTGTTCGGCTGTCGTCCCAAAACGAGAACCCGGTAAGCACGGATTGTATAAATCTGTTTCAATTACTGAACAATGCGGATTTACTCGCAGTCCTGGAGATACTTTGTGACCTAACTCATTATGGGATTTCAAATCGTATATAAAACGTTGATATTGCGAAACAGAGTTAAATGTTATATGCGAACTGCCTCTCAAAAACTCTTTTATTGTCGTAGACGTGTAAGCAGGGCAATAGCTATGCACCTCGCCACCAAGCTTTTCGTTGCCAAGATGCATTTCGTTTAAAGAACTAGCAGTAGAGTCTCTTATATATTCTTTAATTAGTGGAAATGTTTTCCACAGGGCATTCGCCTTAAATGCCATAATAATTTTGACTCCTGCCTCTCGTTTTACTCGACATATCAATTCAAGATTACGTCGTAAACGGTCTTCATAAACGATATAAAATGGGGTAGGGATATTTTTAATTCTCATCTGATAAAATATTAAATCGTGCGTATCGCAAAATTAATGTCTTTGTTCCTGTTTCTTTAAACTCTACAACAATTCTGACATCAGTTGCCATCTCATCGATACGTAAAATGCGACCAATGCCAAAGCGGTTGTGTTGTATCATCATTCCTTCGCTCAATTCCGAGGCTTGATGAATGCTTTCATTACCACTTTCTTTGGTCATCGGCATCGAATGTTGGGGAACAACCTTTGTATAGTTGTTAGATCCCACCCAATATCTGCTTGATGGATTGACGATATCATCAGGTCGGTCGAAATAGTTACCGGCGGAAAATGACAAATATTTATTGTCAATGTCTTTAATAAATCGTGATGGCCTGCAAGTCTTAGTCTGACCATTATGGAATCGTGAAGACGCATAACTAATAACACAGTTTTGTTTTGCACGAGTAATTGCGACATATAGCAATCTACGTTCTTCCTCTATCTCACTTGGAGAGCTACACATTTCAGAGGGAAATAGGTCTTCCTCAGCACCTACAATAAATATATTGCCAAATTCTAGCCCTTTGGCCGCGTGCACTGTCATTAAGGTCACCCTTTCATCTGAATTTTCCTGAGTGTCTTGGTCAGTAGCCAATGATACTTCAGCAAGGAAATTAGTCAACAATATATTGTTATCTCCTTCCTCTATTTTCCCGGAAACAAATTCATCAATTCCGGCAATAAGTTCTTGCAAATTTTCTTGTTTTGCAATACTTTCCGGAGTTCGGTCACTCATCAAAGAACTTAACAATTGAGTTTTTCTTATAATTTCAGTTGCTATGTCCTTTGCATTTATTTGTTGCCCATTCATATTTATAAATGTTTGAATGAGCTCAACAAACGACTTGATTTTATTATATGTTGCAGAATTTATAGGACTACCGTGGCGTTGCATTACATCTTGCAACTCTTCAACACTGCTAATTAGCGTCCAAATACTCTTGCGTTCACTAATTGCAACGGCCATTAGCTTGTTCTTTGTTGTTTCTCCTATTCCTCGAGCAGGATAGTTGATAATTCTCTTTAGAGCTTCGTCGTCACTAGGGTTTATTGTCAGTCTAAAATATGCAATCGCATCTTTCACCTCTTTTCGTTGATAAAACGACAATCCGCCATATATTCTATATGGAATGTTTCGCTTACGTAAAGATTCTTCCAATACACGAGATTGAGCATTTGTACGATACAAAATAGCATAATCTTCATAGCTATCCCTTAATCTCATTTTTAATTGAGAAATACGATTAGCTACTAAAAACGCCTCCTCGTAATCACTATAGCTTTGAACAACTTCAATTAGAGAGCCAAAATCATTGCGGGAAAAGACATTTTTAGGAATTTGTTCTTTATTTTTGGCAATTAACGAATTAGCCGCATTGATAATCGTTTGTGTAGAGCGATAATTTTGCTCTAACTTAAAGATTTTAAGATCCGGGTAGGAGGACTTTAATGTCAGTATATTTTTTATATTTGCTCCGCGAAATGAATAAATGCTTTGTGCATCATCGCCAACAACACAGATGTGATTGGTTTCTTTTGTTAGTTGCGATACGATTAAATGTTGGGCAAAATTTGTATCTTGATACTCATCAACCAATATATACCTAAAAAATTCTTGATAGTGACGACATATGTCTTTATTATCTCTAAACAAAACGTTTGTATAATATAATAGGTCATCAAAATCCATAGCATTGGCTAATAAACATCTGTCACTGTAAGCCTTATATATTGAATGTATCATTGGGCGCTTGACCCGTTTGTCAGCTTCAATTAATTCTGCTGTAGTAGCATATTTTTGAGGTGAGTATAATGCATTTTTTGCATTAGAAATTGCCGACATTACAACTGACGGCTTGTATACTTTCTCATCAAGTTCCATTTCTTTAATGATTGTCTTGATGAGAGATTTTGTATCAGCAGTGTCGTAAATCGTAAAATCTCGCTTAAATCCCAGCCGTTCAGCGTTAGCGCGCAATATTCGTGCGAAAATAGAGTGAAACGTTCCCATCCACAGCTTTGAGGCAATGTTTTTACCGGTTAGCGCCTCAATACGTTCACGCATTTCCCGAGCGGCCTTGTTAGTAAATGTAAGAGCCAAAATGCGCCATGGTTCATAACCATTTTCAAGCAAATGTACTATTTTATATGTCAGAACGCGTGTTTTCCCTGAGCCGGCACCTGCTATTACCAATTGTGGGCCGTTAGTATATAACACTGCATCACGTTGTTGCTGATTGAGCTTGTCGAGATATTCTTCCATAGCAACTACAAAGTTAGTCAATTACGCGCTAAAAACAAAGAATCCCAATCGTGTGACTAATTCTAACGATCGGGATTCTATTTTATTAAATATCAGTAGGATTATTCTTCGCCATTCAAAATCTCAAGCATCTTGATTGCTGACAATGGAATGCGAGTGCCCGGGCCAAAGATGGCGGCAACACCGGCTTTGTAAAGGTAGTCATAATCTTGAGCAGGGATAACACCACCTGCAGTGACTATGATGTCTTCACGTCCAAGTTTTTTCAATTCTTCAATTACTTGAGGCACCAAAGTTTTGTGACCTGCGGCAAGTGAAGAAACTCCGAGAATATGTACGTCATTTTCTACTGCTTGACGAGCTGCTTCAGCCGGAGTTTGGAACAATGGGCCCATGTCAACGTCAAATCCACAATCAGCGTAGCCGGTTGCTACAACCTTTGCTCCGCGGTCATGACCGTCTTGTCCCATCTTTGCTATCATAATACGTGGTTGACGACCCTCTTTCTTAGCAAACTCCTCACACATTTGCTGTGCTTTGATGAAGTCGGGGTCTTGCTTTGTTTCGTTGCTATACACGCCTGAAATTGTTCTAATTACTGCTTTATAACGTCCCACTACATCTTCGCATGCGTCTGAAATTTCTCCAAGAGTTGCACGAAGGCCGGCGGCTTTTACTGCAAGGTCAAGAAGATTGCCATTCTTTGTACGTACACATTCGGTAATTGCCTCAAGAGCTTCTTTTACAGCAGCTTCATCACGTTTACCTTTTACGGCATTTAGACGCTCAATTTGTTCTTTGCGAACTTCAGTATTGTCGATCTCGAGAATGTCGATTGGGTCTTCATGCTCGAGTCTGTACTTGTTGATACCAACAATAGTTTGGCGACCTGAATCAATGCGAGCTTGAGTACGAGCTGCAGCCTCTTCAATACGCAACTTGGGAAGACCTGTCTCGATTGCTTTGGCCATACCTCCAAGTTTTTCAATCTCTTGAATATGCTCCCATGCGCGATGTGCAATTTCGTGGGTTAATGCCTCTACATAATAAGAACCGGCCCATGGGTCAATTTCTTTGGTTACTTGAGTTTCTTCCTGTATGTAGATTTGAGTATTACGAGCGATACGTGCAGAGAAGTCTGTTGGAAGTGCAATAGCTTCATCAAGAGCATTGGTGTGAAGAGATTGCGTGTGACCAAGAGCAGCTCCCATAGCTTCAATACATGTACGGCCAACATTGTTGAATGGATCTTGCTCCGTGAGCGACCATCCTGAGGTTTGAGAGTGAGTACGCAATGCCAATGATTTGGGGTTCTTCGGATTGAATTGCTTAACAATCTTAGCCCATAACATACGAGCTGCACGCATCTTCGCAACTTCCATAAAGAAGTTCATGCCGATAGCCCAGAAGAAGGATAGGCGAGGAGCAAATGCGTCGATGTCCATACCGGCATTGACCCCGGCACGTAGATATTCAAGACCGTCAGCAAGAGTGTATGCCAACTCGATGTCACAAGTTGCACCGGCTTCCTGCATATGATATCCAGAAATTGAAATAGAGTTGAATTTAGGCATGTTTTGAGATGTGTACTCAAAAATGTCGGCAATAATTCGCATTGAAAATTCAGGTGGGTAAATATAGGTGTTACGCACCATAAACTCTTTAAGGATGTCATTCTGAATCGTACCTGCCATTTCTTCAAGTTTGGTGCCTTGTTCAAGACCGGCGTTAATATAGAACGCAAGTACAGGAAGCACCGCACCATTCATGGTCATTGACACTGACATTTTATTTAATGGAATACCGTCAAACAGCACCTTCATGTCATCGAGCGAGCATATCGACACACCAGCTTTACCTACGTCACCAACAACACGTTCGTGGTCAGCGTCATAACCGCGGTGTGTAGCAAGGTCAAATGCTACAGATAAACCTTTTTGGCCTGAAGCTAGATTTCTACGATAAAAGGCATTTGACTCAGCTGCAGTTGAGAAACCTGCATATTGACGGATGGTCCAGGGTCGCAAGGGATACATTGCGCTATACGGGCCGCGCAAATAGGGTGGAATACCGGAAACATAATTAAGATGTTCAAGGCCTTCCAAATCTTCTTTGGTATAAATCGGCTTTACCGGAATAAGCTCAGGTGTAAGCCATTCTTCACCATTTGCTACGGCAGCATGTTGAGCGCCGAAAGCATCTTTTGTAATATCAATTGTTTTAAAATCGGGTCTCATTGTCGTAGATTATTTAAGAAGTTTGGCATTAAAAGCTTGAAGTGTTTCAAGAACGTTACTACGAACGTGAATGAAGTTGTTGATGCCAACAGCCTTGAGGTCATCAGCACAAGCAGGTGCGCCTGCAACAACAAACTCGGCACGTCCGTTGAGAGCCTTAAATGCCGCAGGGGCAAGTTCAGCATATTCATCATCGCTTGAACAAAGCACAACGACATCTGCATTTTTGGCGAGTGCTGCTTTTACACCTTCCTCTACAGTGTTAAAACCGAGATTATCGACGATTTCATATCCGGCACAACCAAAGAAATTGGATGAGAATTGTGCACGAGCGAGTCTCATTGCAAGGTTGCCAATCGTCAACATAAATACTACAGGTCTATTCTGTGCAGCTTCTGTAGCAAGACGAAGATCTTCAAAATCACTTGCCGCACGCTTTGCAGAAAGCCCCTTGCCGTTTTGCTCAGTCTCGCCATGACAACAACATTGGCATCCATTATGCTCAATTTTTGAAGCGGCCAACTCATTTATATTGGGGTATTGATTTGTTCCAAGAAGGATTTCTTTGCGACGGGCAACATCGGTGTGACGTTTTTCAGCCGATGCATTAACGGCATCTTGCACGGTGTGGTTGTTGACATTTACAAGGAATCCGCCATTTTCTTCAACTTGCAGGAACAATTTCCATGCTTCTTGGGCTATTGAAACGGTAAGGGTCTCTACGTAATATGAACCCCCGGCAGGGTCAACAACTTTGTCGAGATGACTTTCTTCTTTAAGTAGGAATTGTTGGTTGCGTGCTATGCGTTCCGAGAATTCATCAGGAGTCTTATATGCCTTGTCAAATGGAGTTACAGTAATTGAGTCTACACCGGCAAGCGCTGCTGACATAGCCTCGGTCTGACTACGTAATAGATTTACGTGTGCATCAAATATGGTTTGATTAAATTCGGATGTAGCTGCATGTGCCACCATCTTGCAAGAGCACTTACATTCAGGCTTATATTGCTCAACTATTTGCGCCCAAAGCATGCGTGCTGCGCGGAATTTGGCAAGTTCCATGAAATAATTGGAAGAAATGCCCATGTTAAATTTTATGCGCTTAGCAACTTCGTCAACTGGGACTCCTGCTTCTGTCAGTAACGAAAGCCATTCAGCTCCCCAAGCAAGAGCATAGCCCAATTCTTGGAAAATATATGCCCCGGCGTTGTTGAGCATTATAGAATCTACAGCTAATACACGCAGACCTTTAATACTCTTGACTGCGCCAAGTAATTCAATGGCTAATTGAGCGATATCACCAGAAAATTCAGTGCCATGCTTCAAAGCCTTACGGAAAGGATTGAAGTCAATTGAGCCTTTGAATGTTTCTGTGGCTCCGGCCTCGTTTACAATTTCGACAAGAGCATTTGCAACGTTGATTGCATTCTTAGGGCAACAATTGACATTGATTTCAACTTTTGAAAGGTCGATGCCATTTAAAATCACTTTCAACTCTTCGGCTTCTTTTACCTTGAATCCGAGAGAATTTACACCCTTGCCTAAAACATCCAAAGCTTTAGCATTGGCTTCTGCCGGTGTTTCAGCGACTATTTCTTGGCGGGTAAGCCAATCATTGTCGGTGCGAGTACCTCTTACAAAAGGATATTCACCAGGAAGAGAATCTGTTGTTTTCAGATCGGCAATGTCCTCAGCACGATAAATCGGTTGGACATTGAACCCTTCGTTTGTTCTCCACACAAGTTTCTTGTTAAAGTCGGCACCTTTCAAATCGGCTTCAACTTTAGCTTTCCATTCGTCATAAGAGACTTCGGGAAACTGGTCGAACAATTTTTCTTTTTTTTCAGCCATGATTTGGTATAATTTGTTGTTTTTGAAAATTTGTTTCTCAAATTTACGGTAATAGATATTATGCTTATGCATAAACGTGACAAAGATACAAAATAAGTGTAAAATAATGCAATTATTCAAATAAAAAAAGGAATCTACTTCCTTGGCGCAACTATTCTTTCTCCCAAATATTTGGCAAACTCGCTTTTTAACTTCACCAAGTCGCAGTTTTGTTTAATTAAAGACTCTAATAAATCTTTGTCGCAATCTTTGTCTGAAGACACTTCCCTGATTTTGGAGCGCAATTTGCGTATATGACATTCCAAGATAGCGTCTTTAAGTTCATAAATTGCACGTGGCACTAGTTCGGCCAATTTATCTTCTTCTAATTCTATTTTCGAGTATTTGGTGTGGACTTTACTTAGAACGTATTTTTCAGAAACCAGACCAAAAACGGTGCTTCTGATTTCATCATCGGGATGTGATGTGAGTTCTTTTTCCAAAAAAAGCATGGCAAATGCGCGCAAAGTATTGTCATACATTTTATCAGCGCTTTTTATTAACTCTTTTTCGCGCACTTCAATACTGTTTAAATCGACTGCATTTGTCCTTATTTCATCCAATCCCTTTGCCATAAAGGCACTACGCTCCTGCTGGGCGACTTCTTCATATTGTCGCAGCGAATCATTCCAACTCGTTTGACTTAATGTAATAGCGGCTTTGAAAACTTTATCGTACATTGGGATGCAAAAAGATATTTCATCCGCAATAAGTTCGTTTGCAATGTAATCGAGAACATTTACGGGGACAGTATTCCCATCAGCATCAACACCTTCACCAAGCACAACCATGCCGTATTTCAACGCATAACGCAATACTTCTCGCTCGTGCTTTTCTAAAAATGAAGCGGAATCATCAACCCCGTTATTCTCCGACGAGAAGCTTTTGGCCGTTGTTTTACCTCCAACCAACTGATTGTTGCTCTCTGCATCTTGCTCAGCTAGACTTTCTATTGCTTCAGACTTTTGTTGTTTTATGCGGTCCTTTTCTACACGCTCATTGATAAGTTTGGCAACTTGCAGTCCAAGAATCTTTTCATCAATATCAAGTGTGCGACTACATTCCTTGATATAGACATGGCGCATAATGCTATCAGGAATTACAGAGATAGATTTTACTATATCACCAATAACCTTAGCTCTCCTGATTGGGTCGTTTTCTAACCCTTGTAGCAATGTCGCAGTCTTAAATCGCATAAAATCCACCTCATTGGCAGCTATATATTCAGCGAGTTCACTTGCACTATGGCTTTGAGCAAATGAATCCGGGTCTTCACCATCAGGCAAGAGCAATACTTTGATATTAAGCCCTTCGGATAGTAGCATGTCAATCCCCCTAAGAGATGCTTTTATGCCGGCTGCATCACCATCATATATTACTGTTACATTTTCAGTAAAACGATGAATTAACCTGATTTGTCCTTCAGTCAATGACGTACCAGACGATGCAACTACATTTTCGATACCCGATTGATGCATCGAAATAACATCCATGTAGCCTTCTACCAATATACATTTATCCTGTCGGACAATTGCTTGTTTTGCTTGATACAGTCCGTATAATTCGTTGCTTTTTTTGTATATAAGCGATTCGGGGGAGTTGACATATTTTGCCATGTCTTTTTTTAATGTCCGCCCGCCAAATGCGATTACCTTTCCCGAAACTGAAAATACAGGGAACATAACACGTCCTTTAAAACGGTCATAAACTCGTCCCTGCTCGTGTTTTATACACAACCCTGTTTCAATTAAAAACTTCTCATTGAAACCTTTTGCAATGGCTGAATTAAATAATTCATTATTGCGTTCTAATGAATAACCAAGGTGAAATTTCTTTATGGACGTCTCGTTTAACCCTCGTTCAGAAAAATAAGTTAATCCTATTTCGCGTCCATCGTCAGTCGTTGTCAGATTATCTTCAAAATGCCGTAAAGCAAATTCATTGACAGCCAACATGCTTTCTCGATCTGAAGCTTCTTCTCGCTCCTTATCTGACATTTCATGCTCCTTGATTTCGATGTGATATTTTTTTGCCAAATATCGCAGAGCTTCATAATAACTCAATTGCTCCAGTTCCATTATAAAATTCACAGGACTCCCTCCTTTGCCACAACTGAAGCACTTGCAAATGTTTTTGGACTTTGATACAGAAAAAGACGGAGTACGTTCATTATGAAACGGACAAAGACCCATGTAGTTGGCTCCACTCCTTTTCAAATTAACAAAATCGCCTACGACATCTACAATGTCGGCCGTATCCAATATTTTTGCTACCGTCTCTTTATCTATCTTCTTCATTACGTCTACAAAGTTATACAAATACGTCGTTATAGCATTATCAACTTAAAGAATTTTAATAAAAAGAATAAGGAAACCTCTCGGTTTCCTTATTCCTTACTTGTTGATTGTTGAATATCTAATCTGTCTTATTGGAAAGTTACGTATGAAAAAGTATATTACTAACTGTTATTTTGGTTTTAAATTTATTATTCGTTAAGAAGATTTTTAATTGCGGTGCAAAGATACAACAAAGAAACGAAAGCGAGTGCAAAACAGGGAAAGAATGTTGTC
>CAZLUB010000001.1:0-140549 GCA_964562595.1 uncultured Muribaculum sp. | reverse complement strand
TTTATCGCTAATCACCAAATTTTCAACTACTTATATTTCATCGAACTCACGTTAACTTAATATCAACAATTTTTATCCAATAAAGTCTATTTTTCAATTCGTTTTATCGACAATAATACTTCTTATTATTACATTTTAAGCACATGCTTATATAAAAATTACTATCTTTGCAAACGAACATTTGCCTTATCGGCTTTTACATGTCTCTCATAACCAGAATAGCGTTTCTATCGACAATTGTATGTGTCTTGAGTACATCGGAATACCTTCATGCCGATGCACTTGATGTGTGGCTTGATTCAGTATATCAAATGAATGAAATTGTGGTTGTTGAGAATCGACAGAAAGAGATAATTCCAGCACAATCTATCGATGAAAAAAAACTAAAAACGCTCAACGCTCAATCTGTTGCCGACGCTCTCAGATATTTCTCGGGGATTCAATTAAAAGACTTTGGAGGCGTGGGTGGCATTAAGACTGTCAACATCCGATCAATGGGCACCAACCATGTCGGGATTTTTTACGACGGAATACAACTAGGAAATGCCCAAAATGGGCAAATCGACCTCGGACGTTATTCTCTCGACAATATAGAAGAAATACAACTCTACAACGGACAGAAGAGCAACATATTTCAAAGCGCTAAAGACTTTGGCTCCTCCGGAACCATATACATACGCACCAAAAGACCTCGATTTCAATCGGGTGAAAATCACAGGCTATCTGCTCAATTCAAGACCGGCTCATTTGGTCTTGTCAACCCCGAACTTGTATGGGAGCAAAGGCTAAGCCGATATCTTACTATGTCGACAAGTGTAGGATATACTAATGCCAACGGGCGATATAAATATCGTTACAAACGTTTAAATATTGACAACTCCATAGCCTACGATACTACTGCGACTCGGCAAAATGGTGACATAGAAGCACTTAGAGCAGAATCATCTTTGTTTGGGTTTCTCCCATCAGGCTCATGGTCAGCTAAAGTTTACTTTTACAACTCAGAGCGAGGCATTCCGGGAGCCATTGTTAATAATGTTTTCCTCAACGGCGAACGACAATGGGATAGAAATTTGTTTATTCAAGGAGCTTTTGATTATCTGCTTGGCCATGATTATGAGATCAAAATCAATGCAAAATATGCCAACGATTACACTCACTTCCTCCGTGATGATCCTCAAATGCTGTATGTCGACAACCGATATTGGCAACAAGAAATATATGTTTCGATAGCTGGTCTACGCCGCATAACGTCGTGGTGGGACTTTTCCATCGCCTCAGATCTGCAATGGAACAAGCTAAATGCGTCATTGCCATCATTTACTTACCCTCATCGATTCACTGAAATGGTCTCTATGGCAACTGCAATTAAGGCTAATGGATTTAATATCCAAGCAAGCATTTTAGCGACATTGTTACAAGACCGCGCAGGCAACGACTTATCGGGTGGGCGCAAATGGTCATCGCGGCATGAGTGGACACCGGCTTTGTTTTTTAACTGGGAGCCATTTCATTCTAATTTGTGGAGCATAAATGCCTTTATAAAAAAATCATTCCGAATGCCAACATTCAATGACTTATATTACACTGAGATTGGCAATGCTACACTAAAGCCAGAATATACCTACCAATATAGCATTGGCACTATTCGACGATGGACTTGGCCAAATAGCATACTTCGTCACATAGCCATAACCGGGAATGCATATTTCAATAAGGTAACCAATAAAATCATAGCATATCCATCGGGGCAGCAATTTCGTTGGACGATGCTCAATCTTGGGCAGGTTGAAATATTAGGCGCCGAAATTTCTGCAGATGCTTCTGCATCCATATGCGATGTTGGCATCGGCCTATGTCTTAACTATACTTATCAGAAGGCTCGAGATTTTACCGACCGAGATGATTCATACTATGGGCATCAGATACCTTACATTCCAAGACATTCTGGCTCAACCACAATTCAGAGCAATTGGAAAGGATGGAATCTAAACTATAGTTTCATCTACACAGGCGAGCGCTATAATTCACAGGAAAACATTCCCCGCAATTATGAACAACCATGGTACACTCATGACGCATCATTATATAAAGAATTTTCGCTATATAACATTTCTGCACGCATGGGACTTGAAGTCAACAATCTGTTAAATCAAGATTATGAGGTTATTCTTAACTATCCCATGCCGGGACGCAATTACAAACTAACAATAAAACTAACTATATGAAACTGCCATTAGCCTTAATATTCACGACGTCATTATTCATCACATGGACATTAACATCATGTTCAGATGACGAACCCGGTGACACCAAATCCGAGACTAATCCCACTGAAGATACAAAATATAATGAAACGATGGTTATGGTCTCTGTTCTTGATTATAATCCGGCGCCCGGACAATTTGTAAACGAAATACCAGAATATGAAGACGGCGACGATGCCGACATCATGGCTGCAAAATGCACCGACTTGCTCAACTACGGTTACATGGTAACACTTGGCGCTTGGGGAGGAAATATAACTTTAAAACTCAATGAGCCAATAGTTAATATCGCTAATGACTTTGACCTTAAAATACTCGGCAACTCCATTGGTTCATCAACGACATCAGCTGGATATAGTACCGGAAGTGCAGAACCGGGCATAATCATGGTAATGCAAGACACCAACGGCAATGGCCTCGCCGATGACACTTGGTTAGAGATAAAAGGTAGTGCTCATGACAAATCAATCGATGAATATTCAGTAACATACTTTGCTCCGACATCTGATAGCGATGACAACAAACACATACAATGGACCGACTCACAAAACAAATCGGGGTATATCGCTAAAAATTCTTACCACGAACAATCATATTTCCCTCTTTGGAACAACGCTGAAAGCATAACCATGACGGGCCGAAGATTGCCAGACAATGCTGTATTTAATAGCGACTACAACACTTACGCTTTAATGACATTTGACTTTGGATATGCCGACAACCACAAAAACACAGACAAAGGCGCCATGATCGACCTTGACTGGGCGGTCAACGCTCTGGGAGAAAATGATGCCCCACCACAAATAGACTTCATCAAAATATACACCGGAGTTTTTCAGACCAACGGCGCAATAGGAGAATGTTCTACCGAAATCGGGGGAATAGTCAAACTCGAAAAAAGATGAAACCAATCATAAATCTTTCACTGATTATTGCTCTATTATCGACATTATTTTCATGCCGAGGTGACATCTATATACAATTATCAGAATCCACCAATGTACAACCGCCCAAAGCGTCATCAGTTGCCGGTTTCTATCTGCTTAACGAGGGAAACATGGGCTCAAACAAAGCTACGCTCGACTATTTTGACGAAACAGCGGGTATATACCACAGCAATATATATGCAGAAACCAACCCTACTGCCATAAAAGAACTTGGAGATGTTGGAAATGACCTTGAAATTTATGGGTCTCGATTATATGCCGTAATCAATTGTTCTCATAAAGTAGAAGTAATGAATGCATCTGATGCTACACGCATTGCACAAGTTGACATTCCAAATTGTCGATACGCGATAGGTCATGGCAGACATTTATACGTATCCAGCTATGTCGCTCCGGCACAAATCGATCCTCACGCCCCTCGCGGAGCAGTATACAAAGTCGACACTTTGACTCTCGACATTGTAGACATCGTAGAAGTCGGATATCAGCCGGAAGAAATGGCAATTGCCAATGGTCGATTGTATGTCGCCAATTCAGGTGGATACCGCAAGCCCAACTATGACACAACCGTATCAGTAATCAATCTATCTGATTTTACCATCGAAAACTCAATTGATGTTGCCATAAATCTACATAGGGTAAAGGCCGACTCTCACGGACGCATATTTGTCAGTTCTCGCGGTGACAACAACGCCACGCCGTCTCGGCTTTTTGTAATCGACTCCACACTTGGTATCGTAACCAACGAGATAGACATCCCCGTAAGTGATATGTGGATAAAGGGTGATTCCGCCTACATATATAGCGTAGCGACTAACGAGATGTCCGGCAAAAGTAATATCTCATACGGTATACTTGACTTAAATCTTCTCGAATTGGTCAATGACAACATTATCACAGATGGCACTGATATTAATATAAAAAAGCCCACCGGAATTGCCGTACACCCATTGACCGGTGACATATACATAGCCGATGGACGCAACTATGTGTCATCGGGACGCTTGCATTGTTATAGTTCCGACGGGACGCTTAAATGGAGTCAAACCACAGGCGAAATTCCTGCACATTTTGCCTTCTTAATAAAATAATCGATTTCCTTATTAATAGACAAAGGCATGAGCGATGGCTCATGCCTTTGTCTTGAAGCTAATAATAATTGTTTGTTATTTTTTAATTATTTTGGTAGATACAGAAGTCCCGTTTCCATAAACTTTCACAATATACATACCTGAAGCAAGGTCAGCAACGTCTATTTGTGTAAAAGTATCATCATTACTACCGTTCTTTACGACTACTCCCGACAAGTTGACAATCTGCCATGCATAATTATCTACCGACGCATCGATATTGAGCGTAGACTCGACCGAAGTAGGATATACTGTAAAATTAGTAGATTTTGCTTCCACTGTCTCTTCGCTGCCGGTGGCTCCATCGTATGGATTTAACCAAGCATCGGTTATCGGGCCGATATTCTCTACTCCATAGATTTTCTGCCAGTTAAAAATACGCAAGAAATGAGGTTGATAAAGGTCGGCACTGCCCCATGCATTAAAGTTTCGCCAGAATCCTCCAACCACATTTTCTACTGCTTCACCATTACTTCCCTTTGTATAATACACTTCATCTATAGGATTCATGTTATAGGATACTACTATTTCTCCTGTACGTGAACATTGTGGATGCACAAAAGTGTTGTAGTTTGTCAACTCTGATTGAGGAATTTCAAATAGCTTATGTCTGTTCTTAAATGGTCCCCAAGGATATTCGGCCTGCAATATATACACTGCTCCACCGGCAATGTCTTGAGTAACCATATAATACTTGCCTCCATATCGAAATACGCTCGGCTCCATTACCCAATCGTCATTTGAGATATTCGAACGACGACGTTCTTCAAGTGTAGGCGGTGTAGTAGTCCACCCAAACTTTCCACTTTCATCTTTTATATAATATTCCCATTCACTATGTAAGTCAAGAGTCTTAGAACGAGCCACGATAGCCCATGCTCCACCAAAAAATCCACCGGTACCTTCCGTGCTATACAGATAGCAATGTCCACCATCTTCCAATATGGCAGAACCATATCCTGCTGTGTAAGGCACGATGTGCTGTGTCAATTTTTTAAGGGTCATATATTTACCATCGCCCGGCGTTCCATCAAGATAATACTCAGCCAACGAAGTTTCATCGCGATACATCTTGTCATCTACTGCGCCGACCAACATTTGAAGCACAAGATCTCCATCTGCATCAGTGACTACAGTGGCATCACCGGGCCAATACAGCTTATTGCTATCGGTGTCGCCATTGTCGATTTCCGCCTGTGTTTTTGAGCCATCGGGATGACGCAACCAAGTCTTACCCTTCATGTAGTGTTCACGATCATTAGGGTCGGTGCTTACATATTCATTTAATGTGATAAAATCCTCAGCAGAATGTTCTCCCACTTGAATCATTGCCGCATTTCGAGGCAGGTTGTTGGGACGCTTACGATTACGGAACTCTGATACTACGCCAAAAAAGCTATCGCCAAACGACCAAAAAACATTGCCTTCAGGAAGTAACGTTGTGTACACACCGTCACCACCATTCCAACCCTTGGTGCGGCTGGCAAAAAAGTTCCAATACGTTAAATCTCGATATATGCTCGCCCCTTTTTTCTCATAGTCCAAGCCCTCATAATCAAGTTCTATTCCTTCCAGTCGTTCATCAGCAAGATTCACTTGACCAATTGCCGGAAAGGCCATTGCGCACACAGCCAATGCCATAATTGTTTTTCGCGGTAACATAATTATTTCATTAAATTTAAAATTGTTTATATTTTAAAGACGAATAATTTCCACTCATCCATTATTGCATGTCGATTTTTTATTTTAATTTTATAGGAACATTGGATTATGGTCGTCTTCTAAATACCGAATTAAACATTAAATAATTATAGATATGATTAAACGAATTTTCATCACAGTATGCGTCTTGTGCGCAGTCATCATTGCCAACGCGGCTCAAATCGACACTATACAAGTGTATAGTGCCTCCATGAAAAAAAATGTTGAAACCATTGTTCTAACGCCATCACAACGCAATCATCATCGACAGGCTTCTGCAAACGAGCTCCGCAAATATCCGGTCGTATACCTATTGCATGGAGCTTTTGGCAATGCAAAAAGTTGGTTGGGCATAAAACCGGAGCTCGGACGACTCGCCGATATGTATCGTGTGATTATCGTATGCCCCGACGGACAGCTAAGTTGGTATTGGGACAGTCCGGTAAACAATGACGTACGATATGAAACATTTATCTCTTCAGAGCTAATCAGCCACATCGACAGCAAATACCCTACAATTGCCGACCGCAATCATCGCGCAATAACCGGATTGAGCATGGGTGGACACGGAGCCATGTACAATGCCCTACGCCACCACGATGTATTTGGTGCCGTAGGCAGCATGAGTGGCGGACTCGACATTCGCCCATTCCCACAAAACTGGGGCATGAAAGACCAACTTGGAGAAATGGCCGCCAATAAAGACACTTGGGACAAGCACTCAGCTATAAATCAAATTGACCGCATACAAAATGGAGATCTCGCCATAACTATCGACTGCGGTGAAGCTGACTTTTTCCTTGAAGTAAACAAAGAATTCCACCAACGCCTGCTTGGCCGAGGGATCGACCACGATTTCACCACACGCCCTGGTGGTCACACAAGCGAATACTGGAATAACTCACTTGATTATCACATGCTTTTCTTTAAAAAAGTATTCAACAAAAACACGCCAAAACCATAACATGAGAGCTTTATATCTAAGTTTATTACTAATGGCAACATCATTGGTTGCCATTGGTCAGACCTATGACAACCCTGTCATACGCGGAGATGTTCCCGACCCGACAATCATGCGCATTGGCAACAACTATTATGCCACCGGAACGTCATCGGAATGGGCACCGCATTATCCCGTTTTCCACAGCTACGACTTAGTCAATTGGGAACAAGTCGGACACATATTTTCAAAAAAGCCCGAATGGACACGCAACTCCTTTTGGGCTCCTGAATTTTTCAAGCACAATGATAAAGTCTATTGCTACTACTCGGCACGTCGTGATAGCGACGGTGTCTCGTGTATCGGCGTTGCTACAGCACCGGCTGAATCGCCCACCGACTTCACCGACCACGGCATTGTAGTAGATTTCGGAAAAGAATCAATCGATGCTTATGTCTACAATGACAATGGGAAACTCTACATTTCATGGAAAGCCTACGGCCTTGACCACCGTCCCATTGAGATTGTAGGGCAACGACTGTCCGATGACGGGCTCAAACGCATCGGCCAACCATTTTCAATGCTTGTCGATGATGAAAATATCGGCATGGAAGGTCAATGTCATTTTAAACACGGCGACTACTATTATATCATATATGCAGCACGCGGATGCTGTGGGCCGGGAAGCGACTATGAGGTAAGAATTGCTCGCTCCAAACACTTTGAAGGCCCTTATGAAAAATATGCCGGCAATCCGATTCTTAATGGCAATGACGACAACGGTTACCAATCGATTGGGCATGGTTCTATTGTTGACACCCCGGACGGTCGATTATTCTACCTATGCCATAGCTACGTCAAGGGTAGCGAATTTTTTGTCGGTCGCCAACCGGCTCTACATGAGCTAATCATGACTGCCGACGGTTGGGCTAAATTTGCTCCTCAAAACAACGGGCAAATGAGTTATAGGTTACCGTTCACCAATATGCCTCAAAAAACATTGACCGATTTTGTTGATGACTTTAACGGCAGAAGCCTTGACTTGGCTTGGACGTGGGACTACATGAACGGTAATGTCACAGCAAAAATCGCCAAAGGCAAACTTAAACTATCGGGCGATAGTAAAAACAACAGCAATGCAATATGCGTTCGTCCTCGCACTTCATGTTATGAATTTTCAACAAAAGTAAAACCATCCGACACCGCCGGACAAGGACTGACACTATATGGAGACAACAACAACCAGTTGCAATTGCTCGTCACAGGCAATGACCTACAACTTGTCATTATAAAAGATGGCAATCGAGAAATAAACCAAGACATAGACATAAATGGCAGTGTTCACTTGAAAATCTCGATTAATAACGGTCGTGAAATCAACGCATTCTATAGCGACAACGGCAAGCAATGGAAGTCGATGCTGCCCACGCCCATGGATGGCGGATACATGCTTAGATGGGATAGAGTCTTCCGCCCCGGCCTGATTCATGTCGGCAAACCTTCGACATCGGCAACATTTGACTTTTTCAAGTTGCACGACACTATGTAATTTATAGTACAGAACAATATTCGTTACCTACGGTAGAGTCTGACAATGCCGGACTCTACCGTTATTTTATCTCCGAATGACTGATATTTCGTTTTACACCTATAGTGTTACGTTTTAGGGTTGCCAATGTTGGCGTGTCGCTATTTATTGCTAATTTTGTATTAGACTTTTATAATCATGGCAGATATTGAATTTTTAAACAGATTTGAAGGAAAAGTACTTGACGAATTATTGCGTCTTTGCACTATGTATAAAATGCTAGACGGGACATTACTTGCCACCGACGACATCGACAATCGTTGGCATGACATTGCACCGGAATACATGGCCGATGCAGTGCCTCAAGTACAGCAATATCCCACAGTGTCTGTAGCATGGGCAGCTTATTTAGGCATGGGCATGGCTCATGGTTGGGACTCTGACTGGACAACATACTCCACTATAGGATATAAAGATTTTTACGGTCGGCAAGGGTTTGACGACTTAGACGAACATGTGTTAGAGTCGCAACTCGGCATCATGCTGGATAGTCAAGAGGCTAAAGACATTGAAGCCATGCTGCGTCGTTGTGCACAAACAGCGATAACCCTCATTCGCCATGAGCAGATAGAGCCACAAAGCACCATGGCTTTTCATATATTTGCCCGCGCATGCCGTGTAATGTATCGCATTGGAGCATCAATCCAGCTAAAACGCATGGGCTACCACTTTGAGCCACTCGACATTTCTGATTTCAACAGCAATTAAACACCATCTTGATACTTAACAAACAATTAGGGCGACCTCAACATGAATATTGCTGTGGTCGCCCTAATTATTTTCAGGAACACTTTATTTAGCGCAAACGCTCGTGCATGGCTGCAGCCGCTCTACGGCCATCGCCCATCGCTAAAATCACAGTTGCACCTCCTCTGACGATGTCTCCTCCTGCATAAATGTCGTCGAGCGATGATTGCATAGTCGTCTCATCGACTATGATTGTACCTCGCTTGGATATCTCAAGTGAAGGAATTGCATTTGGGATAAGTGGATTGGGCGAAACGCCAACACTCACAATTACCAAGTCAACCGGAACATCTATGACAGCCCCATCAATAGCAACCGGCGAACGACGTCCTGAAGCATCGGGTTCGCCAAGTTCCATGCGTTGCACACGCATCATATTTACACGTCCCGAATCATCGGCAAGATATTCGATTGGATTGTGAAGTGTCATGAACTGCACCCCTTCCTCCTTGGCATGTTTCACTTCTTCCACCCGTGCCGGCATCTCCTCTTCGCTTCGACGATAGACAATCATTGCGACATCAGCTCCCATACGTCGAGCCGTGCGCACCGAATCCATTGCGGTGTTTCCTCCTCCTATGACAGCCACTCGCTTTCCTTTAAGAACGGGGGTATCACAATCGGGTCGTCCGGCTCCCATGAGGTTGACACGTGTCAGATACTCATTGCTCGACATGACTCCGTTGAAGTTTTCACCCGGGATGCCCATAAATCGTGGCAATCCGGCTCCTGAAGCTACAAATATGCCTTTATAACCCAACTCATGCAAGTCATCATAACTTAGGGTCTTACCCACAATGCAATCCTTTATAAAAGTTACGCCCATTTCCCTAAGCCCGTTGATTTCTTCCTCTACAATAGAGTTTGGCAAACGGAACTCAGGAATTCCATACTTCAATACGCCTCCGATTTCATGAAGAGCCTCATAGACAGTTACGTCATAACCATTTTTGGCCATATCGCCGGCAAACGACAGTCCTGCCGGCCCTGAGCCCACTACAGCAATTTTTATTCCATTTGCCGGCTCAACATGGGGCAAACATTTCTCACCACTCCGACGCTGATAGTCTGCGGCAAATCGTTCCAGATAACCAATAGCCACCGGTTGCTTTTTCATTTTATGATAGATGCATCGCGACTCACACTGCTTTTCTTGTGGACACACACGACCACATACTGCCGGCAATGCACTTGTTTCCTTTAACACCATTGCGGCCTTTGCAAACTCTCCGCGTTCGATGTTTTTTATAAACCCGGGTATATTAATCCCAACCGGACAGCCGGTAACACATTGAGGGTCGGGACAATCCATACAACGCGTAGCTTCTACTACTGCCTGTTTTTCATCAAGTCCCTGATTGACCTCTTCGTTGCAAGTTACCCTATATTCCGGAGCCAGTTCAGGCATCTTGACACGTTGTATTGCAGTACGTTCCTTTACCGGTGTTGCCTTACGGAGTTCCTCGCGCCACTTAGCATCACGAGGGGAAGATGTATTTTGTATATTTGCCATTTTCTATGATTTAATTATATGAACGTAAACGCATCAGCATTTCATCAAAATCTACCTTATGAGCATCAAATTCAGGGCCATCGATACACACAAACCGAGTCTTGCCATCGACAGTTATTCGACAAGCGCCACACATACCGGTTCCATCAACCATGATGGTATTTAATGAACACATTGTAGGCACTTCATATTTCTTAGTCAACAACGACACAAATTTCATCATGATTGCAGGTCCGATGGTCACTACCATATCAACCTTTTCCCGCTTAATCACGCTTTCGACTCCATCTGTAACCAATCCCTTGTTTCCATAGCTGCCATCGTCGGTCATGACAATCACCTCATCGGAATAAGGTCGCACTTGCTCTTCCAAAATCACCAAAT
Organism: uncultured Muribaculum sp.; assembly: GCA_964562595.1. Taxonomy (GTDB): domain Bacteria; phylum Bacteroidota; class Bacteroidia; order Bacteroidales; family Muribaculaceae; genus Muribaculum. The sequence continues at coordinate 129,332 of CAZLUB010000001.1, read as the reverse complement.
CTTTTGTTCGAGCAGCAAGTACTGTAATAACTTTATTACCGGCTCCTTTCATCGCCTTAATTATTGGCAACAGCGGAGCTACTCCAACGCCTCCGCCACAACACACTACAGTGCCGACATTGGCAATGTGAGTAGCCTGTCCCAACGGACCAACGACATCGGTCAGACAGTCTCCAACTTCAAGTGCACATATTTTTGCAGACGAAACCCCAACATTTTGCACCACCAATGTTATTGTGCCATTGGTAACATCTGCATCTGCAATTGTCAAAGGTATACGCTCTCCATGTTCTCCTACTCTCACTATTACAAAGTGACCGGCCTTACGAGACTTGGCAATCATTGGCGCCTCGACCACTAATTTAACCACCTTTTCAGAGAAATGCTCTTTTTCTAATATTTTGTTCATATCAACGTGACAAAATGAGTTTACTATTGTTATTTCGGCAAAGTTACTCAAAAAATATTACAACGCCCTACAATGAACCAACCAAACATGCTTTTACGATTTCATTATCCTTACAAAATATTTAATGCTACTTGAAATTCCCAAAAAATGGCTAAATATTAATGTCTACGTGAGTTGATGTGTTATCTTTGCAATAAAATAACACTGATATGTTGCGTCTCTTAATATATTTGATAATATCAGCCATAAGTATCACAACATGGGCTTCCGATAATGACGAATATTTCAATCTGATGGGAGAAGCCGACACCGCTATAGCTGAAGAAAGATGGGATGATGCAGAAAATTACTTACTGACGGCAATGCGCAGCCAACCCGGCAATCCGTCAAACGTGCTTCTCCTCTCCAATCTTGGCATTGTACAATACAATCAAGGGAAAACAGATGAAGCCATTGCTACACTTACAGCCGCATACGACATTGCTCCCACTTTGATTGCTGTATTGAACAATCGCGCCAAAGTGTTTATTGCAGTAGGCCGGGACAATGACGCATACGACGATTATGGTCGCATTCTCGCCATCGACTCTACCTTGGTCGAACCTTTGTTTGTGCACGGTATGATGGCTTTACATCAGGGCAAACTCGACATTGCAAAACGTGATTTCACACGTCTTGAACAAGTAGCTCCAACCGACATAAGCACTGACATTGCCATGGGCTCTTATTATTCAGCGACCATGCAATGGGAAAAAGCTTTGTCTCACTATGGAGATCTGATAGAAAATGAACCGGATACAGAATACTACATCGCACGAGCTGCATGCTACATACAGCTACAACGTTACGACGAAGCATCCTCTGACATCGCAGAAGGTTTAGCTTTGTCTCCTGACGACCCCGAGTTGTATGTCTATCGAGCGTGCCTCAACAAATTGCGTTTTAGACCAGACGACGCCAAAGCTGATGCACAACGCGCCATAGAACTCGGCGCCGACAAAACACGCGTTGCGACTTTATTGAAATAAAAAACCGGCGTACGCGCCTAAATATTGCGCATACGCCGGTTATATCAGGATTTGCTAAGGCTTAGCCTTACGCCCGCCCAATTAAAGAAGGGTCACCACAAGTTCTGTGCCTTCGCCTTCAGCAATCGAAATTTTGCCTTCACGAGCCAGCCAGCCAAGAGCTGCAAAAAGTTCTTTGTCTTTGAGCTTGGTAACTTTTTTGATTTGCTTTGTTCCAAGTTCGTTGGTTTCATTTAGGGCATTCCATACCAATCCAGCCAAATTTCCAATTGTTTCAATGTTCATTTTTTGAATGAATTAATTTAGTTAAACGTCTTTTCAGCTTTCTCAAAAATATTAATTCCGATAAAAACGGCGCAAATTTACGATTTTTTTACAATAAAACACGTATAATAATAACAATTTTTTGCATAGATAAGTTTATCAAACACACATATCGCTGATTATTAACCGTTTACAACTCGAGGACTTTATACAACTTTTATAGTTATTTATTTTATAATTCAATTAATTACACTAAATTTGTGTCATTAAAGCAATTAGCAATACGTTATGATATTTCAGCAAGAAATAGCATTAAGACCCCATAATAGAGGAGTACATCTTATCACTAATGAGGTGTTGAATGCATTACCCAACCTGCCTAAGCATGGTTTAATGCATCTCTTGATAAAGCATACTTCAGCAGCATTGGCATTAAATGAAAATGCCGATCCTGATGTGCACCACGACTTAGCTGCAATATTTGACCGTTTAGTACCGGAAAACGCACCATACTATACACACACGTTTGAAGGTGCAGACGATATGCCTGCACATGCTAAATCATTAATAGTAGGCACCTCGCTGACGTTGCCTATTACTCACGGGAAACTAAATCTGGGCACATGGCAAGGTTTATATTTATGTGAATTTAGAGACAATGGGGGACAACGCAAAGTGGTAGTAACTATAATTGGCGATAATTAACAATGAATGAAGGGCTTGTAATAAAAAACACCGGCAGTTGGTATGTGGTAATGGACGCCTCCGGTCGCGAATACAATTGTAAGATTAAAGGCAACTTCCGCCTAAAAGGCATACGCACCACCAATCCGGTTGCCGTAGGCGACCATGTGAAAATATCAGAAAACACCGATGACACCGCATTTATTACCGAAATTGCGCAACGTCGCAATTACATAATACGACGAGCCAGCAATTTATCTAAGGAGTCACACATCATTGCGGCAAACATTGACACAGCCATGTTAATTGTCACATTGGCCCATCCTATGACATCGACCACGTTTATAGACCGATTTTTGGCTACCGCTGAAGCATATAGAGTGCCGGCCGTTATAGTAATAAACAAAGTTGACTTACTCATAGATGAGGAAGACCAGCAATACCTCGAAGCCGTCACATATCTATACAAGTCAATCGGATATAAAGTGATGCACACATCAGCACAAACCGGTGAGGGCATCAGACAAATAAAAGAACTTTTACAAAATCGGACAACGTTATTGTCGGGCAACTCGGGTGTCGGCAAGTCTTCAATCATAAATGCAATATTACCCGGTTTGTCTCTGCGTACCGCCGCCATTTCTGACTTACACGACACCGGAATGCACACCACCACTTTTTCTGAAATGTATCCTACAGACAATGGCGGATGGATTATAGACACCCCCGGGGTGAAAGGCTTTGGCACTATCGACTTTGACAAACACGAAGTCGCCCATTATTTCCCTGAGATATTTAAAATATCAAGTGATTGCAGATATGGCAACTGCACCCACACACATGAACCCGGATGCGCAGTTTTGGACGCTCTTGAAAATCATCAAATAGCTCAATCACGCTATTCGTCCTACCTAAACATATTAGAGGATGATGCATCTGATAAGTACCGAAAAGCTTATTGAACATCAATCAGCTGGTCAATTTCGGCAACAGCCTGCTCATAGGCACACTCGGGCGACAGTCGCAACACCGACTCATCTCGTTTCAACCAAGTGAGTTGTTTCTTTGCATACACTCGCGTATTTTTGGCAATTCGCGGTATCGCGACATCCAAAGTCATCTTTCCATCAAAATATGCAAACAACTCTTTATATCCTACAGTATTAAGAGAATTGAGATGTCGCAAATGATAGACATTTCGTGCTTCCTCAATAAATCCGGCTTCAATCATTGCATCTACTCGCCGATTTATGCGTTCAAACAAAATTTCGCGAGGATAATCGATTATCATTTTGACAACATTAAACGGCCGAATCTTCTTATTACCCGTACGTAAAGCCGAATATGGGATTCCGGCCTCCATTGATATTTCAATGGCATGTATCAATCTACGATGGTTTGACGGATCGGCATACGAAGCATAATCAGGATCAAGAGTCTTCAATGTCGCATGAAGAGCACTCAGGCCACCTTGTTCATAAATAGCCATCGCTTGATTACGTACATTATCTGATATTGTGGGCAATTCGTCAATGCCATTTGTAACTGCATCTACATACATCATCGAACCGCCACACATAATCACATAGGGCTTATGTTGCCATAATTTAGGCAACAATGCCATAACGTCTTCTTCATATCGAGCCGCGCTATAATAGTCGTCCAACTCCAATACCCCTACAAAATGATGCTTGACCATGGCCAATTGCTCCGGCGTAGGCGCTGCCGTTCCAATAGGCAGTCTTTTATAAATCTGACGTGAATCGGCCGATATTATGTCACAGCCAAGATGTTGGGCCAACTTTATAGACAAATCGGTTTTACCCGACCCTGTCGGACCCGTAATTATAATAAGAGTAGGCTTAGAACAGTGTGACATCCGTCAGAATTACCGTTGCGCAACTATACGCGCTATCTCGACTATGACCATCATCGCTTTTTCCATCGATGGGATTGGCAGATACTCATATCGCCCATGGAAATTGAGGCCCCCGGCAAATATATTGGGACAAGGAAGCCCCTTGAATGAAAGTTGTGCACCGTCAGTACCACCCCTAATCGGCACTACCTTTGGTACAACATCAATATTACGCATGGCTTGTTGTGCAATATCTATTACATGCATTACCGGCTCAATCTTTTCTCGCATGTTATAGTATTGGTCTTTTATTTCAATCGACGCACAATCGGGATATTCGTGATTAATTTTACGTGCAAGATGTTCCAACTCTTTCTTGCGACGCTCAAAGCGGTCTCTATCATGGTCACGAATGATATATGTCAATTCAGCCTCCTCAACACTGCCTTTCATCGACACCAGATGATAAAATCCTTCATACTCCTCGGTATGTTCAGGCGTTTCCCAACGAGGAAGCATGATAATAAATTGATTGGCAATGCGCATAGAGTTAATCATCTTATGCTTGGCATAGCCGGGATGTACGTTTCGACCACGGAATGTAACCTTTGCAACCGCGGCATTAAAGTTTTCATACTCCAATTCACCAATTTCACCACCGTCCATAGTGTAAGCCCATTCACAGCCAAATCTTTCCACATCAAACTTGTGTGCTCCTTGCCCAATCTCTTCATCAGGATTGAATGCAATACGAATCTTGCCATGCTTTATTTCGGGATGTTTGATTAAGTAATCGATGGCAGATATGATTTCTGCGATTCCGGCTTTGTCGTCAGCGCCGAGCAACGTATTGCCATCGGTAACAATAATAGACTGGCCAATATAATGGTTGAGTTCAGGAAATTCCTCAGGCGACAACACAACTCCTTTTTCCTCATTGAGAGTTATGTCTCCACCGACATAGTTTTCCACGATGCGTGGGGTTACGTGTCGACCCGACATATCGGGCGAAGTATCGAGATGAGCGATAAATCCTATTGTTGGCACAGGCTTGTCGATATTGGCCGGCAAAGTCGCCATCAGGTATCCATTTTCATCGAGAGTAATGTCTTGCAAGCCCATGGCAATCAGCTCTTTTTCAAGATGCTGAGCAAAAATCATTTGGCCCGGTGTTGATGGCCATAAATTTGTAAGTTCGTCACTCTGTGTGTCAAACTTCACATATTGCAGAAATCTGTCAACTACATTCATTGTCCTATGCTTCAAGGTGATTAGAATTAATTTTACCACAAAGGTAACAATTCTATTCCACCTAATGGCGAAAACTATCATGAAAAAAAGAATAAAAACGCATCAACAAACTTATAGCAAGTTGGCATCAGTCATCTTTTTCCGAATCACGTTTTTGTTTCATCCTTTCTTGTCTCATATCATTCCATTGACGCTCCCAATTCTTTTTAGCCCTATAACGGCTAATTCCTGTTGCCATTTTAAATAACTGAAGCACACGTTGACCGATATTTTGCCTTACAACGCCACGTCCCACCAATCGGCGATCGGGAGCTATTGCAAGCCTGATTTTATTATGATTCACATCATTCACTCGGTCTACAAGAGCCAAAATTGAGGGTTGAAGACATGGCGCATCGGCCGGCTCATATATTTCTATCTCATCTGATTTAAAGTTATGTTTTCCCCATTTTTTCGCCTCTTTCTCGGTAATGTATTCCTTGTCTAAAATATAGACTTCGGTATAAGTGCTGACACAAAACGATTCATCGACTTTGTTAAAACGGAACATATCACGACCTCTGCCGTTTGATTCGATATTGAACGAGTAACCGGTCAGGTCAATCAACGATATAGAGTCGCCTACGACATTGTCATAATTGTAACGCAACCTGAAATTCTCAAAATCAAGATTATTGCGAAAGAAAATAGAAAGATTTGGCACCCACTTACGGCTCACCGTATCGGCCAAAACATTGACATCAATAGTCACTCTATCATTATTTTTAGTCCATACTTCAGTCGGACTATACTTACCCATCAATGTATCAGTTCCCACTGCCACATTTTTGAGCCCATCACCTATTTTGGGAGGTGTTATGACTCCAATCCAATCCGACCACGAAAAATAATGCCGACACTCGTCACTTACACTGTCCAGTCCTTCGGAATCGGTAAAGCGATAATATGACTTACTCTTTAAAATCCTTGGATTTCTATATCCTTTAAAACCCGAGTTCTCCGGAGGAATCATAAAATCGACCATCTTTTCACGAAACATAAACACCGTATCGGTATATGTTGACAATGTTGAATACTCCCTCACATATGCAAGCATATGCAAAACCTTATGCTTACGTGATTCGACAATCACCTCAGGTAATTCGGCAAAACTTTCTCTAAGAAAAATTGTGTCTGAGGGGATTTCATTAACAACTTTTTCACAAAAGCCCAGATAACGAATTGTTATAGGAAAGCTATATTTAGAAATATAGGGCATCACACCCCGTTCATCACAAATACCGACAATTTTCCCTTGACTATCAAATACCGAAGCATTTGGCAATGGCATGCTAGAGGTCGAGTCTGCAATAACGACATTGCGTGTTTGTCCATCTAAATTAAATATCGAGACAAACATAATCAATCCGAATATAACCTGTCGCAGACATAGCATATACAAATGTAATTTTATTATTTATCAATCGACTGCAAATTACACTCTTTAACATGCCATTTGCGTTAATATTTAGCATATGCAAAAACAATCGGTTATATTTGTGTTTTTATAATTAAGATTTGTGTTATGAAACGAGTATATAGCAGTCTCACCGAACTTATTGGCAACACTCCATTGCTTGAGCTTTCGATATTGAAAAAAGAATTAGGACTAAAAGCCGACATTTTAGCCAAGTTGGAATATTTCAATCCCGGAGGAAGCGTCAAAGACCGTGTCGCTTTGTCCATGATTGAAGATGCCGAGAGACGTGGCGTTCTTAAGCCCGGAGGACACATCATAGAGCCAACAAGCGGAAACACCGGAATAGGACTTGCTTGGGTGGCCTCCATCAAAGGCTATCATCTCATTTTGACAATGCCGGAAACCATGAGCATCGAACGTCAAAAATTACTCAGTGCACTCGGCGCGACAATCGTTTTAACACCCGGAGATGACGGTATGGCCGGTGCAATCATTCGGGCCGAACAATTACATAAAGAGATAGAGGGGTCAATAATTTTACAGCAATTTGCCAATAAAGCCAACCCTACAATCCACTACACAACCACAGCTGAAGAATTGTGGCGAGACACTAATGGAACGCTCGACATCTTTGTAGCCTGTGTTGGCACAGGAGGAACACTGAGCGGAACATCTCGTAAGCTAAAAGAATTGTCCCCTCACATAACCACCATAGCCGTAGAGCCATCGGCATCACCCGTCTTGTCGGGTGGCAAAGCCGGGAAACATGCGATACAAGGTATTGGAGCCGGTTTCATTCCTGAAAACTATGACGCCTCTGTTGTTGATGAAATACTTACTGTATCAGATGACGAAGCCATTGCCACAGCTCGCTTGCTTGCTCGCTACGAGGGTGTACTTGTCGGAGTCTCGTCGGGGGCTACCGCAACAGCAGCCATTCACCTTGCCCGGAAAGAATGCAATGCCGGAAAAACCATCGTCGTAGTACTACCTGACACAGGTGAGCGTTATTTATCAACCGGCCTATTTGACTAAGATAGGCCGTCTATCCAAGTCTTCATCGCCCGATAATGACTTTTACGACTCGGCCATTTGACAATTTTATCAAATATATTCCATCAAGGTCAGACATGCCCCTGCGACCATAAAGGTCATATTTTTCCACGATGTTGTCTTCTTCAATGTTCACGACCTCAACTCCGGCAATCATATTCCAAGTAACCGATATTGTCGCCGGCATCGCATCAAATGAAGAAAATGTAATCAAATCACTATTGATGTCGCCATTATCGGCAACGAGTATCAACTCGATGTCGCACCCGTTATCATCTTCAACATCTTCTTTTGCCAAAACAAGGGAAGTTGTAGACAATTGGCCGGAAGTCATACCTTCTACCCTAACATCATCTTTTAGGTCATAGCCTTTGACATTTACCACCTTACGATATGCCACACCCTCATCTGCGTCACCAAAGTCAATCTCCACCATCGACAATTCCAGTCGGGGCTGCGCTTCTTCACCATGCCCCTCCGGATAAAACACCTCATCGAAAGTCGAAGCCACACGCAATGCATCAATTCTGACGTTTGGGATTTTAGCAAATGCCGTCGACCCTTGCCTCAGCTCTATAGCTCGCACGTCATTCAGGCTTTCCGACAACAAGCCATCGTCTGCTACGACGTCAGGCTCGGGCTCGTCTCCCTCATAAACCGGATTAACCCACAGAGAAATTTTGTCATTAGCCACACCGCTGACAATTTCATATTTCACAACTACTAAATACGTAATCCTTTTCTGGCACACGACATCGTGCCAACAGACCTTGTCAAATGCATTTCCTGCCACAGAAACATTGCGACTTACCCCAAACACAAAACCATCGTCTTGAACTTTTGCAAACAATCCGCCCCCTTCACTGCCAACGATATTGCCACCGACCTTTCCACTTGAATTAGAACCGGCAAGACACAAAAATGCCGATGTTTTACTACCCGATGGCAATGCAGCTACATTAATCAAGGCTGAATAATATACACATCCCGACAATGGTTCTGAGCCATTATCTCTTATGACATATTGCAGTTTTTCAGAAGAAATCGTTTCTATCAATGCAATTGAAGCTCCTATGTTTTTAGGCTGATAGACATCATAGGTTAATGAGCCATCAATAATTGGGATTGAACTGTCAGACTGAGTTCCATATCTCACCCATTTTCCACCCGAAACGAGCAATACCGTCGAATAATCGAAGTCTTCATTTAAAAACACCTCGGCATCCGTTCTCAGCCAACCCGCCAACACCGCAATTATAATCATCAACTGTTTTTGCATCGTTTCCATAAGACAATTGTTAGTAATAACAAAGTTAATTCATTCGACAATATAAACCAACGACTTACCCACAATGATTAACGACATCAACAAATTGGCCGGGAATTTCATTATTTAAGACCAAGCGACCTCATTATTTAAAAAAATTACGTAACTTCGTAGTTATCGACATGTCAACGACATATTAGATATTTAATACATCTATTATCTTAAGGCAACAATGATTACAGTATCCATTGTCACATTTAAAACAGATATTGAAGAACTCAGAACCTGTTTAAATTCTCTCAAATCGCCCCTCATCTCAAAAATATACGTCATTGACAACTCCAATGAAAAATATATTGCTGATTTTTGTTTGATCTACAACAACATCACATACATAGGGAGCAACAACATCGGCTACGGTGCCGGACATAACATTGCCTTACGACAAGCCATTAACGAGGACAGCAAATATCATTTAGTCCTAAACTCAGATGTCTATTTTGAGCCCCAAATTTTGGATAAAATCGTTGACTATATGAATAAGAATCATGATGTCGCACAAGTTCACCCCAACGTCATTTATCCAAATGGAGAAATGCAATACACATGCCGTCTTCTCCCAACCCCGACCGATTTAATTTTCAGGAGATTCCTACCTCGACATTTAGTTTCAAAAATAGACCGACGATATTTACTGAAATTTAATGACCACAAAAAGCCGATGAATGTTCCTTACCATCAAGGTAGTTTCATGTTTTTTCGCACTAAATGTTTCAATCTCGTCGGATTATTTGACGAGCGCTTTTTCATGTATCCTGAAGATATCGATATAACACGACGCATGCATAAACATTTTCGCACCATGTTTTGGCCGGAAGCCACCATTGTTCATGCCCACCGCGCAGACTCATACAGAAGTTGGGCTATGCTCAACATTCACATACAAAACATGATTAAGTACTTCAATAAATGGGGATGGATATGCGACAAAGAACGCAAACTGTGGAACAAACGATTACTTCAAGAACTGGGCTACAATGATTAATCTCTTTTGTCATAAATACATTTATTGTAGATTTTCTCAACGCTTTTCAGTAAATTTGTATCCATGAAACTCAATTTTAGACTCTTCACTCTTATAATATCATCACTATCCATATTGTTGTTCTCTTGCGATGACAATGATGATGAACGTGACAAAGATACAACACCTACGATACGTACCGTACTTGTATACATGGTTTCATCAAATAGTCTCGGGAGTGTCGGTTGTGACTCTGACGACTTAGACGAAATGACCATAGGTATAGTAAATGCCAATCCCAATAGTCGTCTTTTAGTATACCGATGTTCCTACAATGCAGATCCGACCTTAACTGAAATCACTAAAGATGGCGAGATCATGCTTAAACAATACTCGACAAGCATATCTTCCGTCTCTATCGACCGCATGACTGAAGTTTTCACCGACATGGCTATTTTAGCTCCGGCCGAAGACTATGGGCTTGTCATGTGGAGTCACTCAAGCGGCTGGTTGGAAGAGACCGGAAACACGCCATCGAACATACAACCTAAATCATGGGGCGAAGACCGTAGTAAAACGATGACGATTTCGGATCTTGCCATAGCACTACATGGTCAACCATTCAGTTTTATTTATTTTGATTGTTGCTATATGGGCAACATCGAATCACTATACGAGTTACGCGACACCGCACCCTATATAATAGCCTCTCCCACCGAGATTCATCTTGATGGGATGCCCTATGATGTCAATGTGCCGGCAATGCTTGATGAAAATATCGATTTAAAAGTAATTGTAGACAACACCTACAACTACTACAATGCACGAAGTGGCAAAAACCGCTCTTGCACACTTGCTCTTTACGACATGAGTAAAATCAACGATGTTGCCGACGCGACAGAATCAATTTTTGCCAACAGCACATCTACCTCAACTGATTTCGCGCCACAACTGTTAGGGACCGGGAGCACGTTTAGTCCCTATTTCTTTGATTTTGGGCATTATATCACATCCCTCACCAACGACGAGATGTTGATTGAGCGATTTAACAATTGCATCAATGATTTTGTAATCCACAAAGTCAATACACCAAGCGTATATTTCTATAATTTGCTCAACATCGAGCACTTTAGCGGTTTATCGACATATATAGTCAATACTCCCGACGACATTCGCAACAAAGGCTACATGTATACATCCTGGTGGCTTGACGTAATGTCACCATATTTTATAACTGAATAAAAACTTATTATAACATGCTACAATCCGAATTGGTAGACAACGTATTAAGCGACATGGAGGCTTCCGAAAGTGAAAAAATTTTTGAAGCAACCGACTCCATCCCCTCTGTAACTCAAGAATTAAGCAAACTGCAAGGAGTATCACTTGACGAGTTGATTAATCGCGCCGTAAACGGACTCGTCGATTTTGCATTTCATTTTGCAATCGCCCTGATCGTTTTCTATATAGGCAAATTTATCATTGGCAAACTACACAAAATAATTACCACTATTTTTCTACGTCGTAACATCGACAAATCTCTGACATCATTCACACTAAGCGTAGTCAACATTGTATCGTATTTTGCCTTGCTTATAATAGTAATTGGCATTTTAGGGATAGAGACAAGTTCGTTTTTGGCCATTTTTGCATCAGCAGGAGTCGCTGTCGGTCTCGCTCTAAGCGGAACACTTCAGAATTTTGCCGGCGGTGTTCTCATTTTATTACTTAAACCCTACAAAATCGGAGACTATATCGAAGCTCAAGGCTTTTCCGGCACAATCAAAGAAATACAGATATTCAGCACAATCATTAACACATCCGACAATAAACAGATAATAATACCAAACGGAGGATTATCAACTGGCACTATCAACAATTACTCCAAAGAAGATTATCGACGCGTCGATTGGACTATTTCCATAGCCTATGGAGATAATTACGATACAGCTCGCGACTCCATTATGCAAATGCTACTCGACGACGACCGCATCGTTAAGAAATATATAGAAGACGACCGGGAAATGCGACAAATCCCCGATCCGGAAAAACAACAAGAAGACCTCAACTCAACAGACTCTGCTCATAGCCATAAGAAAAAAAGTGTGCTCAAGCGACTCTTTTGCCATAAACGACCATCTCTGAGTCGACACATCGAAGCCCAACACGCTAAAACTTTGGCTACACTCCCACGAGCAGATCGCTCTCCATTTATTGCCCTCAGTTCATTATCAGCATCTAGCGTTGACATCACCGTCAGAGCGTGGACTCGTTCCGAATTTTTCTGGAATGTATATTTTGACATTAATGAAAAAATATACAAAGAATTGCCCAAACACGGCATAAACTTCCCGTTCCCACAAATGGATGTTCATATTTCACAAAATTCTTAATTAAATATCATTTCAACACACGCGCATTTTACCAAAGTATAAATTTCCATAAATCCCTTATACATATAGCCATTTTCTCAAAAGAAATGGCTATATTTGCGTTACATAGAGAATTTGCTCATCCGTTTCTCCTCAAACATACACGGAAGCATAGATTTAAATACTCCTCTCCCTCTCTACTCCTCGACTTGTCCCCTAAGGCTCAAGTCTTTTGGCGTGCAAAAAAATAAAAAACAACATAAATGATAAGTAAATGGAATTACTTACCCCTTACTACAGAAGAACAAAAATTAGAGACTGGCTTGGCGGAAAAATACGCCAACTGTGCTCCTATTAGCGAGCTTTTGGTTCAGCGAGGCATAACTTCGATTGACGAGGCGGAACGTTTCTTCCACCCCTCACTCAAAGATTTGCACGACCCGTTCCTCATGCCCGATATGGACAAAGCTGTACATAGGCTAAATAAAGCCATGGGGTCAAAGGAGAGAATCATGGTATTTGGAGACTATGATGTCGATGGGACTACAGCCGTCGCATTGGTATACAAGTACCTATTAAATTTCTACTCCAACATCACTTACTACATCCCTACCCGTTATGATGAAGGGTACGGGATTTCAATGCGTACAATCGACGAAGCAGCCGCCGAAGGTGTAAAGTTGATTATAATCCTTGATTGCGGCATCAAGGCCATCGATGAAATAAAACACGCCAAGAGTCTTGGTATAGATTTTATCATCTGCGACCATCATGTTCCCGACGACGAGCTACCTCCGGCAGTAGCCATCCTCAACCCAAAGCTCGATGACAGCACATACCCGTGCCCACATCTGTCGGGTTGTGGCGTTGGTTTCAAATTCATGCAAGCTTTTGCCAAAAGCAATGGATTGACAACAAATGAACTTGATGCCATGCTTGATCTTGTCGCCGTCAGCATTGCCGCAGACATAGTTCCTATGGTTGGCGAAAATCGCATTATGGCATATTGGGGACTAAAACGCCTCAACTCCAACCCCAATATGGGACTTCGTGCTATCATAAAAATTTGCCAACTGAGCAATCGAGAGATTACAATCAGCGATGTAATTTTCAAAATAGGGCCTCGCATAAATGCTTCAGGACGCATGCAAAGCGGGCGAGAGGCAGTCGAACTACTTGTGGCACGCGACTTATCTGACGCATATGAAAAAGCTAAGAACATCGACCAATACAATAAAGATCGAAAAGAACTTGACAAGCGCATCACCGAAGAAGCAAACACATTCCTTGAAAAGCACAATGAGTTGCTAAACGGAAAGAAATCAATAGTTATATATAACAAAGATTGGCACAAAGGAATCATCGGCATTGTAGCATCACGCCTTACCGAGCTTTACTATAAGCCATCGGTAGTGTTGACGTTGTCTAACGGATTAGCCACAGGCTCATCACGTTCTGTTCAAGGATTTGACATATACAAAGCCATAGACTCATCACGAGACTTACTTGAAAACTTTGGCGGACACACCTATGCTGTAGGATTATCTCTAAAGGAAGAAAACATTCCCGAGTTCACACGACGCTTTGAAGAATATGTTGCAGCCAATATATTACCGACCCAATTGACACCTCAACTCGACATTGATGCCTATTTGACTTTCTCTGAAATAACACCGGAATTCATTTCACTGTTGCGCAAATTCAACCCATTTGGTCCTGGCAACCAAAAACCGGTATTTTGCACTCGTGGAGTACTTGATTTCGGCACAAGCAAACTTGTTGGAAAACATCTCGAACACATCAAGCTCGAGCTCGTAGACAACACTTCAGGCAAAGTGTTCAATGGCATAGCTTTCAATATGGGGCAACACTTTGAGCACATCCATTCTTGCAAGCCATTTGATATATGCTACACTATCGAAGAGAATAAGCATCAAAGCGCCAACGGGATGATTCAACTGCAAGTAAAGGAGATACGCGTTTCAAAGCAGTAATGCGACAAGCAATACACGACATACTCCACAAGTATTGGGGGTACGACTCATTTCGTCCACTCCAAGAAGACATAATCATTTCTATCCTCCAAGGACATGACACATTAGGGTTATTGCCTACCGGAGGTGGCAAATCTATCACGTTTCAAGTCCCGGCAATGTATCTTGACGGGTTGACAATCGTTGTCACTCCACTCATTTCTTTAATGAAAGATCAAGTCGACAACCTACGTCAGCGCAATATCAAGGCGGTATATCTGCATGCCGGGCTATCTCGATCAGAACACAAGTTGGCAATTGACCGGTGTCGCTTGGGCATAGCGAAATTACTTTATGTATCGCCCGAGAAACTTCAGTCACAAAATTTCATCGACACTCTCCGAGTTATGGACATACGCCTTATTGTAGTCGATGAGGCTCACTGCATATCGCAATGGGGCTACGATTTCCGCCCATCCTATTTGAAGATTGCATCGTTGAGAAAAATATTTCCTGAAGCACCCGTCCTTGCCTTGACAGCATCGGCAACAACAGAAGTTGTCGATGACATCATGAGCAAATTGTCTTTTAGACAAAATAAGGTGTTTCGCAAAAGTTTTACGCGAGACAACTTGTCTTACATCGTACGTTACAACGAAGACAAAGAAAACTTACTCAATAAAATAATTTCCACTACATCGGGAAGCACCATCGTTTATGTGCGCTCTCGCCGTCGCACACGCGAAATTTCCGAAGTCTTACAACGATTAGGCCACTCAGCCGATTACTACCATGCCGGACTTGCCCCTGAAGACAAAAGCGATAAGCAATCAAAATGGAAGACTGACCAATTGCGCATAATCGTTGCCACAAACGCCTTTGGCATGGGCATTGACAAGCCCGATGTCAGAGTAGTCATCCATTATGACCCACCAACTTCACTCGAAGAATATTACCAAGAGGCGGGACGAGCCGGTCGCGATGGCAAACCTGCATTTGCGGTCTTGTTAATATCGACAAGCGACAAAGGGCGACTCACCCGACGCATTTCTGATTCATTTCCGCCCAAAGATTTTATAAGACGCGTATATGAACTCGCCGGCAACTTTGTCGAAGTACCCGTTGGCAGTGGCTACAACCAAGTATATGAGTTCAATTTCAATCTTTTCGTCAAGCTATTCAACCTTCCCCCTGTTGCGACTCATAGCGCCATGGCACTACTCACACAAGCCCAACACTTTGAATACATTGAGGAAATTGCCACACAATCACGCGTAATGGTTATTGCCAATAAAAACGACTTATACGACCTCAATCTTGACAACAATACCGACAAGATTTTACGCATGTTGCTTCGGTCATACACCGGGCTTTTTGCCGATTACGTTTACATCAACGAAGCTTTGTTGGCAGCTCGCGCTGAAGTCAGCGAACAATGTGTTTACGAAGCCATGTTACTACTATCTCGATTACATATTGTTCACTACATACCTCGCAAATCTACTCCGTATATCTATTATACCACATCACGCGAACTACCAAAACATATCGACCTGCCAACGACTATTTATGAGACACAACGACTACGTCTCGAACATCGAATAAATGCAATGAAAGAATTTGCATTCACTCCCGACAAATGCAGAGTAAACATCATGCTCAGATATTTTGGAGAAAATCCTACAACACCCTGTGGCAAGTGTGATGTTTGTCGCACAAACAACAAGCAGCAACTTACACAGCAACAACGCAAGCAACTTGAAGACTCCCTTTTATACATGATTAGCAATGCTCCACGCTCGATCGACTACCTAATTAATGAGTCATCACATAACGAACACGACGTTATTGAAGCCTTGCGTCGATTAGTAAAAAAACGATTAGCCGACATAAGCGACGACACGGTAAGTTTACATTAGCATGATTAACTAATTTTGTATGGCATTAAACCGTTTAAACTCGCTTTCTTTTCGTAATTTTGCACCCAAACAACTATTGATTATCAATAACTCTCTAAACACGATAAAAAACTATGGCTAAAAAAGCTTTATTAATGATTCTCGACGGCTGGGGCATCGGCAACAGCACAAAAAGCGATGTTATCTACTCGACTCCAACTCCCTATTGGGACTCATTGTTGAATAAATATCCCCACTCTCAACTACAGGCTAGCGGAGAAAATGTTGGTCTTCCTGACGGACAGATGGGGAACTCCGAAGTCGGACACCTTAATATTGGAGCCGGACGTATTGTATATCAAGACCTCGTAAAAATAAACAAAGCTTGTAAAGAAAGAACAATCCTACAAAACCCTGAAATCGTCAATGCCTATTCATATGCTCGCGACAATGGGAAATCAATACACTTGATGGGGCTGACATCCAACGGTGGCGTACACTCCTCTCTCGACCACTTATTTGCTCTTTGCGACATAGCCAAAGAATATGGCATAGACAACACATTCATCCACTGTTTTATGGATGGTCGCGACACTGACCCTCGCAGTGGCAAAGGTTTCATTGAAGAATTGCAAGCCCATTGTGATAAGTCGGCTGGTAAAATAGCTTCTATCATCGGACGTTTCTATGCCATGGACCGTGATAAGAGATGGGAACGCGTAAAGGAAGCGTATGACCTGCTCGTTGAAGGCAAAGGCAAACAGGCCACCGACATGATAAAAGCCATGCAAGAGTCATACGATGAAAATGTAACCGACGAATTTATCAAACCTATCAATAATGCTTCTTTCGACGGCACAATCAAAGAAGGAGATGTTGTAATCTTCTTTAACTACCGCAATGACCGAGCTAAAGAACTCACAGTCGTATTAACTCAACAAGACATGCCTGAACATGGCATGCACACCATTGCCGGATTGCAATATTATTGCATGACTCCTTATGACGCTTCATTTTCAGGAGTCCACATTCTATTTGACAAAGAAAATGTGCAAAACACACTCGGCGAATATCTTGCCACAAATGGCAAAACACAACTTCACATTGCCGAAACAGAAAAGTATGCCCACGTCACATTTTTCTTTAATGGCGGTCGCGAAACCCCATATGAAAACGAAGATCGCATATTGGTACCTTCTCCCAAAGTTGCCACTTACGACCTAAAGCCTGAAATGAGCGCCTACGAAGTTAAGGACAAACTCGTTGAAGCTATCAACACTCGCAAATATGATTTCATCGTTGTTAATTATGCCAACGGTGATATGGTGGGTCACACAGGCATATACGAAGCTATTGAAAAAGCAGTAACCGCTATTGACAACTGCGTCAGAGACACTGTTGAAGCGGCAAAAGCCAATGACTATGAAGTCATCATTATCGCTGACCATGGTAATGCCGACAATGCAATTAACAATGACGGGACTCCCAACACAGCTCACTCACTAAACCCCGTTCCCTTTGTTTATGTAACAGAAAACAAGGACGCAAAAGTATCTAATGGTGTTTTGGCCGACGTTGCCCCTTCTATTCTTCACATACTCGGCTTGCCTCAACCGGCCGACATGACCGGAAAAGACCTAATAGGATAACATCTCCACCATAAATATCATACACAATGAGGGTGACCCAAAGGTAAAAAGGGTCACCCTCATTCTATTATTAACCACATACAAAAAAGCTACACAAAACACTCCAACAAAGCACAATGTCAAAAAAAATGCAGAACTGACAACTTTTTGCGCATATTATTTTGCATTTACACAAACTTTTTCTAAATTTGCACTGTGTTTTTCATGGTATTAGATTTAAGGTTAATAAAGATTGATTGTCGCGATGACAATCATTTTTTTTATTTATAATAGAGGTGGGGTGGACAATGTGATAAATTTATTGTTGCACAATAAGCGGCTCAGTAGCAAAATCTACATAACCGGCATCATACAATTATAACATTCCTTTGGTAGATGGGAGTGTATAACGCATGGGATTTCTTTCAACAGCCATTTTTATAGAGCATGCCAATGCCTTAAAAATGCCTTCTATTTTGTGATGTTCATTGTCACCCTCAGCACGAATAAACAAATTCATCCGTGCACTATCGCTAAGGCTTTTGAAAAAATGAATAAACATTTCCGTAGGCACATCCCCTATTTTCTCTCTACGAAAATCCACATCCCACACTAACCACGAGCGACCACCAAAATCAACAGCTACCGTACATAAACAATCATCCATAGGCAATACATAGCCATAACGTGCAATACCTCGTTTGTCGCCTAATGCCACACGCAATGCCTCACCCAGCACTATTGCCGTATCCTCTATTGTATGATGTTCATCCACATGCAAATCTCCCACCGTCTTAATTTGCAAGTCTATACCGGCATGCCGGCCAATCTGCTCAAGCATGTGGTCAAAAAATCCCAGTCCGGTGGATATTTCACAGTTTCCAAGTCCGTCTATATCAACCACAACCTCTATATCAGTCTCTTTGGTGCGACGTTTCACATGAGCACGTCTTGCACCTCCCTGAACAAAATCAGCAATTCGATTCCATGAGTTAGCAATCAGCACTACAGTCTCGCCAAGGCCTTCGGAGTCTACACATCTACACATACTACCCACATCCTCACTTATAAGCACTGCCTTACAGCCCAAATTTCGGGCCAACATCGCATCTGTCAATCGGTCACCAATCACGTATGACCCGGCCATATCATACTCCTCCGACATATATTTGGTCAATAAGGCAGTCCCTGGTTTTCGAGTGGGTGCATTATCTTCAGGCAATGTACGATCAATAATGATATCACTAAACACCACCCCTTCGTTTTCCAACGTTTTTAACATTTTATTATGCGCAGGCCAAAAGTTTTGTTCAGGGAAGGCCTCCGTCCCCAATCCATCTTGATTTGTGACCATAACCAATTCATAATCCAATCGCGACGCAATAAAATGCATCGCACTGACAACTCCAGGCAAAAATTCTAATTTTTCAAGCGAATCGACTTGAAAATCAACCGGGGGTTCTATTATCAAAGTTCCGTCTCTATCAATAAACAACACCTTTTTTTTGATACCATCAACTGACATATTTCTTCAATTCATTTATTAATATATCATTTTCCTCTTCTGTGCCAACCGTTATTCTGACACAATTACCACAAAGGTGCACTCTGTTGCGATTACGTACAATCACTCCACAGTTGCACAAATATTTATATACATTATCAGCATCTGCAACCTCTACCAACAAAAAATTAGCATCAGAGGGATATACTTGCTTTACGACATCAAGTTCATCCAATTGTTTGGCCAATTGCAAGCGCGCCATTACAATCTCTTTGACTGCTTGCTCGACTTCATTCATATTTTCAAGCACATTCAAAGCCCGATGCTGAGTCAATAAATTAATATTATAGGGATACTTCACCTTATTGAAAACATCTATTATTTCAGGAGATGCATAAGCTACGCCCAACCGTATTGCCGCTGATGCCCAGGCTTTGGAAAACGTCTGCATCACCACCAATCCCGGAAAAGCATCGAGCATTGACAACATAGAGCCTTTATCAGAAAAGTCAACATACGCCTCATCGACCATGATAATACCATCAAAGCGTGAAGCCACCTCGCATATTTGAGAGCAATCAAATGCATTGGCAGTTGGATTGTTCGGCGAACATATCCATATTATTTTTGTAAACTCATCACATGCCGCCATTAAAGCCTCAACATCAAGTGTAAAATTTACGCCAAGCCCCACTCTACGATATTCAACATCATTAATATCAGCACACACTTCATACATGCCATAAGTAGGATCTATCGCAACTACATTATCAATCTCCGGACGGCAAAACACCCTATATGCCATATCGATGCATTCATCACTGCCTACGCCTAAGAATATGCGATTAGTTTCAATACCTCGGTATTCCCTCAAGCGTTGCTTTACTGCATCCTGCAGTGGATCGGGATAACGATTATACCCCTGAATACGGCTATTCTCATTAGCATCAAGCCACGCACGCGCCTCTCCGGCATACTCGTTGCGCGCGCATGTATATGGTTTAAGATTCCATATATTAGGTCTTATTAAGTCTTTAAGATCTTTCATTCTATGTCATTAATTGCATTAAGTCTTAATGTCATCGCCAATTTATGTGCCGACAAGTCTTCTGCAGCAGCCATTACTTCCACAGTTCGCCCAATCACTCGCACACCTTTAGGCGTGAGTTCTTGAAATGTGATTTTTTTTATAAAACTATCAATATTGACTCCACTATATGCTCGTGCAAATCCTGATGTTGGCAAGGTGTGATTTGTCCCAGAAGCATAATCACCGGCACTTTCAGGAGAAAAAGCGCCAATAAACACAGAACCCGCATTGCGAATTTTTTCACAAAGCCCACGAGCCTGCCGATGATTAACTATCAAATGCTCAGGAGCATAATAATTTACAAAATCCATAATTTCATCAATATCTTTCATCAATATCAACCTACTATGGGATAGCGATCTCAGCATCAAATCCTGCCTTGGCAACATTGACAATAGCCTATCGACCTCGGTCCTCAAAGAATTTAAAAGAGTTTCGGAATCAGTCAGTAAAATAGATTGACTATCGGGACCATGCTCTGCTTGTGACAAAAAATCAGCTGCTACAAAAGACGCATCGGCACATTCATCGGCAACTACCATAACTTCTGATGGCCCGGCCGGCATATCTATAGCAACTGACGTTTGAGCCACCTGTTGCTTGGCCTCCATGACATAACGATTGCCAGGACCAAATATTTTATCAACACGTGGCACAGTTTCTGTTCCATATGCCATTGCGGCAATAGCCTGCGCTCCTCCAATTTTATATACTTTGTCCACACCTGCGACATTGGCAGCATATAGAATTGTCAGATCTATCGAGCCATCCGGTCTTGCCGGAGTACACATCACAATCTCGCGACACCCTGCTATTCTAGCAGGCACTGCCAGCATTAGCACTGTTGAAAACAATGGTGAATTTCCTCCGGGAATATACAACCCCACACGTTCGATTGCAACAGCCTTTTGCTCACATATCACCCCCGGCATTGTTTCAACTCTGATTGGAGACATCAACATAGCTTCATGAAACTTAGTAATATTGTTCTTAGCCAGTTCTATAGCATCAGCCAACTCAACAGTTATCAATTGTTTTGCCACAAGCATTTCTGCCTCACCAACCTCAAGAGTCTCAATATTTGCGCCCGTGAAACGTCGCTCATATTCCATAACAGCCTTATCCCCTCTGATACGTACATCCGCTATGATGTTGGCAACGATATCCGATACCTTATTACATTCATCCGCCAATGCTCTTTCAGACAATTTAGGCCACTCATTTCTATTTGGATATCTATATACTTCCATATTTATAGCCGCTTATAATATCATTTTTTCTATATCAAGTGTCAATATTCCTTCTGCGCCAGCCGTTTTCAATTTACTGACGATTTCCCACAATCGCCTCTCTTCCAAGACAGCATGTACAGAGCACCAATCATCATTGGCCAATGGCAAAATTGTAGGACTTTTTATGACCGGGAGCACTGATATTACCGCTGCCAATTTTTCTCGTGGTACGTTCATTAACACATATTTTTTTCCGTCGGCAGCTTTTACAGCATCAAATCGGAACAACAACTCATCAAATATAACCTGTTTATCTTGGGGCAATAATCTATTGCATGCTCCTATTAATACAGCTTGAGAATCGACCACTCGTTCCACTTCTACCAAGTTGTTACTTACCAATGTCGAGCCAGATGACACAATATCAAATATGGCATCGGCCAATCCTATACCGGGAGCTATCTCTACCGAGCCTGTAATCACTTGGATTTCTGCATCTATTCCGTTTTTTTGTAAAAATTTAGATAATATCGAGGGATAAGACGTTGCAATCCTACGACCATTAAACCATCCGATACCATTATAATCTACACGATGAGGTACTGCCAATGATAATCGGCACTTACTAAATCCCAATTCTTTAATAACATCAACTGATTTATTTTTTTCAAGGACTTCGTTTAGTCCAACTATACCAATGTCGGCAGTTCCATTAGCTACCGATTCGGGAATATCATCATCTCTCAAAAATAATAGTTCTACCGGAAAATTACGTGACGGCACAAGCAATGTCCTCTTCACTGCTGCCAATTTTACCCCTGCCTCTCCAAGCAATTCCATTGTTTCATCATATAGTCGTCCTTTTGACTGCACTGCAATTCTCAACTTAGTCTCTGCTTTCATATCTTGTAGTTTGATTCTAAATAACAATGACCGATTTCAGATATTGAGACCGGCCACCTTCATTTTAATTCCTATGTAAACAATAAGCCATCAGCCCCTACTCTATCGAGAAACAGCAATGATGATGCTTATTTATCATTAATATTGTCATTTTTATTTTTATTATTTTATCTTTACACGCAAATTTATAACAAAAAGATATATAATACAAATAAAACAAAACATTTTAATATTTAAATCTCCAAAACACATACAATTTTACAGCCGACAATACGTTTTATATGCGACATCTCTTATTGACATCATTTATACGCATCATTTTTGTATTAATTATTGCCAAAACAGCCAATAAATTCCCCCAAAAGGATTCTTGACTTTAAACTTTAGCACAGACGAAACATCTTATTAAATAAAAGAATCCATTGTTTAATCATCTAAAACCAACAAAATCATGAAACAGATATTCAAGACTCTAACAATTGCCTTTGTAAGCTGTTCTTTGATGATGCCAATGGCCGATGCTCAAAATCGCAATGGCAGAAGCGTAAACCGCTCAACAGTCTCCAATACGTCTCGCTCCAATAACCACAGCAGACAGAAGGAATCTGCGCCTTCTGCTTCAAGAAGAACCGATACGCCCCGACGTGACATTTCAAGCAACCAGCCACGAAATAACAATACCTCAATAGCAAACAATAAGCGTAAACAACAAATTAACAACAAGCATCCTCAAGGGAATAACAATGTAAACAATCGTCCCATTAACAACTCAAAACCACCACAAGGCAACATGGGCAACAACAAACACCACCATGATATAGCTCCCCCGATGCGTCCACATCGACCAAAACATATCGCATGGTCTCGACCCGTGCCACCGCCTTCATGGAGACCGATAGGTCGAATTCCGACAATTGGGAGTATCCTTGGCGTAGCCTTTGGAACAAGTATTAACCTATCCTTAAACTACCTGTTTAATAATGGATACATTGTTGATGGATATGGTCGGGATATTATCTATCTGAGCAATGTCAATCAAATGTCATATTATTGGCCCGATGCCACATTATATTATTTAAACGGCGGACTTACTCGCTCTCAATTCTTATATTCAACCGGCTATTCCGACTTGAGTCGTTATAACAATCTCTATAACACTTTTGTTTCGAGCTACGGCTTTCCGGTAAACTTTCACAATTCAAATGGCAGTTTTTCAGCAACTTGGTTTGGCTATAACAACGGTTATATAACTCTTCAATACTCCCCTCAATACACCAACAGCGGACACCTCAGATTTTTCACAACTCTGACATTTGGTAATTAATATTAATTTAATACAACACTCCCCGACAGTCAAACTATCGGGGAGCGTTGTATTTATTGTTGCACCTTAGATTATTCCATCAATTTACGATAGCGTCGACGAGTCGGTTCTTTTCCATCGTTATGAGCCTTCTTGTATTCTTCATAATCAGAGTAAGAACCTTCATAATAAACTACTTTACCGTCACCCTCAAATGACAAAATATGAGTACATATACGATCAAGGAACCAACGGTCGTGGCTAACTACAACTGCACATCCGGCAAACTCATCCAATCCCTCCTCAAGAGCACGTAATGTATTAACATCAATATCATTAGTAGGTTCGTCAAGCAAAAGCACATTACCTTCTTCCTTCAATGCCATTGCAAGGTGTAGGCGATTGCGTTCACCACCCGACAATACTCCAATTTTTTTCTCTTGGTCAGCGCCTGTAAAATTAAATTTCGACAAATAGGCTCGAGCATTTACATCCCGTCCTCCCATGCGGAACGATTCAACACCTTGTGAGATTACCTCATATACGGTTTTTTCAGGCAACAAATCATGGTGACTTTGGTCTACATAAGCGATTTTTACAGTCTCCCCAACCTCAAACGTGCCGGCATCGGGCATTTGCTGTTTCATTATCAAGCGAAATAAAGTAGTCTTACCTGCTCCATTAGGGCCAATAACTCCAACAATACCATTGGGC
The DNA here is from genome assembly GCA_964562595.1 of uncultured Muribaculum sp. GTDB lineage: Bacteria > Bacteroidota > Bacteroidia > Bacteroidales > Muribaculaceae > Muribaculum. The sequence continues at coordinate 104,418 of CAZLUB010000001.1, read as the reverse complement.
GGCAACGAAAAGTTGAGGTTTTCAAACAACTGCTTCTTTCCAAAAGCTTTAGATAATCCGGTTGCTTCAATAACCTTCTGTCCAAGACGTGGGCCATTTGGGATAAATATCTCAAGACGCTCCTCGCGTGCCTTTTGGTCTTCATTAAGCAATTTATCATATGAGTTTAGACGAGCCTTCCCTTTAGCTTGACGTGCTTTTGGAGCCATACGCACCCATTCCAATTCACGTTCCAAAGTTTTCCTACGCTTACTTGCTTGTTTCTCTTCCTGAGCCATACGCTTGGTCTTTTGGTCAAGCCATGACGAATAGTTACCCTTCCAAGGAATACCCTCGCCTCGGTCAAGTTCAAGAATCCACCCGGCAACATGATCAAGGAAGTAACGGTCGTGGGTTATTGCAATAACCGTACCGGGATACTGTTGCAAATGCTGCTCCAACCAGTCAATTGATTCTGCGTCTAAATGGTTGGTTGGCTCATCAAGCAACAACACATCTGGCTGTTGCAGCAAAAGGCGTATCAATGCTACTCTACGACGCTCACCGCCCGACAATGTCGACACAATCTGATCATCGGGAGGACATTGCAAAGCATCCATAGCTCGCTCAAGTTTGCTATCTATATTCCATGCATCAGCGGCATCCAATTTGTCTTGCAATTCAGCTTGCCGAGCTATAAGTTCATCCATTTTATCAGGATTCTCAAGCACATCAGGATCGGCAAAAGCCTCATTAACTCGGTCAAATTCCGCCAATAGATCCATCACCGGTTGCACGCCCTCGCGCACTACTTCGATAACAGTCTTGTCTGGATCGAGTTGGGGCTCTTGCTCAAGATACCCAACCGAGTATCCGGGAGAGAATACTACTTCCCCTTGATAACTCTTATCAATTCCGGCAATAATCTTCAACAAAGAAGATTTACCCGAACCATTCAAACCAATGATGCCAATCTTCGCACCATAAAAAAACGATAGATAGATATTTTTAAGCACTTGCTTTTGTGGAGGATAAATTTTACTAACCCCCACCATCGAAAAAATAATTTTCTTGTCGTCGGCCATGTCTATTTAATGATGTGGTCTATAATTATTGTATGTTATTATCTATTTCTTTGGAGCATAACGCACCGCATAGTTGCAACGAGTTTTCCCTGCGACTATATTGTTTAACTTTGACTTTATCAACTGCTTGCGTATCAATGATATGTGATCGATATACAATTTTCCTTCCAAATGATCACATTCATGTTGCACGATACGCGCAAGAAATCCAGAAATTTCGCGTTCATGAGCATTAAAATCTTCGTCAAGCCACTTTAATCTAATATGCTCAACCCGTGGCACACATTCTCCCAGACCCGGCAAACTCAAGCACCCTTCATCTCGAGTAATGGTTTCTCCATCAAGCACTTCTATTTCGGGATTAATCAGCACAAACTTTGCATCAACACATTCGGGATGAACGTCGGCCAATGGGCTTCCATCTATAACGACAATACGATCATTGCGACCGATTTGTGGTGCAGCAAGACCGACACCTTCCGACGCATACATTGTTTCCCACATATCGGCAACAAGCCTCTTCAATTCGGGATAATCGGCATTTATCGGTTTTGACACTCTGCGCAATACCGGATGCCCATAAAGGTATACTGGTAATTTCATTGGTTGTATGATTTGCTTTGTAAATAGTCATTGAGAATAATAGTTGCTGCCATCTCATCTACAACAGCCTTGTCTTTACGTTGCGTTTTTTTCATTCCGGAATCAATCATTGCCCTATGAGCAATAGTAGAAGTGAAACGCTCATCCCAATAGATGATTTCCATATCAGGAAGTTCTTTTTGCAATCGTTTTATGCCCGGTGTTATATAACGCATCGACTCCGATGGCTCGCCTCGCAAAGTTGTCGGACGACCGACAACGATTGCATCAACAGGTTCTCGTCGCACATAATCTTTTACGTACTCAACCAAAGAGTGAGTCGAAACGGTCGAAAGCCCCGTTGCAACAATACGCAACAAATCGGTCACGGCAATCCCGCAACGCTTGCGTCCATAGTCGATAGCCAACAATCGTCCCATTTTGCAAAGTTACTCATTCTACACCGTTTCCGCCAATCATTTAAGGTTATTTTTGCCTATCCTGAGCAATTATAAACCCGATATAAAAGTTCCCTACAAACAAGATTTTAATTTTGAATGCATTTCATCTCCCTTTCGCCAACAATAGTTAAATCCTCCTCGTATGACAACTATTTTGACAAGACTCATGTTATAGAACAAAACAAATCTGATTATGAAACGCCTACTATTCTTTTCTATACTGCTATCAACTATATTTAGCAGCATTTACACCAATGCACAACAGCACGACAAGGCATTATTGCGTCAAGAAAAAAAAGCTATACAACAACAAATAGATAGTCTTCATTATGTAATGGCAAGAAATGCCATTGATGCACAATCATTCGTACTTGAAGCCGAGCGAGTAACACTCTCTCGAGGTCAAACAATATATGTCAATTCAAATACAAATTTTGTATCTGTTGATGGTGACAATGCTGTTGTTCAGGTAGCATTTAACGTCCCGATGAGTGGGCCTAACGGCATCGGAGGAGTAACTGTAGACGGCAACCTGTCAGACTACAAGGTCTCAATTGATAAAGATGGCGACTGCATGGTACGCATGTCTGTGATGGGACTTGGCATTTCGGCAAATGTATTTATTCGCCTTTACAATAACAGCGACATGGCATATGTAACCATATCACCCAATTTCAACTCCAACCGCATTTCACTATCCGGACGGATAGTCCCTCTTGAGGAGTCAAAAGTCTACAAAGCCCGGTCGTTTTAACGGCTCATTTGATTATTGCAACCGCAACTATCTGTTGTCATCCCGAAATGACACAAAACGGTTGTATACAAAATTAATCGCAGTATACACCATATTTCCTATAACTGTTGCGACTCCATACCCCGACAAGCTAAACCCAAGTATTAGCCACATCATCGAACCCAGTTGTGTGTGATAAGACAGCCACCAAACAACAACAAACTGCACTATATAACAGATTACGAATCCCAGGACAAACCGCATAGCCTCTGAGACATATCGTCCGCCGGAACGAAACACCCATTTTTTATTCCATAAAAAAGAATTAACAAGGCCACACACATATCCGATTGTGTTTGACACCATCGGAGGCATGCCAAATAGTGATTTACACACAAATATTACAAATAATGTGACTACTGTGTTGAACGCTCCTACGCAAACGTACTTTATAAATTGTGGCAACGATTCCCTATTTATCATTTTTTGTCTTCGTTTTGTCCTATTTGGTCATTAAGTATCGGCAGCGACCAACCATAATATACAGCCAAAACACGCATTGCGATAACAGTGATGGCACATGCCATACCCTGAGCTAAAATAGAACCGCCCAAATCACGCATCAGCCAATAGACCAATCCTCCAACTATGCAGGCTGTTGCGTAAATATCCTTACGAAAAAGCAATGGTTCATTATTAACAAAAATATCTCGCAATAATCCCCCAAATGCGCCTGTTATTACACCCATTATAATGGCAACCCACATTGGATATTCGGCATCAAGAGATTTTTGAATTCCAATTACGACAAACAAAGCCAACCCTATCGAGTCAAAAATAAATAATGTACGTGTCTCTTTAGTCAATATTTTTTTAAATATAATCACTACAATCAAAGATAGTGCAGTGACGGCAAGATACCACCACGTTTGCATCCAGAATACCGGGATGTCAAGCAAAAGGTCACGCACAGTTCCTCCTCCGATAGCTGTTGCAAGACCGACGGTGTATGCGCCAAACCAATCAAAACTTTTCATGGCCGCCATACGTATTCCACTGATAGCAAATGCCACAGTGCCTATCACCTCGATTATGAATAAAAACGTGTCTTCCATATTATGTGTCATTTTATCTTTTGCTCACGCTGATAATATCTACAAATTTCCGTCAAACCACAATTTAGACAATCGGGTCTACGGGATTTACACACATAGCGTCCATGCAATATCAGCCAATGATGAGCCAAAGGTATTATCTCATCAGGAATATTTCGGCACAATGTCTTCTCTGTTTCTAATGGTGAACGGCTGTTGGTTGTCAACCCTATTCGCTCACTCACTCTGAACACGTGCGTATCTACAGCCATCGCCGCTTTTCCCCATACGACAGAAAGCATCACATTGGCCGTCTTGCGCCCAACGCCGGGCAAACGCAATAACGAATCCATGTCATCGGGCACTTCTCCACCAAATTCATCTACAAGCATACGCGCTGCTCCCAACAAATTTCGCGCCTTATTATTAGGATATGAAATTGAACGTATGTAGCCAAATAAGTCTTCTTGCGTCGCTTTTGACATCGTTTCAGGCGTCGGATAGGCCTCAAACAATGCCGGAGTTGTCATATTCACTCTTTTATCAGTACATTGTGCCGATAGGATAACTGCAACAAGGAGTTGAAAGGGATTTTCATAATGCAGTTCGGTTTCAGCAATAGGCATTTCATGCTGAAACCATTCAATCATTCGCCCATATCTCTCCTTATCAGTCATGACTTATGCCAAGAAACATTTTAATATACCCCTCATTATCAACACTCCAAGCGCAACAGACATCAGTCCCCCGACATTCGTCGCCAAAATATATGTAAGGCCTCGTATTATTTCTCCATTTTGGCACATCACCACTGCTTCTAACCCATATGAAGAAAACGTTGTAAATCCCCCTAACAATCCGGTAAAAAGCAATAACCGCCAAGTTTCTCCAACATTCCAAAAGCGAAATGCCTCAAACAATATGCCTATAATCAGACAACCTATTACATTACACAATAATACGCCTAACCCTTTTGTTGAAATAACACCGATTACTCCTATTCGATCTCGCAGGCATGACCCAATGGCTCCACCTATCGCGACCAACATCAATCTGGTTATCAACGTCATAAATTAGATGTATTACTCAACATTTTTATCAATGTGCGCTCTTGAACTCTTCAAGAAAGCGAGTATCGTTTTCAGAGAACATTCTCAAATCCTTAACCTGATACTTCAAATTGGTGATACGTTCAACGCCCATACCCAAAGCAAATCCGGTGTATTCTTTTGAGTCTATGCCACATGCGTCAAGTACATTTGGGTCGACCATGCCACATCCAAGGATTTCCACCCAACCGGTATGCTTGCAGAATGAACACCCTTTGCCTCCACATAAATTACATGATATATCCATCTCAGCAGATGGCTCAGTGAATGGAAAATAACTCGGGCGCAAACGTATTTTTGTTTCCGGGCCAAACATTTCTTGAGCAAAATAAAGCAATGTCTGCTTCAAATCTGCAAACGAAACATTTTTGTCGACATATAGCGCCTCTACTTGATGGAAGAAACAATGCGCACGAGCCGATATAGCTTCATTTCGATATACTCTTCCGGGACAGATGATGCGCACCGGTGGTTGCGTATTTTCCATAACACGCGACTGCACACTTGACGTGTGTGTACGAAGAAGGACATCCGGATTAATAAAGAATGTATCCTGCATGTCACGCGCCGGATGGTCTTCTGCAAAATTAAGCGATGAAAAAACATGCCAATCATCTTCAATCTCAGGGCCTTCAGCAATAGAGAATCCCAAACGTGAAAATATCGACACGATTTCATTTCTAACCAAAGAAAGCGGATGACGAGTGCCAAGTGCAATAGGTGATGCCGTACGGCTCATATCCATGCTATCGTCCACAACCGACGCTGATTCGAGTGCCTCTTTCAAAGCGTTGATTTTTTCTGTTGCTAAATTCTTAAGTTCATTTAGCTTCTGCCCCATTTCACGCTTTTGTTCCGGAGCGACATTGCGAAAATCATTAAATAGCGATGTCACTTCGCCTTTTTTACTTAGATACTTTATGCGCAATGCCTCTACTTCAGCTGCCGAAGATGCTGTCAACCCTTCGATTTGGGCTTTGAGTATATTTATCTTTTCTAACATAGCTACGTCTATTATCTTCTTAATTTGCAAAATTACAAAATTTTCTACGATGTTGATGATAATTTTGTAATTTTGTCATTGATGCACAACTTCATTACTAAAATAGGCGAAATTGTCAAACGACACGCGTTGATACCCAAAGGCAAGAAAGTAATCGTTGCTCTTAGTGGCGGAGCTGATTCGGTGGCTTTACTTGCATCTTTATCGCAACTGGGATATAGTTGCATTGCCGCTCATTGTGATTTTCACTTAAGGGGTGAAGAATCGGAACGCGACCGTTGCCACGCACAAAACATAGCAAACCTTTTAGGTGCAGAATACATCGAGACTCATTTCGACATACCTTCTTACAAAAACGAGTTTGGCGTATCGACCGAAATGGCTTGCCGTACTCTGCGATATGATTGGTTCAAATCCATTTCATCATCTTATGGCGACATTCCCATTGCTGTAGCCCACCACCACGACGACAACACCGAAACTTTTTTCCTCAACATCTTACGAGGGACGGGGATATACGGTCTTACCGGCATGCAGATACGCAACGGCAACATCATCCGCCCGATGCTTTACATTTCAAGGGCTGAAATAGAGCAATTTCTATCTGACGAGAACCTTAATTACGTAATCGACAGCTCCAATCTCATAAATGATGTAAAACGCAACCGCCTGCGCAACATCATATTACCAACCATCAGACAACAATTTCCCGACGCTGACACCACCATTGCTCACACAATAACCAACTTGCATGCCAATGCCGAATTATATAAACTGGGAATTGATGCTCTACTTAAAGAATATGTCGAAGAAGATGTCATCGATGTGGCACGCATAGCAACAGAAAAGCAAAACATTGCTGACTTACTATTATTTGAAGCTATTCGCAATCGTGGTTTCAATCACTCTCAAGCCAAAGACATTATCGCATCGGCATTTTCATCGGGACAATGTTTTTTATCGACAACACACATTGCCTCTATTAGCCGTGGAAGACTTTCAATCACACCAATTGATGATTTGCCGACAAAAGATGCGACTTACGACATCAATCTATCGACTTCCATCACACAGCCCATAAACTTAAATGTCAGCATTGTTGATACCCGTGAAATAACCTTTGACCGCGAAGGGCACTCGATATATCTTGACTTATCAATACTTGACGGAAAACCACAATTCACCTTAAGGCATTGGCGCAAAGGAGATCGCATCAAACCTTTTGGCATGAAAGGCTCTCGCCTTGTAAGTGACATTTTCAATGACGCAAAACTATCTCATATCGACAAATGCAACACTTGGTTGCTTACCCGCAATGACACCATATTATGGATATTAGGACTGAAAACATCATGCCACTTTCCTATAACACGACATTCAACTCAAGCTCTAAAATTATCCCTCGACTAATAAATCAAGTCCCGACTTAATCAAAAGTCCATTTAAGCGCCAAGGTCGGAATCAAATACCATCCGTCCATCAAAGCAAAATTAGAATATATCTTCCACTCTGTGCCAATGCTTAAGTTGAAGTTATCATCTACCTTTGGCAATTTGTTTAAATTAAACCACAATTGCGGTTCCGTCATAAAAACAAAATTGTGTTTGTTCCCATTCATATCAACATGCTCCTCTCGCCAAAAATCTGCATAACCGGTAAACAAAAACTTGCCGTTAGCAAAATTTACATACCACGTACCGGTCAACTGATAGCTATTAGGTGTTGAACATCCATATATATACTTATACATGGCCGACAATGACAATCCGCTATTATAATCGGCTCTATTCCACGTATAAGTTACACCTCCAAGATAGGAGTCTTTTATATAATTAAGTCCTCCATCATATTCTACATGAATAGAAATCGGTTCTTTCCAAAATTTAAGTTCTCGGGCAATTTCCCAATATGCCGATGACACTTCGTTGTTTGAATAATCCATATCTACAAAGAAGAATGTACTGCCCCATTTATCGGGCTTAAACATTTCCACTGTGGTCGTAAGATGATGGCGTTCTCCCAAATCGTCATACATTGCATCTCCAAAATCATAATGCAATTGAATGTTTTGAGCATTTATACCCACCATTGAAATCAAAACAAACGCAATTGCTATAACTGTCTTTTTCATATCCATAAATTTCTCAAAGATGAAATACAAAGTTACTACTTTCCATTCAAGAGAACAAATTGCATCGCAGGTCAATCTTGAACAGCACACAATCCCAAATTACAAATGTCTTTACTTCTACATGAGTCATCAATTCCTTATTATTACCGATTATTTACAAATTTATCGAAAGCAACCCATTTGTCGGCAACAAATGATAACAATCAGAGACAAAAAGGCATTCAATCAATATTCAATTTTGTCTTCTTTATTCTTCCACATCTCAAAAGCCCTAATTGTATAATTGTTTTTTATATGAATACATGGAATCAATCGATCTTTGGGTTTCACATTTATCTGTTCATATATGAACCGATCGCTAAACGCAATGTTGTCCGCGTCTTCTTTTGTATTACCATAATATATTCGGCTAACACCGGCCCAATACAATGCGCTCAAACACATCGGGCATGGTTCGCATGAGCTATACACTTCACATCCCGAAAGATTAAACGAATCCAACATGACACATGCATTGCGTATGGCATTAATCTCGGCATGAGCCGTCGGGTCTTTTGAACTTGTCACTGTGTTAACGCCCGTTGCCACAATTTCGCCATTCTTGACAATAACAGCGCCAAAGGGGCCTCCACCATCTACGACACTACGTTCCGCCAATTCTGCCGCCAATTTGATATAACGATCTTCTTTTTCAGTCAACTTGTAATCCATAACAATACGACTCAATTTGATAGGCTCTAATTTAGCAAAATATTTTCACTATCATTCATCATTCAGCCCCAATTATTACTACTACACATTTTAGCATACATTTAACCCTACTTAAACTTGACTAACGACAATTTTTAAGCTACAAATGTCAACAACTGACCAAAAATGGCTAAATTTGCACCACATAACATATTTACTGGATGTATTCCCACAATCTCATATTATCCATCACTAAGGAACAATTGTCCAAGTTGCCGACCTTGACATATTCGGGGCGTGTGGTAGAAATAAACACTGTCGAACAAGCGTCTAGTGCAATTAATGTATTACAATCCAGTTCAATTGTAGGAGTTGATACCGAAACAAAACCTTCGTTTCGCAAAGGCCGTTCCAACAATGTTTCGTTATTACAAATTGCAACTGATGATTGTTGTTATTTATTCAGATTAAAGCAAATCGGATTTATCCCTGAGATAAAAGATTTTTTTGAAGACGAGTCAATAATAAAGGTCGGGCTATCACTCAAAGATGACTTTAAGCAACTCCATAAAATCGGAGACTTTGAACCAAAATCTGTCATCGAATTGCAAAGTTTTGTACGGGATTACAACATTGCAGATAGCAGTCTGCAAAAAATATACGGAATAATATTTGACAAACGCATATCCAAGAGCCAAAGACTCAGCAATTGGGAAACGCCTATACTGACAGAAGCACAAAAGCTATACGCATCATTAGATGCATGGGCTTGTTTAAAGATATACACTTACCTTAAATCTGGGAAGTTCATACCGAATGAGAATCCTTATATTTTCCAACCTCAATTAGTCGAAAACATAATTTAGCCAAATAAAAACTTGCGACCATGAAAAAGAAAGCAACCTACATTCCATTAATATTATTAACCTACCTTGTAATTATGGCATTTATAGGTAGAGAGCATTTCTTTTCAGGAAACTATCTTTATTATTTTGGTGTAATAGGAGCCACTTTGCTATGCATAATCATACTCCATTTTGCCATCAAACATCGCGAACGTTTGCGTCGCGAACGAGAAGATGATCAACGCAAAAATTCTTGAGAACACAATCAGCAAAAAACATTTTTTTCGAAGTCCACATTTTCTATGACCAGGCAAGCAATCCGAAGTAAAAAAATCTTTTTTGACAAGCCAATTTCCCACGACCGATCATAGTAAAATATCAACGGACACTTTATTTTTCGCTCGTTTGTTGTATCTTTGCATAAAGTATGGAGACTGATAAGCCAAAATCGGCCTATCGCCGGGGTGCCGACGATGGAGTGTATTTGGGAGTGGTGTTGACTGCTCTCTATTTTTCTACCGCCTATTCATTCATGATTTCGGCATTGGGATTGTTCTCATTATTGTTGTTAGTTGCCGTACCGGCACTAATATTTGTACTGTTGCGCCGCGCATATATATCTGAGTCCGGAGCAACTGCTTTCTCGGCATTATGGATGCATGGAATTATGGCATTTCTCTGCGGAGCCGCCATATCTTCGACCATTGCCGTAGTTCATATGCAGTGGCTCGAACCCGATTTGCTGCTAAAACAAATACAAGCACTAATCGACACATACAACTCCACCGACTGGCCTCAGGCCAAAGAGATAGCTCACACCCTACAATTGGCTATTGACAACCACATGCTCCCAACACCTATCAACATGGCTATAGATATGCTTTGGCTAATTGTATTTACCGGCTCCATGCTATCTATGGTGATTTCTTACATTGTAAAAAATTTGGGATACAAACCCGACAAATAATATTTACCGCGATTATAAGATTGTTTAGAATATGGACATATCAGTTGTAGTTCCATTATATAACGAAGCTGAGTCACTTCCTGAACTCGAAGAATGGATAGAACGCGTCATGAAGGAAAATGATTTTTCATACGAAATATTGTTTATCAATGATGGTTCTACCGATGACTCATGGAATGTCATCAAACGTCTAAGAGAAAAGAATCCGGCAGTGAGTGGCGTATGTTTTCGTCGAAATTATGGGAAATCTCCAGCCTTGAATACCGGATTTGCTCGGGCCAAAGGCGACGTTGTAATCACTATGGATGCCGACTTGCAAGATAGTCCCGACGAGATACCCGAGCTATATCGCATGATCACTCAAGAACATTATGATTTAGTATCGGGATGGAAACAAAAACGCTACGATCCATTGTCGAAAACCATACCGACCAAACTATTCAATGCAACAGCTCGCCGCGTTAGTGGCATACATAATCTTCACGACTTCAATTGTGGTCTAAAAGCCTATCGCAACAAAGTAGTAAAACATATTGAAGTATATGGCGACATGCACCGTTATGTACCCTACTTGGCAAAACTCGCCGGATTTACACGCATTGGAGAAAAAGTAGTGCACCACCAAGCTCGGAAATATGGTTCGACTAAATTTGGGCTTGACCGTTTTGTAAACGGCTATCTCGATTTAGCAACATTATGGTTCACCGGGAAATTTGGAATAAAGCCGATGCACTTTTTCGGTTTACTTGGCAGTCTTATGTTTTTACTCGGTTTTATAGCCGTGATGATTGTTGGGTTTGGCAAACTCTACAACATGGCCAACGGACTTCCATACATACTTGTCACAGATTCTCCCTATTTTTATCTCTCACTGACAATGATGATTCTTGGCGCACAATTTTTCCTAACCGGTTTTATCGGAGAATTAGTAGTACGCAACTCCACTCGTCGTAATGATTATGAAATAGAAGAAGATCTCTGCGCCAATAACAACCCTTAATATATGGTAAAAACAATAGCATACATCGTAGTCGCATTATTACTCATAACATCTTTAATCGGATGCAATTCCACCGGATGTACAGAGAATAAGAACTCCGTACCTTTAGTGGGATTTTATGCTTATTCTACCAAACAAGCAATAACTGTCGATTCTATTTCAATAGGAGGTGTAGGTGCTCCCAATAATTCTCTTATTATAGACTGCGCCAGTGCGTCAAGCGTGTATCTGCCTTTTCGTGCTTCCAAACCCGAAGTGCGTTATTTCATTCGCTATGAAGCCAAAGCATTAAACTATCCCGAGTTTGTCGACACAATATCATTTACATACACAAGTATTCCTTATTTTGCGTCGGAAGATTGTGGAGCGATGTATCGCTATGACATAACCGATTTCCGATACACTACCAATCTTATTGACTCCGTAGCTATCACCGACAAGCTGATTACCAACGTCGACATAGAACGAATAAAAATATTTTTCAGAACTGCCGATACCGAACAAGGAGAATGAAACAAACGCTCAAACATATACTCTCGACATTGATAATGCTATTGACTGTTTTTTTTACAGTCACAGCTCAACGTCGCGTAACACCGATTGACAACCCTGACTTGAAGCGCACCGACACTGAGGTAAAAACCTCCTTGATTGAAGAACTTGCGAAAAAGCCTGAAAGTGTCATCGAAAGTGTTGATGTCGAAGGGAATGTCGTGTTTATCGATACCATTTCAGGTAAAGAATGGCACGACACGACCAAAGTAGATAAGAAAATAAAACTCCATCCCAAATTACATGCTATTACCGTAGGAGCCGACTTATTTGATGCAGCAATGATGGCATTTGGCAAAGGCTACGGAGGAGTGGGGTTCTGGGGAGAACTCAGCCTATGGAATTGGCTAAAGCCAATAGTCGAAATCGGGATAGCGACAGCCGATTACACACCCGATGGGAATAATTTTACATACAAATCGGGGGTAGCTCCGTATATGCGTATCGGCCTCAACTATAACTTCCTGTATAACTCCAATCCCGATTACTCGGTATACGTTGGCCTAAGATACGGCATTACTAATTTCAAGTATGAAATTTCAAATGCGACATCTGATCAGAATTATTGGGGTGACGTCAACCAATTTTCAATCCCATCACAAAGTGCGACCATTGGATATGGAGAACTTCTTGTAGGATTGCGCGTAATGATTGCAAAGGGTATATCTCTTGGTTGGGCGTTAAAATACCATGCTATTCTCAACCAGCCTTCATCTCCTGAATATGGCAAGCCATGGTTTATTCCCGGATATGGCACACAAGGGTCGACATTTGGCATCGCTTTTTCAATCGCCTATACATTGCCGCTATCAGAGCCAATTGAACCAAAGGCATCTGACACCAATCGATAACGGTTACTTTTTTAATGCATCAATCTGTGATGCAAGTTGCTTTATTATTGAGTATGCGCTATTATCCCCATGCACATTCTCAAAATCGGCATTACATATAGTAGCGTCTCCATCAATGCCATATCCCACTACTGCCACACCCGAATATTCTTTCATCGCATCATCGAGAGCGGCTTGTAACAATATCACTGATGCTTCACGATGATAATGCATGATTTCCTTGCCTATCGAATCCCCGAAATAGAAATAACGCAGTATATAGCACACCCACTGCAAACAAAATTTATTGTAATTTTCAGCAAGTTGCTTAAATTCATTTTGCAGACCTTTAATTGTATCAATCGAGCCATTCTTTATTGACTCACAAATTCTTTCCACCTCAGATTTGGGAGCTACCAATCCCGACAAATCAACCCATTCGTAGTCATGAGGAATCGATTCTTCGATAAGTCGATCTATAACATCATTAGCAACTGCTACATTTCCAATCGCATTTATAATAACGTCACCAATAAACCGTTGGCATACATAAGTATAATAATCACAGGCCTTCTTTATTGAATCATCCGGAATGACTATATCGGAGAAGTTTTGCTCCTTCAAAACAGTGATTCCTTTTAAACATTGCGCTACTGTATAAGCCGAAAACACATCAAAATTTATACAATCGCGACGCTCATTTACCGAGCGTTTATCACGACTTGGCCACTTATTAGCATCTCTTAATGTACCAATACTCTTAACATTAACCCCTGGTATCACCGCAGTACAATCTCCAACTGTCGTTATTAATGAAAACGGCAACAATAACGTATCGGGGTGAGAATAATGACGACCTACAACTGTGGAAAACGCTCCTATTCGGGCAGGCCACATAACATATGAGTCACTGGCAGTCTTACATCCCCTCAGCATTATGCCTTGATGCATCGGACCTAATTTATAGAGGTGATTACTCTGATTGCAACCCGAACCAGCATTAAAAAAAGAATAGTACCCTCCTATTAGCAATGACGACTTATGGTCAGAAACAGTAAACGGTCCGGCAAACACAGCCACAGCCTCCCCATTCTCACAATTACAATTAGCAAAGAACAAAACATCACGAGCTGTAAAATGGCATGAAATTTTCGATGCTTGACCGACAAATACTCGTTTTAGCGAAACCCCACCATCCACAACTGCATCTTCTGAAATAATAAAATCCGAAGCCGACACCCCGTCTGAGATTTTTGCACGCGCACCCACTGTGCCGTTGCTCAATGACGACACTCCGATTATTGATGCATCTTGAGCAATATTGACATTTCTCAATCTTCCAGAGTCAGATATAAACACGCCATCTGCAATAATTCCATAATCAGAAATTTTTGATTCTACGTATTGGTCTATTATTGCCGACAATGCATCAATCAATTCTGCATCGTGTCTATAAAAAGTCAGCACATAGGCTGTCTGAGCATCTAGACAATCAAAAATTGGCACTTCTCTTCCACCGGTTTCGTTTAGTACCGTAACATTCACCCCATTTCCAAAAGTGGCACCGGGTGATGCTACTATACTGTCTACATTTTCAATATATACATTATCTCCGATAGTAAAATTTGCAATATGATTATGTACGTGGCGAATAAACACGTCATTCCCAATAGTGCAATTATGTATTGTTGCGTCATATATACCGCAATTACGAACAATCCCATCAACCATCAGTTTCCTGCCCGCAATACCCAATTTCACGTTTCCGGAAAATACTACATTGCGGTAATATTCAGGAGCAAAACCATCGACAACATAAACAGCATCCCAATCAAACGCACTACAACCTTGAGAAAGCAATTGAGCCTTCTCTTTGCCGGAAATAGATCGATAATGTTGTGTTGAGGACATATTTATTTATATTGTTGGATCATCATTTTCGTCATACTTCATATAAAGAAAGTCATTATAAGGGAAGCGAGTAAGATGCACATCCTTCGCTTTCTCATAAATCAATCGCTTCAGTTCATCGATATTTAGTTGCTCCTTGGCCGATATAAATACACAATCACGATGCATCTTGGCCATCCAAGTTTCTTTTAGTTCATCAAGCGAGACATTTTCACGAGTACGAGGCGTCAGGTCATCTTCATCCTTGGGCTTATATGAAAATGCATCTACTTTGTTAAACACAAGAATAGTCTTCTTGTCATGGTTATCACCACATATTTCAGCCAAAGTCTTATTTACCACTTCAATCTGCTCATCAAACTGAGGATGACTTATGTCTACGACATGTACCAACACATCAGCATCACGCACTTCATCAAGCGTCGATTTAAACGAATTAACCAAATGAGTTGGCAACTTGCGGATAAATCCGACAGTATCGGTCAACAAGAACGGCAGATTTTCGATTATTACTTTTCGCACAGTAGTGTCAAGGGTAGCAAACAACTTATTTTCGGCAAAAACATCACTTTTGCTTAACAAGTTCATCAGTGTTGACTTGCCAACATTGGTATAACCCACTAACGCTACACGAGTTAGTTTTCCTCGATTTTTACGTTGTATAGATTTCTGCTTGTCAATATTCACAAGTTCCGCCTTGAGTCGAGATATTTTATCAAGAATTATACGACGGTCTGTTTCTATCTGAGTTTCTCCAGGCCCTCTCATGCCAATACCTCCTCGTTGGCGCTCAAGGTGAGTCCACATTCGAGTAAGACGGGGCAACAAATATTGATATTGTGCCAATTCCACTTGCGTTTTTGCATTAGCAGTCTGGGCACGTTTTGCAAAAATATCCAATATCAAACTTGTACGGTCGAGTATTTTCACCTGCAACTCACGTTCAATATTGGCGACCTGCTTTGATGACAAGTCATCATCAAATATTGCTAATCCGATTTCATTTTCCTCTATATATTGCTTTATTTCAGCCAATTTACCTGTACCTACAAACGTGCGAGGATTAGGAGAGTCAAGTCGTTGTAAAAATGTTTTAACAGTCACAGCACCCGCCGTATCAGCAAGAAAAGCCAATTCGTCAAGATATTCTTGCGCCTTTGTCTCGTTTTGCACCGGCGTAACAAGCCCCACCAACACAGTGCGTTCTGTGGTTTCTTTACTTATAATGTTTTCTTTCATTTCAATAAGTTCAGTTTCCTTTTAAGATTTTATCATACTCTTCGGCATTATTAATGATAGCTATCGCCTCTTTATACACCGGATTAAATTCATTGGCAATAAGGAAATAGGACGAGTCGTCATATACATCGCGAGCTATCAATGCCTTTATAATCATGCGTATGTAATCTTTACTCACTTCATATTGTTCTTGATTAAATGCAACTCCTTCGTCAGCAGCTTTGTCTACCAAAGCTTTCAACATTTCAGCACTTACTTCAAAGCCCGATTTATATTGTTCGACAGTAGGATATTTCGACAATATCTCCTTGCGATGATTATCGACATAAGCAATACAATATATGTTGGGGACTCCTTTTGCAACTAAGTCACGATAGTAATTTGAGTAATAGGTCGTATCGATAGGGACAAACCGATCGGGCATGATGCCTCCACCACCATAAACTATACGCCCATTACGCAATGTATTGTAACGCAACGAATCAGGGAAGTGAATGCTATCTGCACTCATCAACTCTCCGGCATTATATCGTCTAATTATGTCAGCTTGATAGTCTTCGGTCTCTCCCTTGACATAAGGTTTCTGTATACATCGTCCCGATGGAGTGTGATATCGAGATACCGTAAGACGTATCATAGACCCATCAGGGAACGGGAACGGACGTTGTACAAGCCCTTTCCCAAACGTACGTCGCCCGACGATGACTCCACGATCATGGTCTTGAATAGCTCCGGCAGTAATTTCACTTGCTGATGCCGAATATTGATTGACCATTACCACTACACGCCCCTTTTTATACCGCCCGTCACGCTCTGCTTTATAATAATAACTATCCATACGCGGAGCCTCTGTGTATACTATCAAATCACCTTTGTTTAGAAACTCCATAGCGAGCTCATATGCCGCATTAAGATATCCGCCTCCATTATCTTCAAGATCAATAATTATATCTTTCATTCCCTTGTTTGAAAGTTGGCGCATTGATTCGATAAATTCCACGGCTGTATTTTCGGCAAAACGTGAAATACGTACATAACCGGTATTATCATCAACCATATAAGCAGCATCTATACTCTTAATGGGAATATCATCTCGTGTGATACGGAAGTCGATAAGGCCCGGGGTACCACGACGCATTATCTTGACATCAACCGTTGTCCCTTTTGGCCCACGAAGACGCTTCATCACATCTCGATTTTTCATCTTAACTCCGGCAATAAGCGTGTCATTGACCATGATAATACGGTCACCGGGGCGTATACCGACACGCTCTGATGGACCTCCCGAGATTGTCTGTATAATATAAAGAGTATCGGTAGCCATATTAAACTGGATTCCCACCCCACTAAAATTTCCTTCAAGCGGTTCGTTCAGTTCTCTTGTCTCCTCAGGCGTGGAATAGGCCGAATGAGGGTCAAGAGTCTTGAGCATTGCTCTAATAGCTTCATCCACTATTGTATCATTGTCAACTTGGTCGACATAATAATTCTGTATGATACCGGCAGCATAACGCAATTTGCGATCTGGTGTAAATTCAAAAGTCTGAGCTACAATGCCAGTATATATTCCAACAAGAGCAATAACAAAAAACAAGCGTTTCATCGATTGTAGATAATTTTACGTAAACGTATATTTCACTTTTTCAAATATTCTGCTTTTGGCACAAATTGTTCTATATCATAACCATAGCGATCAAGATCTCGTACCATAGTCGAACTTACATACTGCAACTCTGGCAAGGTATAAAGCAATACAGTTTCGATTCCGGATATACGACGATTGGCATAAGCCAAATTGCGCTCATACTCATAATCGGCCACCGTACGCACTCCACGCAAAATAAAATTTGCATTGACTTGACGCGCTATATCAACTGTCAGTCCATCATAGCTAACCACTGAAACTCGCGGTTCATCGGCCATAACAGCCTCTATATGACGCACTCGCTGTTCTGTTGGTCGGTAACACCGCTTAGAATCGTTGATACCAACTGCTATTATTATTTCATCAAATAAAGTAAGTCCGCGTTCGACTATTGATTTGTGACCTACCGTAAACGGATCGAATGTCCCGGGATATATGGCTATATGTCGGCTATTAGGAGATTTGGGCATCATCTTCTACAACAAGATTATCGATTATAAAGTTTTGTCGATCGGGGGTGTTTTTACCCATGTAAAATTCAAGTAATTCACTCACGGCATCTTCCTTACGCAAGCTCACTCTGTCAACTCGCATATCCGGGCCTATAAAATCTCGAAATTCTTCTGGAGAAATCTCACCAAGCCCTTTAAATCGGGTTATTTCGGCATTTGAACCAAGTTTTTCAATAGCGGCAACACGTTCCTCGTCGGTGTAACAATAATACGTCTCATCGACTCCGCTTTTTTTAGATTTAGACCCTCCAGGACGGCGTGCAGTTTTCTTATTACGGACACGAAACAACGGTGTCTGCAATACGTAAACATGACCTTTTTTTATCAAATCAGGGAAAAATTGCAAGAAAAAAGTCAATAACAATAGTCGGATGTGCATGCCATCGACATCGGCATCTGTAGCTATAATGACATTGTTATAACGCAGTTCTTCAATACCTCCTTCGATGTTTAAAGCAGCCTGCAACAAGTTAAATTCTTCATTCTCATATACCACTTTCTGAGTAAGTCCATAAGAATTTAACGGTTTACCTCGCAGAGAAAAGACTGCCTGTGTTTCAACATTACGTATTTTGGTGATAGAGCCGGCAGCAGAGTCTCCCTCAGTAATAAATATCGACGATGCATTTTTCTTATCCTCATCACCTTTTACATCATTAAGATGCACACGACAATCAAGCAATTTCTTATTGTTGAGCGTAACCTTTTTGGCGCGTTCGCGAGCCAACTTTGCTACTCCGGCCATTGCCTTGCGTTCACGCTCGCTGTCTTGCACTTTTTTCAAAATAATATCGGCCACATCCAACTCCTTGTGCAAGTAATTGTCTAATTCCTTTTTAATGAAATCGCCTATAAATTTAGCTACGGTAGGCCCATCTGGGCCCATGTCACGAGATCCGAGTTTTGTCTTAGTTTGTGACTCAAACACAGGTTCTTCGACTTTCACACTGATAGCAGCCACCATTCCATTGCGAATATCGGAATACTCAAAACTTCGTCCAAAGTAATCTTTTATAGTGCGTGACACCGCTTCGCGAAAAGCCGAAAGGTGGGTACCACCTTGTGTTGTATGCTGACCATTGACAAACGAATAATACTCCTCTCCATACTGTTTTGTGTGGGTAATTACAGCTTCTATGTCGTCCCCTTTTAGATGTATGATTGGATATAATGGGTCATTTGTCATATTTTCTTTTAACAAATCCAACAAACCATTTTTTGAAAAGAATTTTTTGCCATTGAACATTATCGACAATCCGGTGTTGAGAAAAGTATAATTTTTCAACAACGGCACAACAAATTCTTCTCGATATGAATAGTCACGAAATATCGTTGCATCGGGAGTAAAATCAACCAACGTGCCGTTTGGTTCATCCGACATGATTATTCCGCTATCGTGCAACACCTCACCACACGCATACTCTATACGTCGAGCTTGTCCATCTCTAACGCTCTGGATAACAAAGCTCTTGGACAGAGCATTGACTGCCTTGATACCTACTCCATTCAATCCCACCGACTTCTTAAACGCTTTGGAATCGTATTTTGCACCGGTGTTCATCTTAGATGATACATCTATCAATTTCTCCAACGGAATTCCTCGTCCATAGTCACGCACCGATACAGAACCCTCATTGACATCGATATTAATCTGCTTCCCGAAGCCCATCATATACTCATCAATTGAGTTGTCAAGCACTTCCTTCAACAGCACATATATACCATCATCTGATTGTGAACCATCGCCCAACTTACCTATATACATACCGGGGCGCAAACGTATGTGCTCCTTCCAATCAAGTGTCTTGATGTCATCCTCACTATAGTTTATTTGAGGCATTTCTTCAGATTGTGTCATTTCAAAAGACTGTTCTTCCATGTAAGGT
Organism: uncultured Muribaculum sp.; assembly: GCA_964562595.1. Classification (GTDB taxonomy): domain Bacteria; phylum Bacteroidota; class Bacteroidia; order Bacteroidales; family Muribaculaceae; genus Muribaculum. The sequence continues at coordinate 84,164 of CAZLUB010000001.1, read as the reverse complement.
CGCTAATAGATGTTTAATTGATTGTTAACTACAAAGATAGTGAAAATTGACAATTTTACCGATGTAATGAATTTTTTTTAACGTAAGTAACCACGTTTATCCTACACTAGGACTTTCATTATATATAATAAGGTAAAAAAGCACTATCGAATCGGTTAAATAGAACAATTATTTTGGCAATTAACCGATTAATGACTAATTTTGTAAATTAAAATTAGGAAGATTGCATTCTAAATGCAAATGATTGTTTTGAATAGAAATAATTCCCTATAAATAGATTACAATATTATGAGTAAAGAAAAAAAATTCTTGACCTGTGATGGTAATCAAGCTGCCGCTCACATCAGCTATATGTTCTCGGAAGTGGCTGCTATTTACCCAATTACCCCTTCGTCTACCATGGCTGAATATGTCGACGAATGGGCAGCCGCAGGCCGCAAAAACATCTTCGGTGAAACTGTCTTAGTACAAGAAATGCAATCAGAAGGTGGAGCAGCAGGAGCTGTTCACGGATCCCTTCAAGCCGGAGCGTTGACCACTACCTACACAGCATCTCAAGGCTTATTGTTGATGATTCCCAACATGTACAAGATTGCCGGAGAATTACTTCCATGTGTATTCCATGTTTCGGCTCGAACAATAGCATCCCATGCCCTTAGCATTTTTGGTGACCATCAAGACGTAATGTCGGTACGACAAACCGGATTTGCCATGCTTGCCGAAGGCTCTGTTCAAGAAGTAATGGATCTTTCCGGTGTAGCTCACTTGTCTACTATCAAGTCACGCGTACCTTTTGTCAACTTCTTCGATGGGTTCCGTACATCTCATGAAATACAGAAGATTGAGATGCTTGAAAACGACGACTTGGCGCCACTCGTTGACCACGAAGCCCTTGCCGACTTCCGTGCTCGCGCACTCAATCCTGAAAATCCTGTAGCTCGTGGCATGGCCGAAAACAGCGATGTTTTCTTCCAACACCGCGAAGCCTGCAACAAATACTACGATGCCGTCCCAGCTATCGTCGAGGACTACATGAACAAAATTTCAGAAATCACCGGTCGCAAATATGGTTTATTCAACTACTACGGCGCTGATGACGCTGAACGTGTAATCATCGCAATGGGCTCCGTCACTGAAGCCGCAAAAGAAGCCATCGATCACTTGGTTGCCAACGGCGAAAAAGTCGGACTCGTTTCTGTACATTTGTATCGTCCATTCTCAGCCAAACATTTCCTTGCTGCAGTACCCAAGACCGCAAAGCGCATTGCCGTTCTTGATCGCACTAAAGAGCCGGGAGCAAACGGCGAGCCTCTTTACTTGGATGTAAAAGAATGCTTCTACGGAAAAGCAGATGCTCCTATCATTGTAGGCGGACGCTACGGACTTGCCTCCAAAGACACCACCCCGGCCCAAATCATTACAGTATTTGAGAACCTTGCTCTTCCTGAGCCAAAAGACCATTTCACTTTAGGAATTGTTGACGATGTAACCTTCACATCACTCCCCCTACGCGAAGAGATTGCATTAGGAGGAGAAAGCACATTTGAAGCTAAATTTTATGGACTTGGCGCTGACGGAACAGTTGGAGCCAACAAAAACTCAGTAAAAATCATAGGCGACAACACAACCAAATATTGTCAAGCCTACTTTGCCTATGACTCTAAGAAATCAGGGGGCTTTACATGTTCTCACTTGCGTTTTGGCGACGAGCCAATCCGTTCAACCTATTTGGTGACAACCCCCAACTTTGTAGCTTGCCACGTTCAAGCCTACCTACACATGTATGATGTAACTCGTGGTCTACGCAACGGTGGAACGTTCCTACTCAATACTATTTGGGAAGGGGACGAATTGGCTAAGAACCTACCAAACAAAGTAAAGAAATATTTTGCCGACCATAACATCACCGTTTATTACATCAACGCCACTCGCATTGCACAAGAAATAGGCCTAGGCAATCGTACTAACACAATTCTACAATCGGCATTCTTCCGCATCACAGAAGTCATCCCTGTAGACCTTGCCGTCGAGCAGATGAAGAAGTTTATCGTAAAGAGTTACGGCAAGAAAGGTCAAGATATTGTAGACAAAAACTATGCAGCCGTTGACCGCGGTGGAGAATACAAACAACTTCCCATAGATGCTTCATGGTCTGAACTAACTATTGATGAAACAGTCAACAACAACGACCCTCAATTCATCAACAACATCGTACGCCCCATCAATGCTCAAGATGGAGACCTATTAAAAGTTTCTGATTTCAAAGACATAGCCGATGGCACATGGGAACAAGGCACTGCCAAATACGAAAAACGCGGTGTTGCAGCATTCGTTCCTGAATGGGTTGCTGATAATTGTATCCAATGTAATAAGTGCGCCTATGTATGTCCTCATGCCGCAATCCGCCCCTTCGTCCTCTCCCCCGAAGAAATGTCTGGAGCTCCGATTAGCGAGAATGGAACACTTCCCGCTATTGGCAAGACATTCACCGGCATGCGCTTCATTCAATCGGTTGATGTTCTCGACTGTCTCGGTTGTGGCAACTGCGTAGACGTATGTCCGGGTAAGAAAGGCGAAAAGGCTCTCGTAATGAAACCTCTCGAAACTCAACTCGACATACAGAAAGAATGGGATTATTGCGTTGCCAACGTAACATCAAAAGCCCATTTAGTTGACACAAAACTCAATGTCAAGAACTCTCAATTTGCAACTCCACTATTTGAATTCTCCGGCGCCTGCTCGGGTTGCGGTGAAACTCCTTACGTGAAGTTAATCACTCAACTCTATGGCGACCACGAAATGGTAGCCAATGCTACCGGCTGTAGCTCTATCTACTCAGGCTCAGTGCCTTCAACTCCTTACACCACTAACGAAAATGGACGTGGTCCGGCTTGGGCTAACTCGCTATTCGAAGATTTCTGCGAATTTGGTCTCGGCATGACACTCGCCAACGACAAGATGCGCGCACGCCTCGTTGACACCATGAACGCGGCTCTCTCATGCGACGAATGCAGTGATGAATTGAAAGCATTAGCTTCGGAATGGCTCGAATGCAAAGATGACGCAACCAAAAGCCGCGAAGTTGCCGACAAGATAATGCCTATCGTAAAAGCATGCAATTGCCCTATCTGCAAGAAGATTGCCGAACTTGGCCACTACCTTGTCAAGCGCAGCCAGTGGATTATCGGTGGAGACGGAGCTTCTTACGACATTGGATTTGGAGGTCTTGACCACGTACTTGCATCAGGCAAAAACGTCAACATCTTAGTTCTTGACACCGAAGTATATTCCAATACGGGCGGCCAGGCATCTAAAGCAACCCCATTGGGCGCAATTGCCAAGTTTGCCGCTTCGGGTAAGCGCGTTCGCAAAAAAGACCTTGGTCTCATAGCATCAACCTACGGATATGTCTATGCCGCACAAGTTGCAATGGGTGCCGACCAAGCACAAACCCTAAAAGCCATCCGCGAAGCAGAAGCCTACGACGGACCATCTATCATCATTGCTTATGCACCATGTATCAATCACGGTTTGAAAGCCGGCATGGGCAAGGCACAGCAAGAAGAAGCCAATGCTGTAGCTTGCGGTTACTGGCACTTGTGGCGTTACAATCCGGCACTCGAAGCCGAAGGAAAGAACCCCTTTACCCTCGACAGCAAAGAGCCTAATTGGGATGACTTTGAGACATTCCTCAAGGGAGAAGTTCGCTATGCATCGGTATTAAAGCAATATCCGACTGAAGCAGCCGAACTCTTTGCCGCTGCAAAGGAAAACGCACAGTGGCGCTACAACAACTACCGCCGTCTTGCACGCCAACAATGGGGCGTAGATCCGGAAGTTGAAACCAAATAACACATAGCTGTTACCTATACCGACAGCGGGTCGCTTATTGCGACCCGCTGTTTTTTATTATCCCACCGGAAAAGCCTGAGAAAAATCGACATAGCCCTGTTTTGGGCATCAAAAAAAGATGCTACGGCTGTCTCACGACTGTCGTAGCATTAAAACCTTAAAAATCTAATCCTATGAAAAAACTAATCAAATTTAATGCATAATTATATATTCTGCAAACATTTATTCAGTTTTTATTCTTAATTAACGACATCACTATTTTTGTGTTTAAAACCCAAAAAAACGGTTGCCTTTTATCGGTCATTTTGTATAGCACACTTTATGAGTCTCTATTATACCATTCGCAAATGTCACGACTGCAAGATACACTCCGGTAGCACGTCCCACCATTGGAATCGTCAATCCCTCAACAGTTGAATAAAGTAACATGCCGTTAATATCAAATAGCTCCACCTTGTCGACATAGTCATCTGTCTCTATCACCAACCTGCCCGATTCAACCACGATGTCTGCTCCAACTTCGGGGTCTATAACAGTCTCATCAATCCCAGCCGGCAACTGGCCGGCTGTTACACCTTGGAAAAACATTGACACAGGAATATCTCCTTGACCATCGGCAAACTCCGCATCCGGTACAGATATGCGCACTTTATGCTCTCCGGCTGAAAATGCACCAAGATCTATTATGCGATTATCAATGACATCTCCCGGACACCAGTTACTGAACGACTGCCAATCTTCATCAGTACGCGAACAGTTCTGACCATCATATTTCGGAAACCACGGAGTCCCGACATTTACATAGCCATATATACCATTTAATTGTGTATTATACTTGCGAAATGGCTCACACGATGTACGCCCCGGAATATAAGAATGAACCAATTCGCCATCGACATACACATAATGCCATCTACGATTATACTCCTCCCCATTTTCGTTAGCCCCATGATTAGATGTAATAAGCAGAATCTGCCCATCAACCACATTCTCAGGCACAACAAAGGTATAAGTCTTTTCAGTCTTGCCTATTTCATCTGTTGCTTGCTCATTATAATTATTCAGATTGTTACCTTGATATTCAGGCTTTTTAATCACTATAGGCACAAGCACTCCGCAGTCAACCACTTGCGACGCCGGCGACGATGTCACAAAGTCGAGAGAACCATAAAACACATCACTCCGTTCTTTACATCCCTTTATCTGACTATTAGCGGCATAAGGCACACCAAAGAGTTCAAACTCAACCCAAAAATCGTATTGCCCACGTAAATCAACATCGCGCAATATCCAACTCAAGAAATCGACATTAAAAGTATATGGAACCGTATCGGGAGTCTTATTCATATCCATAAACGGTGTTATAAAACGTCCCAATTCGATGCGCGAAGTGGTAGAAAGATCATAAGAATTTTCTCCCTTCGGCACAAGCGCCAAATTAATATTACCAATACGGTCATAATTATCACAACATGCCTTAACTCTGATATTCATAGTCAGCTCTTCTCCAATCTGATCAAGTTGAGCATCTGTCAATGGTAGAGCATACAACGACGTGCGATGCCGTAATATACCATCATCAGGGTTACTACCCTCAGGGAAATTGTCAAGAAGATATCCGTCATAGAATAAAGTTTCATTATATATATTCAATACAGTTACTTCTTCTTGTGCAAATATCTGCGACGAAACAGCAAGCAGTCCTAAAATACAGGTCAAATTCAATTTAGTAAACATAGTCATATACGATATGATAAACAAATAGCAAAATTACATATTATCTTTTTTTTCTCAAAATTCACATACACACCTACACCTATATCAATACAACCGCACAATAATGCATTTTAAGAAAATTATAATTTTCAAACAAATAATTACGGATAAATTTCTTTAATTGTAAATTAATACATAATTTTGCGATACACATATATTGTAACCCCCAAAATTACAAACATGGAACAACGCAAACTAAAAATTCGCGATCTTACAATGCGTGACGGTCAGCAATCGCTTTTTGCTACACGCATGAAACAATCAAGCATCGACCGCTTACTACCACTTTATGAAAATGCCGGATTTTACATCCTTGAAGTGTGGGGCGGTGCAGTTCCCGACTCCGTAATGAGATATCTCGACGAATCTCCATGGAATCGCTTGCGCAAAGCCAGTGAAGCCATGAAAGGGAAGTCTCTACTTTCGGCTCTTTCACGTGGACGCAACCTATTTGGATACGTACCATATCCCGACACTGTACTTGAAGGGTTCTACAAAGAAGCTATTAAGAACGGATTGAATGTTATGCGTATTTTTGACGCTCTCAACGACATCGACAATGTAAAAGAATCGATTCGCATGATTAACGAACTGGGTGGCGTACCCGATGGTGCAGTATGCTACACAGTCGATCCGAAAGACGAGCCTACTGAAAAACCGGGATTTTTCGCTCGACTTCTTGGGAAAAAAGCCGAAACTCCTAAAAAAATATTTACCGATGAGTATTTTGTGGAAAAAGCAAAAGCCATGGAAGATCTTGGAGCTAAAATAATCACCCTCAAGGATATGGCAGGATTGGTCAATCCGGCACGCATAGCTTCGCTGATGCCAAAGCTTAAAGCCGCACTCAAAGTGCCTGTTGACTTCCACACCCACTGCACCCCCGGCTACGGGCTTGCCTCATCACTGGTTGCCATAATCAACGGCGTAGACATCCTCGACACCAACATTTGGTGGTTTGGCGGAGGCTCAGCAGCTCCTGCCATTGAATTGATATATGTATTTGCCAAGAAACTTGGAATCGAAGTTGAAGTCAACATGGAAGCAGTAGCTGAAATACGCAAGGAATTGCGTACAGTTCGCGAAGAGTTGCATGACTTTGACCTCACCAAGCAATTCCCACGCGATTTCGACCCGCTAACCGATGTCTTACCGACAGAAATTGATGCTCAATTTGATGCAGCCATTGCCGCTGCAAAGGACAACAACGAAGCAGCATTACTTGATGCCTGTCATGCAATCGAAGCATATTTTGGATTCCCCAAGCCCAACCTACTTGTAAAAGATGCCGAGGTGCCGGGTGGAATGTATTCCAACATGGTCGCCCAACTCAAAGCACTGCAAGCCGAGGACCTGCTCGACGATGCAATGCGCTTGATACCCAAGGTGCGTCGTGATGCCGGATTAGTTCCTTTAGTAACACCGACAAGCCAGATTGTCGGCAGTCAGGCAGTGAGCGTTGCTCTTGACCGTAAAAAAGGCAACCCCGACTACTCCAACCCTTCCAATCAATTTATTTCGCTCGTTAAAGGCGAATACGGACATACCCCTGTCGCTATCGACCCTGCATTCCGCCAAAAAATTACCGGAAGTCCGGAAGAAAAAGCCTATGACGTAAGCAAATACAAAAAGCCCGAGAATCCGACGCTCAATGATTGTGGTGGAGTAAACTTAGCAACTAACAACGAAGAGTACCTACTTCTCGAACTATTGCCAAGCGTAGCCAACACATTCTTGAAACGTCGTCGCGAAGAAGAATACAAAGCCGCTGTTGCCGACAACGCTACCGAACAAGCCGTTGCCGACCCAACCGAACAGACTACAGACGAGCCAATTACCGGCGAAACCTTAGTTGCTCCAATGGGCGGACGCATCATTTCAGTCAACTTCAAAGCAGGAGATACTGTAAAGAAAGGAGAAACCATACTTGTATATGAAGCCATGAAAATGGAAAATGATGTGGTAGCCGAAAAGGACGTAACCATCAAACGCGTATTTGTTTCCGCAGGCGACGTTGTATACACAGAAACCGTCTTGATTGAATTTGCCGATTAAGCAACATTTATCACAATTGCAACACAATTTATATCGCTAAATATCTGTTACTTGGCATTTTTTTCAACAAACGTTTTGCCAAGTAACAGAAAATAGCTAAATTTGCACGCCATTACAAATCGCCCTACCAGCGAGATTTTAAATTTTTGATAAAATAAAGTAAAAAATAAAATAAGATGAAAAAAGACATCCATCCTTCAAATTATCGCGAAGTAGTGTTCAAAGACATGTCAAACGATGAAATCTTCATTACTCGCTCTACTGTGGCTGCAAAGGAAACTATCGAAGTTGATGGCGTGACTTATCCGCTCGTTAAACTTGAAATCACCAGCTCATCACACCCATTCTTCACCGGCAAGCAGAAACTTGTTGACACTGCAGGTCGTGTAGATAAGTTCATGAGCCGTTATGGCAACCGCAAAAAGAAATAATAGCGGACTTCTTTAGTTATATACAAAAAGAGATAATAGGACAGATCGGTATCGATTTGTCCTATTTTTTTAGCGACACATAAGCCTGGGAGACAATCCTTTACAGCATATTGTAATCCTATTAACAAAATCCATCCAACCGGGAATATTAATACTGACTCTAAAGTATACACCATTGTGGCTTATCGTTTTTACAATAAAAAGCGCCATCGCATCACTGCGACAACGCTTTCATTTGGGAATTTATTTTACTATTATATGCTATCAATTGTTTTCTGGGCGCAACTTGCGTACAGTAACAGCCGTCTGCCACATCTCGCTCTCACGAAGAGATTTCAATTCCGCCTCCAATTTCTCTCTATAGTCGGGCTTAGAGTTGCTGTCTATTGAAATCTGCGCTTCATTGCCACATTTCACACTTGCATAAAGTTGTTGCACAACCGGCTTGATTGCATCATGGAACGGACCCATCCAGTCAAGCGCTCCACGTTGTGCAGTCGTAGAACAATTTGCATACATCCAGTCCATACCATTCTTTGCAAACAAAGGCATCAACGACTGAGTCAACTCTTCAACCGTTTCATTAAATGCTTCAGATGGAGAGTGCCCATTTTCACGAAGCACTTCATATTGAGCAAGCAATAAGCCTTGAATTGCCCCCATTAAAGAACCTCGTTCTCCGGTGAGGTCAGAAGTTGCTTCTCTCTCAAAAGTTGTTTCAAACATATAACCCGACCCGATGCCGATACCGAGAGCCAACGTTCTGTCAAGAGCTCGGCCTGTTACATCTTGGTATACAGCATACGATGAATTAAGTCCGCGACCTTCTAGGAACATAGTACGCAAAGAAGTTCCGGAACCCTTTGGAGCTACCATAATTACATCGACATCAGATGGAGGCACAACACCGGTGCGGTTACTCCAAGTAATAGCAAAACCATGAGAGAAATAAAGAGCCTTACCAGATGTCAGATATTGCTTAAGTGTCGGCCACACCGACATTACAGCAGCATCTGATAGCAGACACATAATTATTGAGGCTTTTTGGCAAGCTTCTTCTATGCCAAACAAAGTCTCTCCCGGTATCCATCCGTCAGCAATCGCCTTTTCAAAAGTTTTACCTTGACGCTGACCAACTATCACGTTAAAACCATTATCGCGCAAATTCATGCTTTGTCCGGGACCTTGCACTCCATAGCCAATTACTGCAATGGTTTCATCTTTCAATACTTCTCTTGCTTTTTCCAAAGGAAACTCGTCGCGGATAATCACTGTTTCTTCTACTCCGCCAAAGTTTAATTTTGCCATAATTATATGTTATATAATTTCAAATAATCGTTGCGTTTATTACACAGTGCAAATGTAAGCATTTTTAGTCTAAACGCAACATTTTTACACCAAATCTTTTAAATTAGTTTCAATTAAGCACCTTAAATCGCAACAGCGCGCGACATTTGACGCTACCAGCCTCAACAATTTCGCATTGCGAAGTCGTCTGGTCAATGTCAAGAACATTCACTGACACCTCGGCCCCATATCGAGTCTCCTGCATAAACGATACTTCAAAACGCTCTATCACATGCGTGTCGTGGAAATCTAACGTCCATTGATTGAGTACCCTTTCTATATAACGCACAGTGTTTACATGACGATTAAAGTCACAATCGGTAAAGCGGAATCGATAAGGCGACGTGCGATAGCTTCCGACCAAAGGACGCACCCTGCCTTGTTTGGCTATAGGACACGGTCGATCGCTAACCAACGATGGCAATATATCGAGGTAACCTATATCGGCGGCTTCTCGCTTTTCTATATCGATGGCAACCCATATCGAACGCACATAACCAAGAGTTTCTCCCGAAGCAGATCTTATTTCGAAATTTCGTTCCGAGAAGTGCCGGTTAAAACCCTCAATCCAAGTCGTTACTGAATAAGCATCATTGACAGTCGGATATCGATACATTTCAATTGCCAGACGCGACAACACCCACGCCTGCCCATGCTCTTTGAGTCGCGAATATCCGACATCGAGCGAGTTGGCATGAAATGTGGCAACTTCAATTATACGACTTGCAATAAGCGTCACAGGCATATAGCCTTGTGGATTGCATTCACCGGCAGTCAGATAATATTCTTGTGTAAACTCTTTAACTATTTCATTCATCACGTTGCGTTATTTTATCTTTTCGTTGCTCTTGATGTTCGAGATAAAGAGTTACATACTCTATTGGCGACTTAGTGATTGCCACACGACCTGAACGTACGAATTGACGAATATCATAATTCTTTAATTCCTCAAACAACGCTTCTGTTTCATCAGAATGGCCTGTTTTTTCCAACACCGTATACTCTCGTGTTATCTCAAGTATACGAGCATTATGCTTGCGAATGATATACTCAAGATCTTTTTCATCAAGCAATTGCATGGTCGGCACTTTATACAAAGCCACCTCTTGATATACTATGTCGTCATCTGTATAAAGGAATGACTTCAATACATCAATGCGTTTATCAATCTGCTTCACGACCTTTTCCATCATAACCCTGTCGCTATTGCAAGTAATGGTAAATTTATGAACACCTTGTATCGACGAAGGGCTCACCGATAAACTTTCTATATTTAAGCACCGGCGAGTAAATATGGAAGAAATCTGGCTGAGAAGACCAACTTGATTTTCTGAAAAAACAGTTATTGTAAATAATTGATTATCCATAATAGAATAATTAATCGAGTGGATAAAATTCGTTGGCGTTGAGCATAATATGATCTACATTGCCACCGGCAGGTGTCATCGGAAATACCATATCCGTCTCATCGATATTAACATTAAGAAGAAAAGCCCCTTTATGAGCGAGCATTCGTTTAATGGCACCATCTAAATCTGCTCGGTTCTCAACATTTTCAGCTGCAATACCATAAGCCTGCGCTATAGCTACAAAATCAGGGTTGATAAGAGGCGTCTGAGAGAAACGATCGTTGAAAAATAACGACTGCCATTGACGCACATTACCTAAGAAATTATTATTCAATAAAATAATTTTCACATCAACTCCATACTGCATTATAGTACCTAATTCTTGAATCGTCATCTGCAAGCCACCATCTCCCGAAAAGAAACAAACAGTGCGCTCCGGAGCTCCTATTTTGGCTCCAATTGAAGCCGGCAGGCCAAAGCCCATTGTACCAAGCCCTCCTGACGTTAAAATACTACGAGGTTCGGTATAGCGAAAATAACGTGCAGAGAACATTTGATTCTGTCCCACATCGGTAACAAGCACCGCACGGTCACCCGTTGCTACAGAAACTTTATTGACAACCTCACCCATAGTCATTCCTCCCTCAGTTGGGAACGACTCTCTTTTGACTACTTTTTCAAATTCCACTTTTGCAGGGCGTTCAAATGACTCTACCCATTCGATGTGACTAGCCGACTTCACTAATGGGATGAGACGTTCGAGGACCTCACGCGCGTCTCCATGAATAGTGGCTGTAGCCTTAATATTTTTATCAAACTCTGATGAATCAATATCAATATGCACAATTTTAGCCTGAGGCGCATAAGTATCTACATTTCCTGTCACTCGGTCATCGAAACGCATACCGATAGCAATCAGCAAATCAGCACGATTGGTGTTGACATTAGGCCCGATATTGCCATGCATTCCAAGCATACCCTTAAACAACGGATGAGCCGATGGCATCGTTGACAATCCAAGTAAAGTAGCGGCCACCGGAATTTCAGCTTTTTCAGCAAGTTGTGCCAACTGAGGCTCAGCATTGGAAATCATCACTCCATGTCCCGACAAAATCATCGGTCTCTGTGAAGCATTAATCAGCTCGGCCACCCGCTCTACATCTTTTTGCTTTATTTCGGGATAAGGAATATAAGAGCGTATAAATTCACATTTCTTATGCTTCCACTCAAGCAATTCTACTTGAGCATCCTTAGCTAAGTCTATGACTACAGGTCCGGGACGTCCCGACTGTGCTATATAAAAGGCTCGTGCTACAGCCCACGGTATTTCCTCTGCACTTCGCACCTGATAGCTCCATTTTGTAATTGGCTGAGTGATTCCGACCACATCTGTTTCTTGAAAAGCATCACTGCCAAGAAACTTACTTGCCACTTGACCTGTAATCACTACAAGAGGTGTGCTGTCCATCAATGAATCACTCAATCCGGTGATGACATTTGTTGCGGCCGGGCCTGAGGTGACGATTACCACTCCCGGACGTCCTGTCACACGTGCATAGCCTTGCGCGGCATGCGTTGCACCCTGCTCATGACGCACGAGTATGTGGTTGAGCCTATCGGTATAGTCATATAGTTTATCGTATACCGGGATGATAGCTCCTCCCGGATATCCAAACACTGTGTCAACCCCTTCCGCAATCAAAGACTTAATCAAAGCCTCTGCGCCTGTGATTTTTATATTCATATATATATTTAAATATCGGTTTTCACTAAATTATTCTCTCAATTCTCTTATACCGCCTTTATCGGCTGATGACACCATCGAGGCATACGCTCTTAATGCCTTTGACACATGCCTGTCGCGATTGCTTGGAGCAAATGCGTCCTTTCCTCTCGCCTCCTCTTCTATCCTGCGCTGTTGCAACTGCTCATCGCTGAGCATTACGGAGATGGAACGAGATGGGATATCTATGTCGATTATATCACCGTCGCGAACAAGCCCGATAGCTCCCCCTGCGGCGGCCTCGGGAGATATATGCCCTATCGACAGGCCGGAAGTTCCCCCGGAAAAACGGCCATCTGTGATGAGGGCACATTGTTTACCAAGATGCTTTGACTTGATGTAGCTTGTCGGATAAAGCATTTCTTGCATACCGGGTCCACCTTTAGGGCCTTCATGAGTGATTACCACAACATCTCCGCTGACAACTTTGTCGTTGAGTATTCCATCGACAGCCTCATCTTGCGAACGGAACACTTTGGCCGGGCCTCTAAAATGGAATATGCTTGAATCCACACCGGCAGTCTTCACCACACATCCGTCAACAGCAATATTGCCACGAAGCACAGCCAATCCGCCGTCCTTAACATAAGCATGCTCAAAATCTCGAATACAACCATTAACTCGGTCACAATCAAGAGTATCATAAACCGCCGACTGCGAACCCATGACGAGGTTTCGTTTTCCCCCTGGAGCACTCAGCCACAGACAGCGTGCTTCTTCCAAGAAATTACTACCACCAATTGCGTAACAATCAATAGCCTCAGCAAGCGTAAGTCCGTCTACTCGCTTAACCGACGTGTCAATTATTCCATTCTCCGCAAGCACTTTCATAATAGAGATAATACCCCCTGCCCGATTCACATCTTGTATATGATACTTCGAATTTGGAGAGACCTTACACAGCACAGGTGTATTACGCGATAGAGCATCAATATCATCCATCGTAAAATCAGTTCCAGCCTCATGTGCTATCGCCAATAGATGTAACACTGTATTGGTAGATCCCCCCATTGCTATATCAAGTGTCATTGCATTAAGAATAGCTTGGCGCGTGGCTATATTACGAGGCAACACACTATTATCATCGTCATTATAATAAGCGAATGTGTTTTTCACAATCAATCGCGCAGCCTTGCGGAATAGTTCTACACGATTAGAATGAGTCGCCACAATCGTACCATTACCGGGCAACGCAAGCCCAATTGCTTCATTTAGAGAGTTCATGGAATTAGCGGTAAACATACCCGAACAAGACCCACAAGTAGGGCAACCACATCGTTCAAGCTGAGTAACCGTTTCGTCATCAACCGAAGAGTCGGCCGAGTCAACCATAATATCTATCAAGTCAAGAGGTCTGTCGCCAAGTCTTCCTGCTTCCATCGGTCCTCCCGACACAAAAATAGCAGGTATATTAAGACGCATTGCCGCCATCAACATACCGGGGGTAACCTTATCACAATTAGAGATGCAGACCATGGCATCGGCTTTGTGTGCATTTACCATATACTCAACGCTGTCGGCAATCAAGTCTCTCGAGGGCAAAGAATAGAGCATTCCATCATGCCCCATTGCAATCCCATCATCAATTGCAATAGTATTAAACTCGGCCGCAAAACATCCGAGTTGTTCTATTTCCTTTTTTACTATTTGCCCGATTTCATGCAAATGAGTGTGTCCGGGTACAAATTGAGTAAACGAATTAACTACTGCAATTATCGGTTTGCCCATTTGCTCTTCACTCATGCCATTGGCACGCCACAATGCTCGCGCCCCAGCCATTCTACGGCCTTGCGTACTAGCCGCGCTTCTAAGAGGTTTGCTCATGATAAAATCTCCTCAAATTATAATTAAAATGCCTCCCTTTCGCTATCAACTTTGTAGGGAGGCACTTATTTTATGTTTTCAACAGATATTCGCGATCTGCTACCCCTCCCATTTTGTAAGGACAGAAATAGCAATGACGACCACTGCAAGAACAGATGTCGGCAATAAACAAATACGCGAATATAGTTTGTTCATATTGCATTTCTTTAAATTATATTGCAAATTTACACTTCTACCGCCATAACTGCAAATAAATGCACGACAAAATGCACATTGTGCAACAAAACGTAATTTCAACACACCACATCACACAGGATTAAGTCTCTAAATCATTATCGCCAAACACACATGTCAACAATCGGTCAAAACTCGATGCACAATAAAAAAGTCTCAGTTGCGTTATATAGTTTGATGAAGTTTTTGATAAAAATATTTTTCATATTGGCTCTAATGCTGTCCGGTCATGGCATTACAGTCATCGGGCAACAGCGCAATGATAAATTGCTAAATCGGCCCTATGCTGACTTGCGCCGTTGGCATTTGGGTTTCTCCGTTGGAGTACACACCCAAGACCTGCAATTCACACATAATGGATTTATCACCGAATCAGGAGAATCTTGGTTCATGGAGCAGCCATCGTTTTCACCAGGGTTTTGCGTCAACGGGCTAATTGATTTTCGTCTTAACAACTTTTTCAACGTACGCTTCACTCCAGGCATGTATTTTGGCAATCGCAACATCGAAATGCGAGATGCCAACGGTGGTCTTACCGAGTCACAAAACATCAAGTCCAACTTAATTGTAATGCCCGTAGATCTGAAGTTTTCGGCAGTTCGTTACTACAACGCACGCCCCTATCTCATAGCCGGAGCCATGGCTACATTTGACATTTCCCGCAAAAAACAACGAGAGCTATTACAATTAAAGTCTACCGACTTATATCTCACCATTGGCTTTGGCTGCGACTTCTACCTGCCTTATTTTAAGTTTAATCCCGAAGTGAAATTTTGTTTCGGGCTGTGTAACATGATTGAGCAAGATCGTCCCGACTTAAGCGAAGATCCCGATAAACTCAAATTCACACAATCATTAACCAAAGCCACGTCTCAGATGGTGGTGTTCACATTTTATTTTGAATAAACCGACATGACACTAACCACCTCCCGACAATTTCTTATAGCGATTATAACTTTACTTGCGCTCATCCACCCTCAACTTTCAAAAGCTCAGGTCGATGCCCAATTCACTCAATATTACGAAGTCCCCAATTACTATAATCCAGCAGCAATTGGCAACATTGACTACTTAAGACTTCGCGCCGGCTCCCGGTTGCAATGGGTTGGCATCGATAATGCTCCCACGACATTAGCCATCACGGCAGATATGCCTTTTAAGTTTCTCAACAAACGATTTGCTGCAGGGTTAATAATGCAACAAGAAAGCATGGGGTTGTACTCAAATATGAATCTTGGAGCACAACTCGGCTACAAATTAAAATTGCTTGGAGGGCAATTGGGCATAGGCTTACAAATAGGCTTTATCGATGAAGGCTTTAAAGGCTCTGAAGTATACCTGCCTGACGGCGATGACTTCCATCAAGGTTCAGATGAGGCAATCCCCACCACCGACCTACACGGTACGGCATTTGACGTAAGTGCCGGTGTTTTTTACATTCACAAATACTTTTGGGCCGGAATCTCAGGTTCTCATCTCACACAGCCAACAATCACATTAAATCCTGAAGGCACAGAAGGTGGAAATCAGGATTCGGCATACGAATTTCAAGCCGGAAGAACAGTTTATTTTATGGCCGGCAGCAATATTCCGATAAAAAATACGTTATTTGAAATACGACCTTCTTTGATGGTAAAGAGCGATTTCACTTTCACCACAGGTGAGTTGACCGGACGCATGCGTTACAACAAGTTTCTTACATTTGGACTTGGTTATCGCTACGAAGATGCAGTATCAGTCATTCTCGGGGCCGAATATAAAGGGTTTTACATAGGTTACAACTATGACTATCCCATATCCGACATTTCAAAGGCAACAAGCGGAAGCCACGAAATATGGGTCGGATACCAGATGAAACTCGACTTGGGCGAGAAAAACCGACATAAACACAAAAGCATAAGAATAATGTAATTATTTTCACATAAATATGAAAAAACTTCTGATTTATCTGTCATTAGCTATTATAACAGCCACAACGGTGGTTTCATGTGCGACCGGTAGCCGAAGTAGCGCCGGAGGAGAGGTCGTTGGCGTGGGAGGAACATCTTGGACCGAGCCTACACCCTATGGCATGGTGCTTATCGACAGAGGGTCGATGAAAGTTGGCCCTGCCAAAGACGACAGTTTGTGGAACCTGCGTGCTGATGCACGAGGCATTTCTGTTGACGGATTCTGGATGGACGAAACCGAAATCACCAACAGCAAATACAAACAGTTCGTTTTTTGGGTACGTGACTCAATCATTCGTGAACGTCTTGCCGACCCTGCTTATGGAGGCAACGAAGAATATAAGATTGAAGAAGACCGCGAAGGCAATCCAATAGGCCCATTCCTTAATTGGAACAAACCAATACCATGGCGAAATCCCAATGAGGACGAACAAAGAGCTATCGAAAGCCTCTACCGCACCAATCCTATCACCGGACAACGTGAACTTGACCCGGAGCAACTCAACTATCGCTACGAAATATTCAATCACACAGAAGCAGCCAAGCGTAAACATCGCCTCAATCCGGCTCGCAGAGAATACAACACCGACATGCCGGTGCCGACAACCAATCCAGTCATTTCAAAAGACACCGCATATTTCAACGACGAAGGCATGATTGTGCGCGAAACCATCACACGTGCACTCAGTGGTGACTACGACTTCCTAAACACCTACATTGTAAATGTTTATCCCGACACCACTGCTTGGGTCAACGACTTCGACAACGCTTACAACGAACCTTACGTGAGATTATATTTTTCACACGGCGGCTATAGCGACTATCCTGTCGTTGGTGTCAGCTGGGAACAAGCCAATGCTTTCTGCAATTGGCGTACCGACTACCTACGTAAGTCTCTCGGCAAAGAGGGCGTGTATATAGAGAACTACCGCCTTCCGACTGAAGCCGAATGGGAATATGCAGCCAGAGCCGGAAACAACGACAACATGTATCCTTGGGACGGGGAGCTTCCAATGACAGAAGAACAGGGCTGTTTTTATGCCAACTTCAAGCCCGGAGAGGGAAACTACGTGCGTGACGGACACATAATTACCTCACGCGTAGGCACCTACTCGCCCAATGACTTTGGTCTATACGACATGGCCGGCAACGTCAGCGAATGGACATCTACAGCCTACACCGAAAGTGTAGGCAAACTGACCAACGACCTCAATCCCGAATATCGATATGACGCAGCAAAAGAAGATCCATACCGCATGAAACGTAAAATTGTACGCGGTGGCTCATGGAAAGATGTGGCTCACAACGTGCGTAGCGACTTACGCATGTGGGAATACCAAAACGAGCAAAGATGCTATATTGGGTTCCGTTGCGTACGCACTCAAATAGGATTTGCCCGCGGACAAGGCGGGAAGAAATAACATCTTCATTATCAACACAATTTACACAAGACGAAATCATGGGTAAAATCAAACGATACAAAAACAGCATTGAACGCTACCTATCAAGTGAACGCGGCCAACGTTTTTTCAACTTTGCATACTCCATTGGCGCCGCAGTCGTAATATGGGGTGCTCTTTTCAAAATTTTACATCTTCCCGGAGGTAGTACATTGCTTTCGATAGGCATGGGTACGGAAGTAATCATGTTTATACTCACTGCATTTGACCGTCCTCCCCGCGAGTATCATTGGGAAAAAGTGTTTCCTGTCCTTGGCAGTCATTCCCCTGAAGACCGTCCTGAATTTAACGGTGGACAAGCCGGTGGTGTCATAATCGGAAGTTCGTCTGCCAACATCGGTACTAACGGAAACAATAAAGATTTCATCCCATCTACATTGAACATCCCGGCCGATGCAACTCCGTCAGAACAATATGTAGCTCAAATAGCAGCACTCTCTGCACAAATGGATCAGTTGAGACAAACTACCGAAGCTCTAAACCATGTCAGCGAAACCTTATTGGAATCATATCGCGCCATAACCGAAAACTCTGAGGATATAACACGCTGTTCTACCGGATACGTAGAGCAAATGCAAAACCTCAACCGCAACATCTCAGGGCTTAACACAATTTATGAAATTCAATTAAAGAGCGTAAGCTCGCAAATAGATTCCATCGACCGTGTAAACAAAGGCATCAAGGATATTCGCGATATGTATGAAACTACATCGGCAAACAGCCAACGTTATTGCGAAGAAACCGAAAAGATGACTCACAACATGCAACAGCTCAATAGCATCTATGAAAAGATGCTCACAGCTATGACTATCAACATGTATCGTCCGATGGGTACACCCACAGATATGCCTGCGATGCCATCGTCTGATGATAAAGCAACTGACAACAAATAATCACAATCCCCTCTCACAATATACCAATGGGAAGTAACAACACTCGCCTTTCACCACGTCAGAAGATGATAAACTTGATGTATATCATCTTGACGGCAATGCTCGCGCTCAATGTGTCGAGCGACGTGCTTGAGGGCTTCACCCAAGTAGAGGAAGGACTTAACCGTTCCAATTCAAACATCTCTGACCGCAATCAATCGCTATACAATCGATTGGCCGCCTTTAACGAGCAAAACCCCGAAAAAGGGAAACAATGGTATGACTTGGCAACAGACGTACGCAACACGACCACCCGGCTATACCAATTCATAGACTCCTTAAAATATGAGATCGTATTAGAAGCAGACGGAGATGATGCCGACCTTAAAAACATTTCCAATCAAGACAATCTCGATGCGGCTGCCATCGTGATGTTATCTCCAAGCAAAAAGCGTGGAGAAAACCTGCGTCACAAAATAGACAGCTACCGCGAATATATTGCGGCCCTAATGACCGACTCCACCAAACGAGCCAACATTGAAACAGCCTTAGCTACCAACCCCATATCAAAACAAGGTACCGTAGGAGATGTAAAATGGGAAGAAGATCTTTTTGACTCCAAACCAGTGGTCGCAGCAGTCACACTGCTCACCAAGTTGCAAAGCGATGTACGTTTTGCCGAAGGTGAAGCACTCAATACGCTACTAAACAATGTTGATGCAGGAGATGTTCGCGTAAATGAGCTCAATGCTTTTGTAATTCCTCAATCTCGAATTGTCATGAGAGGGCGTAAATACTCAGCCAACATCGTTCTTGCGGCTGTAGATACCACTCAGCGTCCATTAGTATATGTAGATGGCAAAAGACTCACAAACGACCAAGGAATCTATGAATTTGTAGCCGGAGCAACAGGCTCTTATGACTACAAAGGTTATCTTGAAGTCCCTCACGGCGATGGGTCTATTACCCGCCACGATTTTGAATCGAGCTATACAATAATCGAGCCTACCGCGACAATATCGGCAACGATGATGAATGTCCTATATGCAGGGATTGACAATCCAATGAGTATTTCAGTTCCGGGAGTACCATCAAATAGCGTGTCGGCATCAATGACCAACGGCACCCTCACTCGCAAAGGAGACGCTTGGATTGCCCGTCCCGGAAAAGTTGGCACAGAATCGGTCGTTACCGTCACTGCCAATATCGACGGCAACTCACAGACCGTGGCAACCACTTCATTTCGTGTACGCAAGCTCCCCGACCCAACGCCATTCATCACATACACAGATGCCAATGGCAACGTAGAACGATATAAAGGCTCAAAGCCATTTGCCAAGACATTATTGCTTCAAGCCCCAGGCATAGAAGCCGCCATTGATGACGACCTTCTTAATGTTTCATACACGGTTTTAAGTTTTGAAACTGTATTTTTTGACTCAATGGGCAACGCCATCCCGGAAGTGTCTGATGGGGCTAACTTTTCACAACGGCAGAAAGATTCATTCCGCCGACTACAACGAGGCAAACGCTTCTATATCTCAAGAGTAAAAGCTATCGGGCCTGACGGGATTGAACGCGACCTCGCTCCAATGGAAGTAATTGTAAATTAATCCTCTTTGATAAATAATACATTCATTATAATTTTCACATGAAAACGACATTTCGCATTACTATAATCCTACTGCTTGTTGTTTGTTGCGCTGAAGCTATGGCTCAACAATCATCAAGTTCGTCAGTCGTACGCCGTCGCCAACGCGACACCGAGCGCGACAACAATGCGACATCAGCGCAAGTCACGGAGCGCATGCAACAATTCTATCAAGACTCTCCAAGCAACGAGGCCGATGCCCAATGGATGAAAGTCGTGTACCGCCAACTCGACTTGAATGACGTCAAAAACGCTCCACTTTATTATCCGGAAGACGTTATCGACGGACAAGAGAACATGTTCCGCATCATCATGCGTCTGCTTGCCAATAATCAAATCACCGCTTATGAATATCTTGATGGTCGAGAAATATTCACAGACCAATACCGTATAAACGTTCGCGACATGCTCGACCGCTTCCATGTGTTATATTCCGACGCTAAAGGTTCGACAGAGAAAAATCCACTTTTTGTAATCGAAGAAAGCGATGTTCCCACCAATGAAGTATTATCATACTATATACTTGAACGTTGGGAACTAGACAAACGCACCAATCGCATGCGTACAAAAGTAGAAGCCGTATGTCCGGTTCTTCATCGTTCTGGAGACTTTGGCGGAGAAGCCATTAAATATCCAATGTTTTGGGTAAAAATGGAGTCGCTACGTCCTTACCTTACACAACAATCCATTTTTATTGATGACGACAACAACTTGGCCCGATATAATTATGATGACTTCTTCCAATTATCGCTATACGAAGGGACAATATACAAGACACGCAACCTGCGCAACAAGTCAATGATGCAATTGTATCCCGACCCCGACGACTTAAAAAGGGCTCAAGACAGCATTCAACGCCACCTTGACACATTTGAAGACAAAATGTGGGTTCCGACTCGCGAAGAACTTGCAGCCACACGCGAAGCCGCAGAGTCCGTAGGAGACACAACAGCGATTGCTAGTGTCGATGAAGAAAAGTCTGTAAAAAAGTCGACCAAGCAACCGGCCAAAAACAAAAGAGCTAAAAAGAGCAAATCTCCAAAAATAAAAGAATCAAAAGTTTCAAAATCATCATCGGCGACTCGATCGGTACGCCGTCGCAAGAATTAATCGATTATGCTTAAAAAAGTTTTTACAATATTCATATCTGCATTTTTCGGCACATGCATATCTTATGCTTGTACAAGTTTGTTGTCCTCCAGCGGAGCCACAGCCGACGGAAGCGTTATGATAACCTACGCGGCCGACTCTCACAACCTTTATGGCGAACTCTATAGCCAACCAGCCAAAGACTACGAAAAAGGCGCCATGCGCAAGGTATATGAATGGGACACAGGCAAATACTTGGGCGAAATACCCGAAGTAGCCCATACTTATGCCACTATTGGGAATATGAACGAACATGGGCTCGCCATAAGCGAAAGCACTTGGGGAGGAAGAGAAGAGTTGGTTGACACTACCGGAATTATCGACTACGGCTCGCTGATATATATCACCCTACAACGCGCAAAAACAGCACGCCAAGCAATAGATGTGATGACCGGATTGGTAAAAGAATATGGTTACTATAGTTCAGGCGAGTCATTCTCTATCGCCGACGGTAAAGAAGCATGGATAATGGAACTGATTGGCAAAGGAGGGAAAAGCAAGGGCGCTGTGTGGGTTGCCCGACGTATTCCCGACGGGATGATCTCAGGACACGCCAATCATGCACGCATACACAAATTTCCCTTAAAAGACAAGGAAACTCTTTATAGCGACGACGTCATTTCCTTTGCAAGAGAACAAGGCTATTTCAATGGTCGAGATGAAGATTTTGACTTCTCTCGCGCATACGCTATCACCGATTTCAGCGCATTACGCGGTTGCGATGCCAGAGTCTGGTCGTTTTTCCGCAAATATAGTGACAACATGGACCAATACCTGCCATGGATTCTCAATGGAGAAGGCGAGCCACTTCCATTATGGATCAAGCCCGACAAGCCCGTTACTGTCAGAGCAATGCAGTGGGCAATGCGCGACCACTTTGAAGACACACCGTTTGACATGACTCAAGATGTTGGCGCCGGCCCTTATAAAGTACCTTATCGATGGCGACCGATGACCTTTAAAGTAGATGGCGTTGAATATACCAATGAGCGAGCCATTGCAACACAACAGACCGGATTTTCTTTTGTTGCCCAACTCCGCAAAGACGTCCCCGACTCTATGAAAGGCGTGTTGTGGTTTGGAGTTGACGACACCAACACTTGTGTGTATGTTCCAATCTATTGTTGCGTTACCACTCCTCCCTACTGCTACGCCCCAGGCAATGGCGACATGCTCACATTATCTTGGGATGCTGCTTTTTGGGTTCATAACTATGTCGCCAACCAAGCTTATCACCGCTATTCACAAATGATACCCGACATACGCCGCGTGCAAAATGGGCTTGAAGACTCTATTGCCGTCGCAGTTAAGGCCGTTGAGGCCAAAGTCGCAAAATTACCGACCGACAAACAGCGCGAGGCTCTTTGTGAGTTTTCTGACTATTGGGCCAATCACTCCACAAAAGAATTTAAAAAACTTGGAGATTATTTACTCGTAAAATACCTTGATGGCAACGTCAAAAGAGAAACATCGCCGGGCAATTTCCAACGTACGCCGGAAGGAATATGCGCCTATCCTCAATTTCCCGGCTACAGCGAAGAATATTATCGCTCCGTTGCACGAGATGCCGGCGAGCGCTTGAAAGTTACAACTCCCAAGGCTCAATAAATAGCATGCTTTTATAAATATAACATTTGTTTCTTTTCAACTCTTTTGTATCTAAAAAAGTGTTTTATTCAATATATACACTACCTTTGCATCATGAAATCCACTATCGAAATAAACCATCTGCGTGTATATGCCCACCATGGCGTCATGCCACAAGAGACCATAGTTGGTAATGTATATGAAGTTTCTGTCGGCCTGAGCTATCCTATCGAAAAAGCCATGCTTAATGACGACATACAATCTACTCTCAATTATGCCCATGCTGTAGCAATCATAAAGAAGGTAATGGAAGAGCCTTCTAAGTTACTAGAACATGTTGCCTACCGTATTCACAAAGCATTAACTGAGCAATGGCCATTAATATCAGGTGGTTATATAAAAATCACAAAAATAGCGCCTCCCATTCCGGCTCAAATCGAATCGGTATCTATAAACATCGAGTGGTGACATTTTTCTTGTATTTTCATAAGTAATTTCTTAACTTTGCCAATATTACAACAACATTTTTTGCTATTCATGAGAAAGTTATTACTATCATTAATTGTTGCATGCCTAACTATGTCAACATTTGCAACGACCCCACAATTTAAAATACAACAATTAACACACGCCAATTCAAGTAACGAGTCTACAATATTTGAATCAGGCAAATATCTTAATTTTGGCTACTGTGGAGATTTTGCAGGAGGCTTGCAAATAGGAGATGCCGGCACTGTTAACAAAGCAGCCATAAGAATACAAAAAGCAACAGCTCAGACTTATAAAGACAAAAATCTATCGGCTATACAGATCGCCGTTGGCAATACAACAGTGACAAATATCTCAATATTTCTTGCAACATCCCTTACCGGAGACCCATTCTACACTCAAGAAGCTACAATCACATCCAATTCGTGGAACACGATAGTCCTCGACTCTCCTTATCAAATCGAAGGAAAGGCCTTTTATATCGGTTACATTTGTACCCAAGCCGGGAGTAGCGACCACACAATAGGATTTGATGGACTATCCGAGCCATTAAATAACAATTCCGAATATATTTATTATGCTCCCGATGACAAATATTACCGCGCGAGCCAATTGGTAGAAGGAGCCGGCAATTTATGTATACGCGCAATAATTTGCGGAGACAATCTCCCGCAAAACAATATTGCTCTCAAACAATGCACAGCCCCTGCTTCAATAATCCCCGGAGAAGAATTTTCGATTGAATGCACGTTCCGCAATCTGGCCGCAGGCTCAGTAAAAAATCTTGAGGTCACTTATCAAATTGGCAACCAAGAGCAAGTCACCACAACCGTCGACACGACTCCGATTGATGCCGATGCAGAAGGTGTAGAAAGTTCTCGATATGGCAAATTCACCATCAGCGGTCTTGTCAACAACGACCCCATGTTGTCTATGCCAATAAATCTGACCGTCAACAAAGTCAACAACATTGATGACTCCGACTTGAGCGACAACTCATTTGAAACCTCTGCAATCTGCCTATCTAAACTATATCCCCGTAATGTAGTTGTTGAAGAATGGACAGGAACGTGGTGCCAGTTCTGCGTAAGAGGTATCGTTACTTTACGAGAAATGAAAGCCTCATATCCCGACTCATTCATTGGCATCGCAATTCACAATGGCGACGACATGGCCTATGACGACTATTTATTACACATTTATGACTACTATGAACAGATGGGAACATTCCCAGGTTGTGTGGTAAACCGCAAAGTCAAAAATATTATAGACCCTAACATGTCCGACATACCAGAAACATACCATGCCGAACGCGAATTACAAGCAATCGCCGATATTAATCTGACTGCGGAATGGCAAAACGATGATGAAATAATAGCCATCACTACTCAATCCGAGTTTAGTTATGCTGAAGAAAACATTGACTACGGATTAGAGATCGTAATCGTTGAAAATCAAGTAAACAGCCACGATAAACAAAAGAATGCCTACGCCGGTGGCGCCGGTGGCGAGATGGGTGGCTTTGAGAACAAAGAAGCCTTGGTAACAATGAAGTTTGACGATGTAGCTCGATTACGCACAGATGCCTCCCTTGACAACGACGGCACGAGCAAACCAATAATAGGAACAAGCTACACATTAAATACCAATATAGCTCGACCTTCAAAAATACAAACGCCCAACAACGCTGAAGCAATAGCAATGATTATAAACAAATCAACCGGAGAGATTGTGAATGCCAAGATGGTAAAGATCACAGGTTCAACAGGCATTGATGGCATTACTGACAGCCCCAGCGTATCTATCATCGGCACTGAAGGAGGTATAGTGATTGAAGGCTCTTACAACAAAGCCTCAATTTATACATTGACCGGCGCTATTGTTGCCGACTCCCAAAATGAAGCCTTTATATCTCTTCCTGCCGGAATTTACATTGTTAAAGTCGGTTCAAAGACGGCCAAAGTAATTGTAAAATAATCTCGAAATAAAATTTAAACAACTTCAAAGGCTCAGCTTCCGTTAAGTTGAGCCTTTGTTTTGTCTACAACAGCTTTGATTTTGACTATTTTGCATAAAAATAATGCAACTTGGCAAGAAAAGAATACGCCGTATCAAATTATTCACTAAATTTGCATTACTTCAATACAAGAGAAAATTTATTCATAGTAACACATAATCCTAATTAAATAAAACAATAATTATGTCAAAGGTAACAGTTGTAGGCGCCGGGAACGTAGGCGCAACTTGTGCAAATGTGTTGGTAACCAATAATGTTGCTGACGAAGTTGTTCTCATCGACATCAAAGAAGGTCTCTCAGAAGGCAAGACCATGGATATCATGCAGACTGCCAACCTTCTTAACATCAACACCCGCATGGTAGGTGTAACCAACAACTACGAAAAGACTGCCGATAGCGACGTTGTAGTAATCACTTCCGGTATTCCTCGTAAACCGGGAATGACTCGCGAAGAACTAATCGGAGTAAATGCAGGTATCGTAAAGTCGGTAACCGACAGCGTACTCAAATATTCGCCCAACGCCATCATCATCTGCGTTTCCAATCCTATGGACACAATGACCTACCTCATCCACAAGACATCAGGCCTCCCCAAAAACCGCATTATCGGCATGGGTGGTGCTCTTGACAGCTCTCGTTTTAAATATTTCTTGAGCCAAGCTCTCGAAGCCAATCCCAACGAAGTTGATGGTATGGTAATTGGTGGACACGGCGATACAACCATGATTCCTTTGACCCGCTATGCTACATATCGCGGCATTCCCGTAAGCTCTCTCATGCCGGCTGAAACACTTGCCAAAGTAGCAGCTGACACCATGGTTGGCGGAGCCACACTCACCGGTCTCCTTGGCACTTCGGCATGGTATGCTCCCGGGGCAGCCGCAGCAACATGCGTAGCCGCAGTGCTTCACGACCAGAAACGCGTTATCCCTTGTTCGGCACTTGTTGAAGGCGAATATGGAGAAACTGATCTTTGCATAGGTGTTCCTTGCTTGCTCGGACGCAATGGTATCGAAAAAATCATCGACATAAATCTCAACGATGAAGAAAAAGCCCTCTTCGCTAAGAGTGCGGCAGCAGTGCGCAACACCAACAGCGCATTGGCTTCTTGCCTATAATTTTTGACAAAAAATAAAAGAGAAGTAATCTTATCTTAATAAACAAAACAACAGAGCAAGGCGTTATATCTATGTTATATACACGCCTTGCTTTTTAATTAAACTCCGAAATGACTGAAATTTCCCCTGAGAAAATTACCGACAACGCCATCAAACTCATTGGTCGCGATTGGATGCTCGTAACTGCCGGAGACATCGACAGCTACAACACTATGACCGCCAGTTGGGGAGGCTTAGGATTTCTATGGAATAAGCATGTAGCCACTATCTACATTCGTCCTGAACGTCTCACTCACGACTTCATCGAAAAGCACAACTCTTTCACGCTCTCATTCTTTACCGACCATTATCGCAATATACTCTCTCTCCTTGGTAAAAAAAGCGGTCGTGAAATCGACAAAATGCACATCAACGATATAGCTCCACTACAACTACCCTCGGGAAATATAACTTTTAAACAAGCACGACTGACCCTTGAGTGTAGAGTAATATATAAAAACACATTAAAGGCTGACGCATTTGTTGATAAAATTCCACTTGAGAAATGGTATAATCCCAACCCGGGCGGAAGTCTTCACGATGTATATATAGCAGAAATAACACACGCATACATCTCAGAATAACATAAACACTCAATCAATATGAAAAAATCTATTTTCGCAATCCTCGCGATTGCATTCATAACCACATTTGCCATTACTTCATGTAACAAATCTGACAAAAACAAAGCTACCGACTCCGACTCGGTCGATGTTGAGGTAGTAGAGGTCGTTAACGTGACCGAGCTTGGGAGCAATGACATACTCGACCTAAGCACACCGATACCCATGCCCATGGTTATAGACTTTTGGGCGACATGGTGTCCCCCATGCCGTAAGTTTAAGCCTATTTTCAACAATCTGGCAGAAAAATACAACGGACAAGTAAAATTCATTTCCATCGATGTCGACAAAGCACCACAACTTGCCGAACAATATGAAGTAGCTTCAATTCCTACCATACTTTATGTAGCGACTGACGGAACTATCAACCGCCACGTTGGATTTATGGATATAACTGAGGCCGAAGCCGCAAT
This sequence comes from uncultured Muribaculum sp., assembly GCA_964562595.1. Taxonomy (GTDB): domain Bacteria; phylum Bacteroidota; class Bacteroidia; order Bacteroidales; family Muribaculaceae; genus Muribaculum. The sequence continues at coordinate 56,145 of CAZLUB010000001.1, read as the reverse complement.
CAAAGCCATCCTGCCTAAACAACAGACTGAAAACACATCTGCTCCCCAACCTCGATAATCCCATAATATCAGTAAACAGAATATCGCACATTTTGCGATTAACCGATAATTCGTTGTTGCTTTACACGACAACGAATTATTTTTTGTCATTTTAGAAGCCGCATAAAATTTTCTCGGAATAAAACTTAAACAACTTCTCATAATTATTCTCGCCCTGCATTTTTAGACACATTAACAAATTTCCCATCTTCGACCGCATTCACACCACCCTACGTATATCGTTGACAATCAAGCACTTACCCCCCCCCCAAAAAAAAAGACTTAAAATAATATCACGCATACCAAATATTTAACTAATTTTGTCTAAGTTAAAGACTCGTCAACAGTAGTTTTAATGAGGTTCTGACTACATGTTGATGACATAATAATTTATTGAACCTCCCTAAAAATTATGAGAAAATTATTTACACTTGCGTTTGCGCTTATCATGGGAGTCAGCAGTGCGATGGCAGAAGTTGAAAATGAAGTTGAAGTGGGAATGAATCTTTCAAGTATCAGCAAATATGATTCAAAGGTCGGTTTCCACTTGGGTTATCGTCTCACAAATACTCTTCCTACTTTATTTGACGGGGCATATATTAATGCCGGGGCAATGCTTTCATTAAAAGGCGCAGAAAAAGATTTTGGTTCAATGCTTAAAGCCAATTTCAATGCTTATTATCTCGAAATACCCGTTCATTTTGGTTATCGTCACAATGTAAGTGAAAACGTAGCCATATTTGGAGAGTTTGGTCCCTATTTAGGCATAGGATTGTTTGGGAAATCAAAGATTGAGTCTGAAGGAGAAAGTATAAAAGTTGATACATTTAGTGACGACGGTGGCATGGCTCGCTTTGACTTTGGACTCGGATTTAGAGCAGGTGTTGAAATTAACAAGAAAGTTCCTGTATCAATTGGATATGATTTCGGATTAATGGACATCAATAAAGAAGATGAGGGTCCGTCATTAAAGAATAGCAATTTCACTGTATCAATTGGATATAAATTTTAAACACTATTATTTCAATAAAACGGCAGATGCTTTTGCATCTGCCGTTTTTATATGACGCGATTATTTAAATGTCGATGGTTTTGGATAGTATTTCACATAAGATGTTGACTGTTGTATTACTTAATCAAAAGTTATATCCAACAGTAAAGGCTACAGTATTCATGTGATAACTATATCCATTGGGGGCATCTTTCATCAAATTAACCATTCCTAAATTTCCCGATATCCCCAAATAATAATGTTCATAGTTGACCCCGACGCCAAATTTCCATGCCACATCACTTCGTTTTATCGAGCCTTCATCATAAAGATCGGTTGTTGCCTTAACTTCTGTACTACCTTCCTTTGCTGATAATTTCAATTTATGGTTGATACCTATATTCAACTCCGGACCGGTAAACACTGCTACGTTTAATTTATCTGTAAAATCAAAATGATAACCTACTAAAAACGGTATACGCAGTCCCAATTTTCGGTAAGACGCATCATAGTCATAATCATATTGATTGCCAAGGACTGCATCTACATAGGCATCCAGATATGCATCATCCATTCCCCATGTATTATAATATAAACTCACTCCAGGTTCAAAATAAAGATTTTTCCACAATGGAATATTATACACACCACCGACCGAAAAACCGGCGCCATTACACAAACCATCTCCGGTTACAGACGGACAAGAAATGTCAAGTGATGCACGTAAACCAATATGAGCTTTATTATCAGGATTGTCCAACAAAACCGTAAATTCTTGTGCTTTTAAGGTCATTGATAAAGTAGCTAGTAATATTACCAAAAATGTTTTCTTCATAAGTCAATTCACGTTTATTCTATTATTACTTATGCAATATTCGTGAAAAATATTGACATACGCAAGATTAATTTGTACAAACGAGTTGACACAATAAGCGGAGTACCGCTCAAACAATACTCCGCCATCTTTTTAATTTGTGACCGATAAGACAAATCTCCTTAACAGTCCGGTCACTTACTCATTGACCGGTGTCGGCTTGGTTGCCACCGGATTATTTCCGCCAAGCAATGGGTTGGCTTGTTCCTCAGTTTGTGGGATGCGATAAATTAGTGCTTGATCTCCCGCAGAAACATTATAGACCCATTCTGCAGGGAATCCTCCACCCCTACGGTCTACACCTTTATTCAGACGCATAATATCATAATAAGACATACCTTCTCCCCATAATTCAATGCGACGTTGAGTCCACACCTCTTGTTGTACCATCTGGGCATCAGAAGACGAAAATACATATGCAGGATTGCGGTAAATCGAGACAAACGACTGTAGGTGTTGTGAAGCGACACCTGGCTCTCCGGACATAGCTTTAGCTTCAGCAAGGATAAGATACATCTCCTCAATGCGCATCAGTGGCACATCACAAGCATTCATATCGGTATAAAGTTCGTTTTTATACGGCGCAAATTTCACTTGTGTATAACTCGGACATCCAAGCATTCCCACATAATCAAGAGCCGTCAAACTGGCATCTAAATTAGGCGAATTGTAAGTTTTCAGCAAGTTGGGCGAATATCCGTCTTCATCAAGCCACCACCCTTTGCGCACATCAGAGTCAGGAATCATTTCGTACAGGCTTTTATTAATCATTCGCCAAGCGCCTACCGATGCATAACCATAGTTGAGCGATCCCATGTGAGATGGGAAATTGACGATTCCGGAAGTCGCCACATCGTCTTGTTCGCTAATGAGGACACCCCACAGCCATGAATGATCGGCAATATTGCTAAAAGCCGGCACGCTGACCTCATCGATTGTATAAGGATAAGCCCCACTATTTTCAATCACGTAAGTTGCATCATCGGCCGCCTCCACCCAATCATTCATCACCAAATGCACTCGTGCACGTAGCCCATGAGCCACATTGACATCGGCATATCTCTTATCGGGACGTGCTATGCCACTCGACTGGAATAAGGAAATGGCTTTATTCAGGTCAATCAGTATCTGAGCATATACATCACCAACGGTTGAACGTGGACACCCTACGGCAGCAGCCTCGTCTTGATTGGCTTCAGTAATGATAGGAACACAAGGCTCATCCTCATGCCCCACATAAGAAAATTGATAAAGCTGAGCAAGCACAAAATAATCAAATGCACGAAAAGTCAAAGCATTGGCAAGGTAAAACTGCAACGTTGGGTCTTCGGTATCTTCTGAAATATTTTTTGTCACAAGGTTGGCCGAATAAATCTGATTGTACATAGTGCCCCAGATCAGACGCGTAGGACGGCTTGTCACACTGATATCGGAAAAATCTTGTGATGAAGCATACCAATTATATCCGATGTTGAAACTTGGCATGTCAGCGCCTCGCGAATCGAGATAAAGCATAACCGACGGATAACCAAAGTCGGTGTGTACATCTCCTCCAAAGATATTGTTTAGCACACTAAACATCGTAGCAATCCCTGTCACATTGGCACGGACCGTTGCCGGGTCTCTTGCAAGAGCCTCATCTTTCTGATATTGAGTAACAATGTCACCATTTGGCATCGTGTCAAGGTCATTACACCCAATTAACAACAATCCGGCAAGAGCCGACCCCAATATTTTATCTGTATATTTCATTTTTATATGCATTTAATTGTGTGTATTAGAATGTAATCTTAATACCGCCTGAGATGCAACGGATGGCAGTGTATACCGACGTTGTAGCATAGGTATAGCTCTGTCGGGGGTCCAACCCCTTACGCGCACTCCACAAAGCGACATTGTCGGCCGATGCATAAATACGTACCGACTCAAGTTGCAATCTGCGTGTCAGCATCTGAGGCAGTGTGTACCCAATAGTAATGTTATTGAGTGATAGGTAATCTGAACTTGTTATCCAGCGATCACTGGTTGCATTAGTATAGTCATCCAACGAATTCAATCGAGGCACATTGGTGTTTATATTTTCGGGAGTCCATGCATCAAGAATGTCGGTGTGCCAATTAGAACCAAGATCGTAGGTGCCTCCGCCATGCATAAACAACTGATATCCATAATCCCATATTTTTCCGCCAAGTTGATATCCAAACTGGATTGAAAAATCAAACCCATAAGCTTTCAACGATGTGCCAAACCCACCATATACAGTAGGCAACAAGTCGCCGGTAGCCTGACGGTTGGTTGCATAAGCCATCTCATAATCAGATGTTGCATACTCTTCCCCGTTGCTGCCGACAGCCCAATACAGAGGTTCTCCGTTGGTCTGATCTACTCCGGCATACTTAGTAAAGTAATATTGATACATCGATTCCCCTTCTCTATATATGCGATTCCCGTCAATCAACTCTCCTTTAAGATCGGGATGCAATTTGAGTATTTTGTTATTGATAAACGTAGCGTTTATGTTAACATTCCAAGTAAAATCGCGTGTATCGATAGGATGATATATCAACTCGACCTCCACTCCATTGTTGCGCATAGAGCCTACATTCATTGGCAACTCCGTGTAACCATTGGATGGGGACATCGGCTTGTAATAAAGCATATCGGATGTCTGACGGCTGAAATATTCCAATGTTCCCGACAGTTTACCCTTCCATAGGCTGAAATCGATGCCTGTATTAAATGAGTTGCTGGTTTCCCATGTCAATTCGGGATTACCTTTATAAGTCAACGTTGCATCGCTCCATATAGAGTTAGCTCCGGTTATAGAATATTGATCGACATAGGCATAATAGTTGCCAATTGCATCATTGCCTTGCTGTCCAAACGACATTTTCAATTTCAACATGTCAATCCAATCAAAATTTTCCATAAAACGTTCTTTGGCCATTTCCCATGCACCGCTCACGCTCCAGAAATTACCCCAACGCCTATCAGGATGAAATCTCGATGAAGCATCACGTCGATATGAAACACTGCCAAAATATTTGCTGTCATAATCATAATTGGCACGTGCAAAAATTCCTCGTGTTGCATAATCATCAACCCGGCCTTTTGCTTGAATACCATTAATGACATTGCCCAGAGTATAATCTCCATCACGATACAGATATGTTCCATAGCCATAGTGAGACTCACTGTTCCACTCATAGCTTTCATATCCAAGCATAAAATCGGCATTATGAACATAAGCAAATGTCTTTTTGTAATTGGCCAAAGCCTGCAAATTAAGGCCTCGTGTACGGCTGCTTTGTTGCTGTGCGCTGCCTCCATAGCTTGCCGACTGTCCATAATATTTATTTCCGGAATAATTGTATCTTGTGTTGTCAACAAACAGCCCGACAGTTCCGGTCACACTCAGTCCGTCAATCGGAGTCAATGTTGCATACCACTTACCATTGAACACATCGGTAAGATAGGTTTCGGTATTATAAAGCAAGTCTCCCGCCGGATTTGACATAGACATCCAATTTCGTGTATATCCTGCATCGTTGTTACCATAGTCATACAGGTAGTAGCCCGTATTGCCATCCTTGAGCAAATTGCCTTCAGCATCGCGAATAAACATCGGATATATTGGCGCAATACTATTGGCTATCATAAATGCATTGGCCGAAGAGGCAGTCGCCGTCTGGTCGTCGGGATAATCGGAAGTTTGATTGGTGTAAGTGAGGTTAGTCCCTATTTTTAACCAATCTTTGGCTTGATAATCGACTGTCGCGCGAGTTGACAATCTATCAAAATCAGAGTTTTTTATAACTCCTTCATCTTGTAGATAACCTACCGAAACATAATAGTTAAATTTATCTCCACCTCCCGAAACGCTCGCATTGTATTCCTGACGAAATCCGTTACGGAAAGTGCCATCTTCCCATTTATCGGGAATCCAATAATAATTTCCGTTGCTGTACCCCAAGGTTGCATTGGGATTGATTTTCCCATCCATGCCAATCAAAGTCTCTCCGGAAGGTACAGTATAAATACTAAATCCTCTGCCAAATGCATTATTAAGCTGGCTATTGGCATAGGCATGCGCTTTTTCGTCAGAATAGTTGCCATAATAATAGCCGGCATTGTACTTTGCCCTATAAGCCAACTCCATATATTGCGCCGGCGATGAAATCACATCATAATTGGTTATTTGTCGGGAGTTTGCTCCCCATCGCGCATCAAAAGACACTGTAGCATCTCCCTTTTTACCCTTTTTGGTCGTAATCAAAATGACACCGTTGGCTCCTCTTGAACCATATAGAGCCGCCGATGCGGCATCTTTCAATACCGTCATCGATTCCACGTCCAAGGGATTGATTGTAGCAATATCCCCATCATAAGGGACTCCATCAACGATATAGAGCGGAGCCATGCCTGCGTTTATAGAGCCAACCCCACGTATACGGATTGTTGGGGCTACTCCGGGTTGTCCATTACCGCTGAGCGTCTGTACACCCGACACCGTTCCCGACAATGCACTTGTCACATTTGTTATAAGTCGAGCCTCGATATCGTCGGCTTTTACCAAAGATGCCGACCCCGTATAGGTCGATCTCTTTGCAGTACCATAAGCCACGACCATTACCTCGTCAAGTTCATTCTCGGAGTTATCAAGCGCAATTCTCATGAGCCCCTCCGTAATAGCAACCGTCTGAGATATCATTCCTACGTAAGAGACCGTAATCTGTGTAACACTCTGGGGAACATTCAACTTAAAATAACCATTTACATCAGTTGCCACTCCATGTCCCCCGCCGACCGGCAAAACAGTAGCACCGATCAATGGCTCATTGTCGCCGGCATACACAACAACGCCTTCGACCGAGCGAGACTGGGCTGATGCACACTGACATATCACAACGACCATCAAGAGTAATAAAATCAGCTTTTTCATAAATTAATTAAGTTAGGCATTATTAAATAAATAAATCATAGTGTCACGTTATTCACAGCATCTCTGCTAAAATAGGTAACAAACAACAAACAAATGTTGCAAAGGCAACATCAATTATTTAACAACAATTCACTCTCTCCGGCTCAGACAATCTCCTCCGATATTGTCACCCCGTCGATGTCAACAAGGCGCGACATTATACCCTCGGCATGATCCGCCCGTATCGAAACACGCATATAACATGCATTGTCAAATTCTTGTGCAACAACCTTCACTCCTGAATCCTTAACCAACCGCATCACATCATTCATTGACAAGTAAGGGAAATTAAATGCGATTTCTTTCATTTCATGACATTCAATTATTTCTCCGGCAATAATTGCTTCACGAGCAGCCTCACGATAAGCCACAATCAATCCGCTTGTTCCCAATTTGATTCCACCAAAATACCTCACTACCACAATCACTATGTTAGTGAGATTATATGAGTTGATTTGTCCGAGTATAGGCTTCCCGGCAGTCCCTGATGGTTCTCCATTATCATTGCTTTGATAGTCGGTGCGTGCAGCTCCCAACATATAGGCCCAACATACATGACGTGCATCAAAATACTTTTTTTGATACATCGCTACAACTTCCTTAGCTTCAGCCAGTGTCTCTACCGGAACAGCAAAAGCAAGGAACTTGCTCATTTTTTCTTTATACCAACCTTCCGCAGGAGCGGCAAGCGTATAGTATGTGTCACCCATAGGCTATCTTCTTATTTTTTAATCAACTCTGAATGCAAAGTTAACTTCAAAAATCATATTATATGATATTTACAACAAAAATATCATATTAACAAATATCAAAAAAACACCTCCGATCATAACCGGAGGTGTAAATAACATGATTATGCTAGACTATCAATAAGTATGCTCGCCACTATTCATTTCTGACGATGTTATGCTTTTAGCATCCATTTTGCGCCACACATATGAGATGTAAGCGACTACTACCGGCACAAATAATGACACTATACTCATCACTTCAAGAGTGAAAAGACTTGACGAACTATTGGTAAGCGTAAGTGAACTTTCGGGATTGGTAATCGATGGCAAATAAGCTGTTTCGTTATATCCGGCTACCCACAACAACGACATCACCACCAACACAGTGCCGATGCCCGAATACCATATACCACAGCGCCAATGCTGAGAAAATGCACTCCGACCTATTGCATACAACACTGCGACTGCTCCCACCAACAGTGTGACCGCAGCCCACCACATCTCCATGTAGTTATAAAAATATTTATACTGCACGACTTTTATAACTCCACCATCTCCTACTTCATAACCGTCGGAAGTTAGCAACATCGCCATAAACGCAACGAATGTCAATGCAAACACAACTCCATCGACCAATACACGGCGACGACTTTTGCGGGCAAAAGCATCATCATCGATATTGTTTAGGAAATATAGCGATGCTTGTGTACGGGCAAGGAACAAAACTACTACTCCCAATAACAAATTATTACCACTTATTGCTTCAAGTCCATGAGTATCAGCCCACCGCGATATTACCGGCATTGCTGTATTGGCAATACTCGACTTCTCGATAGTGAACTCTGCACCGAAAAACATCGTACCTACAGCTACTCCGAGCAACACACATCCCACACATCCATTGATTAGTAACAAGGTGTCATAAAAACGCGTACCATACACATTACCCGATTTGCGACGATAGTTGTAGCTCACTGCCTGTATTACAAAACTCACTAATATTGACATCCACAGCCAATAGGCTCCACCAAAACTTGTGCTATAGAACAATGGGAACGATGCAAAGAATGCGCCACCAAACACTACAAGCGTAGTAAATGTCAATTCCCACTTACGACCAAGCGAATTGACCATCATGGTACGCTGCATGGCATCACGAGTTGACAATAACATTGACTGCCCTCCTTGCACAAAGAGCAAAAACACCAACAATGCACCGAGCAATGAAATTATCGCCCACCAATATGCTTGATAAAATTCCAAAGAAAACATAATATTAATCTTTTGCTATTTGTTCGACACTTAATTTGGAATACTTTCTAATCTGTGACAACATGATGCCAACATCGGCAATCAACAGAGCCATAAACAACACGGCAAACATCCAGAAGGTCAATTCTACCGATTGAGATGTTATATCACTTATCGCCGCACGTGCAGGCATAAGGTCTTGTATTACCCATGGCTGACGACCTACTTCTGCTGTCACCCATCCGCTCTGCGACCCAATCCATACAATGGGAATTGATAAAATCCCCACCCACTGCACGACTCTCATTCCAAGCCAACGTCTACGACGTAAAACAGCAACAAGAATCAAAGCAAACATTGCAAGCAAATAACAACCCGACATCACCATTATTCTAAACGAATAAAATGTCAATGCCACAGGTGGCACTGCATCCTTAGGCGAATCAAGATATCCAAATCCAAAATGCTCAAAGTTCTCGTCTATAATCCTACGCGCCTCATTCATTGCCACTTCATCTCCCGCCTTCATAGCCTTGTCATAGTCGGCCAACGCAGCTATCGCCTTACGTCCAAGGTCGATACGCTCTGCATAGCTGAGAGTTGTAATCGTATCACCGGTCTGTGTTATCTCACGTCCTTCAATCAAATCATTCATACCGGGGACAAATGACTTATAGTCATGGTTGGCAAGAATTGATAAGCCATAAGGCAACGACAATTCAAAAAGATAATCCTTCTTATCATCACCGACTGTCTTTTCGGGATTAAGCATACCTATGGCGACGAGCCCTTGACCACACGAGCCGTCATACAAGCCTTCCATAGCAGCTAATTTCATTGGTTGGTGTTTTGACACTGACACCGCCGACATGTCGCCGGTCGACAATGTGACGATTATACCGGCCAACCCGACCCAGGCTCCAACCTTTATAGAGTCAGCAGCCAATTCTTCATTCCGTTTCTTTAATAAGAACCAACAACTAACGCCTACCACAAACGCACCTCCTAACGTCCATGCGCTAGACACGGTGTGCAATATTTTGGCAACTGCTGTATCTGACGACACCACAGCCCAAAAATCGGCCATTTCATTGCGCATCTGCGATGGATCAAATTCCATACCTACCGGTTGTTGCATCCACGCATTTGCAATCAAGATCCACACTGCCGACAAAATCGTGCCAAAAGCAGTCAGCCAGGTTGCCGCCAAATGAAAACGCGGAGAAAATTTTTTCCATCCAAAAAACATGACTGCTATAAATGTCGACTCCATAAAAAAGGCGAATATACCCTCAATGGCCAATGGTGCACCGAAAATGTCTCCTACAAACCAACTATAGTTGGACCAATTAGTGCCAAATTCAAACTCCAAGATAATGCCGGTTGCCACACCAATAGCAAAATTAACGCCAAATAGAGTCATCCACATTTTGGTCATAGCCAACCACTTTTTTGCTCCGGTTTTCACATAGGCTGTTTCCATAATTGCCACAATGAAGGCCAACCCTATTGTCAAGGGGACAAACAACCAATGAAACATAGCCGTCAAGGCAAATTGCGCTCGCGACCAATCGACTACACTCATCAAGTCTTCCATATCTTTTATTATTATATTTTTTACTATTCAGTCAATGCTCTGCGTACAGCCTGTGCACGTTGCTCGTCAGTGTCATAATCCCGGCTTAATATATTGGGGAAAAAGAACAATTTAAACACCAAGAACATAATTGCAAGTTTCACCAATATCAAAGCCCACAAATAACGTCCGACTGTCATCGAACGAAATCCTTCACAATAAAATACATATATATTTTTTATACATGCCAGCACTCTATTCATGATAAAGATTTAATGCGTTTATTAATTTTCGATACAACATTTTTTAATAATTGTTCTTCTTCACAAAGATAGCCAAAGACACGAGAAAATTGTAATTTTGTGCAAAAATATTTATCATTTTAATTAAGTAAATATATGTCAAACTGGTTTGAAGTAAAAGTAAGATACGACAAAATGATGGAAAACGGCGTACAGAAAAAGGTAAACGAACCTTATCTGGTCGATGCACTAAGTTTTACCGAAGCCGAATCACGCATCATAGAAGAAATGACGCCGTTTATCTCGGGCGACTTTTCGATTTCGGCTGTAAAAAAGACCAAAATAAGTGAAATCTTTTGGGATGACTCGGCCGACAAATGGTATATGGTAAAAGTAGCCTTTATCACCATCGATGAAAAATCAGCCGTAGAAAAAAAGACCAATTCATTCATATTGGTCGCTGCCAATGATTTTAAGGGCGCATTAGACAATTTCATGGAAGGCATGAAAGGAACCATGGCCGACTTTGACATCGTATCGATTACAGAAACACCGTTGATGGATGTATTTAAAGTTGCCTTGTCATCACCAAAGACTGCAGAAAATCAGCCTGAATAAAGTTAATGAATAATATACGCCAAAACCTGCTCTCTATCATCGAGTCGATTCCTGCCGGAGTTGAACTTGTTGCTGTATCAAAGTTTCATCCACCCGAAGCGATAGCTACAGCATACGAAGTTGGACAACGCTCGTTTGGAGAAAGCCGAGCAAACGAACTTACAGAAAAGGCGACCACTCTTCCCAACGACATAAATTGGCATTTCATTGGGCACTTGCAAACCAACAAAGTGCGCAGAGTTCTGCAACACGCCACTCTGATACACAGTATTGATTCCGAACGCCTATTACGCCTTGTCGACAGCGAGGCTGTCAAAGCCGGTCGTACAATCGAAGTGTTGTTGCAAGTGCATGTCGCCAAAGAAGAAACCAAATATGGATTTGCTCCTGAGGAATTAATAAAACTCATCGACTCTGGGATTGTCGACGAATTGCAATCAGTCAACATTGCCGGCATCATGGGCATGGCTTCAAATGTCGACGACACCCATCGCATAGAAGCTGATTTTAAATCTATCAGAGCGACATTTGATGCTCTTAAAACCGGGAGAATGGCTGAGGACAAAAGATTTCGCGTAGTCAGCATGGGCATGAGCGATGATTATCGGCTGGCTATTGATTGCGGCAGTAACATGATACGCATAGGCACAACTATATTTGGAGTTAGAGAATACTAAATTCAATCAAATCATCGGTTGCATCCACGACACACCGATGATTATAACTATTATCGACAGCTATTTGATGCGATTTAAACAAATATTGCATTGAATATAAATAGTAATCGACCGATCTCATGAAAAACATTCCAATTTTAGGTGTCCAAATGTAAAAAATCATTATATTTGCAAAGCAAACTTATTACCTTAGATGAGTTTGCTATTTACCATTTAAAATAACTACTATTACAATAAGCTACTCGACAACTTATTGCTGACGCAAAATAAACTTAAATTTATCAACATATCAAAAAACATTTATGGAAACAAAACAAAAAAGTAATGTATTGGCCATCATCGTGATGATTCTACTTTTCGGAATGATCTCGTTTGTGACCAACTTGGCGTCACCAATGGGTGATGTGTTGAAAAATCAATTTGGCGTTGCCAACTGGATGGGCACGCTCGGTGTATTTGCCAACTTCATTGCATATGCCATCATGGGTATACCCGCCGGTAATATGCTACAAAATTTAGGTTACAAAAAGACTGCTTTGATTGCTGTCGCAGTAGGTTTCATCGGCGTTGGTGTTCAGACAATTTCAGGCTTTGCCGGGTCGTTTGGCATCTACCTTTTGGGTGCATTCATCGCCGGATTCTCTATGTGTATGCTCAACATCGTTGTTAACCCTATGCTCAACAAGCTTGCCGGTGGTGGCAACAAGGGTAATCAACTCATCCAAGTTGGTGGCTCATTCAACTCATTGATGGGTACTGCAGTTATCGTACTTACCGGTATCTTGATTCCTAACATCGTTGAAGCTCAAATCACTCAAGTATTCCCATTGATGTACACCGCATTGGCAATCTTCGCAGTGGCATTTATTGTAGTACTATTCACCAACATTCCTGAAAATGCACCTCAAAAGGCAGTTAAGGGAGAAAAATCTAAATACGGACCTCTTTCATTCCGTCATTTTGTACTTGGAGCAATCGCAATCTTTGTATATGTTGGCGTTGAAGTAGGTATCCCCAATGTATTGCAAAAATGGCTGAATGAAGTTTCCGGAACAGGCATAGCCGGTACTGTAGCCGGTACATATTGGTTCTTGATGCTCGTTGGCCGTTTGGCCGGAGCCGCATTGGGCGCTAAAGTATCAGCAAAAGCCATGCTCGCAGTAGTATCAACAGTTGGCGTATGTCTAACTTTGGGTGCCATCTTCATGAATCCTGAAAACATGGTTCGCCTTCCGGTATTTGATGGAGCCAACGGATTTGGCATCGCTGATGTCCCCGTAAATGCAGCACTTCTAGTATTGTGTGGTCTTTGCACTTCAGTAATGTGGGGTGGCATCTTCAACATCGCAGTTGAAGGTCTTGGAAAATATACCGAAAAAGCATCAGGTATCTTTATGGCACTTGTTTGCGGTGGCGGTATTCTCCCATTACTACAAAATGGAATCGTTGACTGGACCGGTAGCTACCTCACCAGCTATTGGGTAATCGTTGCCGGCTTGGTTTACATGTTGTACTACGCTGTCATCGGTTCTAAGAATGTAAACAAAGACATTCCTGTTGAATAATATAATCACAACACAACAATACTCCCACATGAAAGAGACAAATCCTTCATGTGGGAGTGCATTTGTCAAGCAAGACAAACAAATCTCTAATAACAATTCTAATCATAGCGACTCTTAATAATGGATAGACAATTATTAAACCGCGGAGCCGACAACATTCGTGTTCTTGCAGCCTCAATGGTCGAAAAAGCAAAATCGGGGCATCCCGGTGGATCGATGGGAGGAGCCGACTTTGTAAACGTTTTATACTCTTCTTTCTTGGTTAATGACCCCGACAATCCCTTGTGGATTGCTCGCGACCGATTTTTCCTTGATCCGGGACACATGTCGCCAATGCTGTATGCCGTTCTTGCAATGACAGGCAAATACACTATTGATGAACTCAAAGAATTTCGTCAATGGGGAAGTGTCACCCCCGGACATCCCGAAGTGCATCCCGAACGCGGAGTCGAAAATACATCAGGGCCTCTCGGACAAGGCCATGTAATGGCCGTCGGTGCAGCCATTGCCGAACGATTCCTACAGACTCGCTTTGGCGATTGGATTGCACACAAGACATATGCTTTTATCTCAGATGGAGGCATTCAAGAAGAGATTTCTCAAGGAGCCGGACGTATTGCCGGACATCTTGGACTGAACAACCTCATCATGTTCTATGATAGCAACGATGTTCAATTGTCAACCGACGTAAAAGACGTTACATCTGAAGACACTGCTGCTAAATATCGTGCATGGCATTGGAATGTTATTGAAGTAGACGGCACCGACCCTATTGCTATGGCGGAAGCTTTGGAGGCAGCCAACAAAGAGACAAAGCGTCCTACTCTCATAATTGGAAAAACCATCATGGGCAAAGGCGCTGTAACCGCCGAAGGTTTGAACTTTGAAGGCAAATGCTCCACTCATGGCAACCCGTTGAGCAAGTCAGGAGCAAGCTACGAAAAGACCATTGAAAATTTAGGAGGAAACCCCAACGACCCTTGGCACATTTGGGAGGATGTTGCACAACTATACGCCCGTAGAACCGAGGAACTTCGCGCAATTGTCAAAAAGCGCAATGCCGAAGAAGCAGCATGGAGAAACTCCAACCCTGACTTAGCAAAAGAACTCGATCAATATCTCTCGGGAGTGATGCCTGAAATCGATTGGCAATCAATCCCTCTAAAGCCTAATGTTGCTACACGCACGACTTCTTCGGCCGTTCTTGGCGTCCTTTCTGAAAAGGTTGGCAACATGATTGTATCATCGGCCGACCTTGCCAACTCCGACAAGACTGACGGCTACCTAAAAGCCTCACGTGCAATAACTCCGGGCGATTTTGGCGGTAAATTTCTTCATGCCGGTGTTGCCGAGCTAACCATGGCTTCAATCATAAATGGCATTGCCCTGCACGGAGGATTACTTGGTGCCTGCGGAACTTTCTTTGTGTTCTCAGACTATATGAAGCCGGCAATTCGTATGGCAGCACTAATGGAGTTACCGGTTAAATACATCTGGTCACACGATGCGTTCCGAGTTGGAGAAGACGGACCGACTCACGAGCCGGTCGAACAAGAAGCTCAAATACGACTCATGGAGCAATTACGCAATCTCAAAGGAGAGCCAAGCATGCTTGTCCTTCGTCCTGCCGACTCTGCAGAAACTGTTGTTGCATGGAAAATGGCAATGGAGAATTACAAGACTCCAACGGCTCTCATCCTTACACGTCAAGACATCACCGACCTGCCATCAGAATCAGGCAACAGATACAATGATGCACTCGGAGCAGAAAAGGGCGGATACGTTGTCATAAATGCCGATAATTTTGACATCACACTCGTTGCAAACGGCTCGGAAGTATCATTACTTTGCGAAGTCGCCAAACTGCTGAAAGAAGAAGGCATCATTGCACGTGTGGTTTCAGTCCCTTCAATCGGCCTATTTGAAATTCAATCTGAAGAATACCGCAACAGCGTGATTCCATCAGGCAAAGTATTTGGCTTGACTGCAGGACTGCCGTCAACATTGCGTAGCGTAGTAGGACCGACAGGCAAAGTATTTGGTCTTGACCACTTCGGAGCGTCTGCGCCATTCAAAGTCCTTGATGAGAAATTTGGATTTACAGCACCCGCAGTTCTTGCTCAAGTGAAAAATTACCTCAACAAATAAAGAAAACGAACAAACTCTTTATTTTATATTTTAGGCTGTCGTTGAGCAATTTCACTCAACGACAGCCTAATTTTTATGTCTCAGCATATCTATCTCGCCTTGCGTATATTAAAACTATTGGTGGCCGATAAAATAAGACCTCTTTCCTGATTATTGGCGTCTTGGGTGACGCATTGTCAAAGTCAGAAAAAACACGGAAGGAGGTTCCCTGCGAGCCCCCTTCCGCGTTTTAATTATAATATAATTATTTACCTTCTACGTTATTGTAGCGTTCATTAAGGCCTTTGATCACTTCTTCGGTTATATCTAGCGCTGGGCTAAAATAAACTCCCGAACTCTTAAACAAGATTGCATCATAGCCTTTTTCCTTATTATATTCTTTAATAAATGCATCTATTGCTTCATTTAACTGAAGTTGTTGTTGCATCATTTCTTGTTCGGCTTCTCGTTGCAGGCTTGCTATATAATTCTGGGCATCAGTCTCCATCTTCTGCAACTTTTCGACATCGGCTTTATAACTGGCTTCACTTAAATAGCCATTGGAATTGATTTTCTGTTGAATCTGGTTTCCAAATTTTTGAATTTCAGAAGAGCGAGAACGCTGAGCGCTTTCTAACTTGCTATACGAACGAATTGATGCTTCCTTAAAATCCTTAGCCAAATTATAATTGGCCGTAATCGAATCGCCATCAATATAGCGTATGTTTAACGCTATTTGGGGCTCTGATTTAACCGATTGTGTCTGATTGTCCGAAGTAACCTCTTCTTTATTACCACATGATACGGCAACTAACGCCACTGCAAGCAAAAGTGTCTTTGCACTAAATGCATTTTTTTTCATTTTAAAAATAGTTGTGTTTATGTAAATGAAATGTTTTTTAAAAATCATCTTCTTTTGATGCGCAAGTGATATTTTTCTTCATCAAAGCGGGATTGTCATGCACATGACTCGAAGGAAAACGTCCACCCTTTACAAATAGCACCTTGACCCCCAACATTAGAACGGCCAAAGCGACTAAAATCACCGACATAATTATTACTGCCATTACGCCTTCGCATTTTTATTTTGCAAATATATGAAAGGAATCTAAATTTTTGAGTACATGTAAATTTTATTTTGTAACTTAGGGTGCGAAAAGCGAATTATTTAACCTTTTTACACACTTAATTCGCCTATATAGAAATTATTTTATCCATATAAACAACTTTTTCATTGCTATGACTATCAAAGATCTTAAACCGGCACTCATATGGTCGATTTTTGACCAAATTACCCAAGTGCCCCGACCTTCAAAAAAAGAAGAAAAAATACGTGCATTCCTTCTTGATTTTGCACAAAAACACAACATTCCAGTCAAGACAGATGCCATTGGCAACGTGTTGATGACTCGTCCTGCGACACCAGGCTACGAAAACGCTCCTACTATCATTTTACAAAGCCACATGGATATGGTGTGTGAGTCAAATGACAAGTCTTTCGATTTTGACAACAACCCTATCACCACAATTATTGATGGCGAATGGGTACACGCGGATGGCACCACTCTCGGGGCTGACAACGGCATCGGCATGGCGGCATCACTTGCCGTAATGCTTGACGACTCACTTGTCACCGGACCGGTAGAAGCATTATTTACTGTAGACGAGGAAACAGGCCTAACCGGAGCCAACAATCTTGGAGAAAACATGATGACCGGCTCCATATTGCTAAACCTCGACTCTGAAGATGATGGAGAAGTATTTATAGGTTGTGCAGGTGGCGTTGACACGACTATAACATTTGACTACACTCCAACTGAAGCTCCAAGTGATTATCACTACTTCAACATCGACCTTGCAGGAGGTAGCGGTGGTCACTCTGGTTGTGACATACATGAAGGACGAGCTAACTCCAATAAACTTGTTGCTCGTTTCATCTTCAATGTATCTCTTAAATACGATCTTGTATTGGCATCATTTACCGGTGGGAACCTACGCAATGCCATTCCTCGCAATGCCAATGCCATCATTGGTGTTCCGGCATCAGCAAAAGAAGATGTAGTAGCGATGTTTAACCTATATGTCGCTGACATTGCCAACGAATACAAAGCAACCGACCCAGACATGTCGCTTACTATCGGCACTGCCGACAAACCTGCAACAATAATTGACGCCGACACGACCAAGCGTTTGATAAACTCACTATATGCTTGTCCTCATGGAGTTATTGCCATGAGCCACGACTTGGAGAACTTAGTCGAGACATCTACTAATCTTGCCTCTGTCAAAATGCTCGATGACAACAGCATCCTTGTTACAACAAGCCAACGAAGCTCTATTGAGTCATGCAAGTGGGATATCGCACGCCAAGTTGAAGCGTTGTTTGTTATGGCAGGAGCTAAGGTCACTCACGGTGACGGATACCCCGGCTGGCAACCCAACATGAATTCGACTATTATGCAGATTGCTAGCGATGCATATGCCGAATTATATGGCGAAAGACCCGCAATAAAAGCAATTCATGCCGGCTTGGAATGTGGTTTATTCTTAACCAAATATCCTCATCTCGACATGGTGTCTTTTGGTCCGACATTACGAGGAGTTCACTCTCCATCAGAAAAAATGCATATTCCTGCCGTAGAAAAGTTCTGGAATCAACTTGCTCTAATACTTCGCAAGGTAGCCAACTTATAATTCACACAAGGGCACTAATCGGCTTGTAGCTGTTAGTGCCCTTGTTTAACCTCTTTGTTTAACCTCTTCAAATAACTAAAAAATGGCAGACAAATCCAAACTAATTTTTAGCGTTACTTTCAGTATAATCGTTGCAATAGGCATCATTGTGGGATTATTTTTCGGCATACCCTATTACAATGTATGGCAACAAGAAATGTCGGGACGCGCCGAATTTGCAAAAGCAGAGCAAAACCGCAAAATAAAAATTGAAGAAGCTAAAGCCAACCTTGAGGCAGAAAAGCTCAATGCTCAAGCTGAAATCGAGCGGGCAAAGGGTGCAGCAGAAGCCATACGCATCGAAAATGGTAGTCTCACTCCCACATACATACAATATCTGTGGGTGCGACAACAAAGCAATCTCGGAGACAAGACCGTCATCTATGTCCCAACCGAGACCAATCTACCCATTCTTGAAGCCGGGCGAACCAGCAAATAAGCCTCAATTTGGCAAAAACTTAATAATATCCTCAACTTCAACGTTTCGTCGGCGGGCATAATCAATTAATTGGTCATTACCTATCGGCCCTAACACGAAATACCGACTATAGGGATGCGCAAACATCAATCCGGTCGTTGACGATGACGGATTCATTGCTCCGTGTTCCGTAATAACGATACCCATATCGGCATAATGTAAGATTTTATCCGTCTCAAATATCAACGACTGATCGGACAATGAAGGATAACCAATAGCCGGACGGATACCTTGATAGTATTGCAACAGACGATTACCGGGATTTTCTGACTCATCTTGAGCATAAGCCCATAGTTCTCTACGTACGACACGGTGAACGACTTCAGTGGCCGCCTCCACAAGACGGTCGGCAAGCGATTGATAAAGCAACGCTTTATAATCATCGCCATCTGTCTGCCACTGCTTCACTATATTATTAATAGGCTCTCCGATAGTAACCGCAAATAAACCAAGCCAGTCTTTCTCCATCGACGCATTTTCAGGCTTCAAAAAATCAGCAAGACATAAACATGGAGAAGAAGACTCCAATTGCTGACGCATCATTGGCAATACAAGTTCTACATTGTCATACCTACACACTATATCATCACCACGTCCAACAGCAGGAGTAATAACAACTCGAGCTTTTAATGCCATATCGTTTCTCTGCAAATAATCCAATGCCACTTGAGCATCTTCCCATAGTTGCATAGCTTCTGATGCTTTGCCTATAGTCTTGGTCGACATAGAAGCCAGCCACTGCGCACGGCAATGGTCACATCCTTTCACCTCTGCAATTGAAGCAAATGATGCATCAAGTTTCCATGTCGCAAAAAAAACTCTCCAATTGATATAATCACGGGCTTCCGACACATTCACATTCATGTCATGCAAGCCCGGATATTTTGGCGTCATATCTGTGTAACACAACTCCGGACGAAGGCCTCGGGCTTTCTCAAGTATATGCATGCGCTCATTCCCATGTTTATAAATAAATCGCAAACGCTTCTGTTCTTCTTTTATATCCTTGATTGCCGCCTCTCGAGTACTAACATTATATAATTTTTGCGCAACAAGTGGTAACAATGCGACATCTCGGGTGTACACAACTGCGCCACTATAGCATGGCGCAATTTTCACCGCCGTGTGCATGGCTGAAGTTGTTGCGCCTCCGATAAGAAGAGGAATCTTCATCCCATGAGCCTCCATAAGTCGAGCTACATGACACATCTCTTCAAGCGAAGGAGTTATCAAACCACTTAGACCAATAAAATCGGCTTGCTCGGCAATCGCTCGTTCGACAATTGTTTCACCCGGCACCATCACTCCTAAATCGACGACCTCATAGCCGTTGCAATTCATTATCACACCGACTATGTTTTTGCCGATGTCATGCACATCGCCTTTCACCGTGGCAATAATCATTTTACCCGATGACACCACTCCGGTCTTGCTTTTTTCTTCTTCGATAAACGGAGTAAGCCAAGCAACAGCATGTTTCATTGTACGTGCAGTCTTGACAACTTGAGGCAAAAACATTTTTCCGGAGCCAAATAGTTCTCCCACCTTATTCATCCCGGCCATCAACGGGCCATCTATAACAGCGACAGCAGAACCACATTCAGCCATTACCGATGGCAACAGTTCCTCCATACCTTCTGTAAGCCCCTTGACAAGCATGTTTTCCAATTGCTCAGATGGTGTCAACAATTGCATTTTTGCATCAAGTACATTATGTTCTTCCTCTTTAGAACATTTAATGCACTCGGCGATTTCCACCAAACGTTCAGTCGCATCGGGGCGTCGATTAAACAACACATCTTCGATAGCCCATCGTAAATCTTCAGGGACATCTCCAATCGGTATCATGGTTGCGGCATTAACTATAGCCATGTCAAGTCCCTTGGCTATGGCATGATATAAAAACACCGAATGCATGGCCTCCCTAACGTAGTTATTCCCGCGGAACGAAAACGACAGATTGCTTACGCCTCCGCTTACTTTAGCTCCTGGCAGATTATGTTTTATCCATTCTACAGCTCTTATAAAATCCAATGCATAATCGGCATGCGCATCAATTCCTGTAGCGACAGCCAGAACATTGGGGTCAAACACGATGTCACATCCGTTCATGCCCACTCGCTCTGTAAGCAACTCATACGCACGTCGACACACATCAATTCTTCGTTCAAACGTATCAGCCTGTCCTTGCTCATCAAAAGCCATTACTACGACCGCAGCTCCCATTTTTTTGACACATTCGGCTTTTCTGACAAATGCATCTTCGCCTTCTTTCAGGCTTATGGAATTTACAATCGGACGGCCTTGTATTGATTTCAATCCGGCTAAAATCGCCTCCCAATTTGAAGAGTCAATCATCAACGGGACTCGTGCCACTTCAGGCTCTACAGCCAGACGAGATACAAACCGAGACATTTCAACCGGAGCATCGAGCATGGCATCATCCATATTGACATCTATTACCTGTGCTCCGGCCTCAACCTGCTTGCGAGCGATATCGACAGCTTCGTCCAAATTTCCCTCCTTTATCAAACGTAAAAATTTACGACTTCCTGCCACATTACACCTCTCGCCTACATTCATGAAGTTGCAGCGGCGGCTAACCTCCAGCGGCTCGAGCCCGGCAAGAATCATTTCCGAAGCTTTCAAATCGGGTATTTCTCGAGGCTTTGCAGTTTTTGCCATATCGGCAATAGCTTTTATATGTTCGGGAGTTGTTCCACAGCATCCCCCTACAATATTAACCAATCGACGTTCCAACATCACTGCTACCTTATCGGCCATTTGCTCAGGAGTTTGATCATATTCTCCCATTTCATTGGGCAATCCGGCATTGGGATAAACACTCACAGCCATGTTTACAGACCTTAAATTTTCGAGATGGGTCATCATTCCATCAGCTCCGAATCCACAATTTAATCCTACAGCCAATGGCTTGGCATGTGACACCGACACGACAAAAGCATCAAGAGTCTGACCTGAAAGAGTGCGTCCCGACTCAGTCAGAGTTACCGATACAACTATCGGCAAAGTAATCCCGGTACGTCGCATAGCCTCACGAGCCGCATGCAATGCTACTTTGGCATTCAGTCCGTCAAATATGGTTTCTATCAAAAGCAAATCAACCCCACCGGCAATCAATGCTGTCATTTGGCTCAAATATCCGGCTTCAAGGTCATCCCACACCACACCTTCCGATCCGTCAATTCCGGCTGACATAGTCAAGGACTTACTTGTTGGTCCGACACTACCGGCCACCCAACATTGCCGTTCGGGATGGCGTTCCATAAACCGATCAGCTACATCACGAGCCAATCGCGATGCCGCAACATTGATTTCGGGCATATAATCTACCATACAATGCATCTCGTCTGAGTCATAATCAGCCAGAGACACAGGATTGGCATTAAACGTATTTGTCTCTATTATATCTGCTCCGGCGTCAAGATATTGCTCATGAATACTTCTTATTACATCGGGTGAGGTTAAAGCCAACACATCATTGCATCCTGTCAACCGACACTGCCAATCGACAAATACATCCCCTCTAAAATCATCCTCTGTCAGTCCTTGACGCTGTATCATCGTTCCCATAGCACCGTCAAGGACAATGACTCGCTGTGTAATCGCATCGGCAAGCGCAATTTTATTGTTCCGCGGTTCAATAGGTATTGCTTTTTTTTGAGCTAAATCAAAATAGATTACTTGCGACGGAGCGCTTTTTGTTTCAGCCAGAGTAAACACTATATCATATCGATGGGGTTTTATGTCGACAATAGGACGCCGGTGCTCATCGGCATAAATAGTAATCCACGAAGCATCATCCCCATCCCCTATCCGACTTATTAGAATCCCTTGTTTCGAACCCTTATAATATATGTTGTTATAATTAGCTGCTGTTTTCATAGGATATTTGTTTTTACTATCGCTTTCGCGCAAAAAAAGTTTTCATCAACAAAGCACACTCTTCCGACAACACCCCCGGCGTAACTGTCGCTTTGGGATGAAATGGAGAGTGCTTGACAATTGTGGTATAACCGCGTTTATTATCAGCCGCGCCATATACTATGCGACGCAACTGACTCCATGCAATAGCACCGGCACACATTATACATGGCTCTACCGTCACATACAACGTACACTCAGGAAGATACTTTCCCCCAAGGGTTCCAACAGCGGCTGTTATAGCTTGCATTTCTGCATGGGCAGTAACATCATTAAGCGTTTCTGTCAAGTTATGCCCCCTACCCACAATACGACCTTGACACACCACCACAGCCCCAATCGGTATTTCATCGGCGTCAAAAGCCTGACGAGCCTCATCTAATGCAACTTGCATAAATCTCACATCTTCATCAAACAATGTCATAATAAATCTATTTTCATACCTTCATTGGCTGCTACAACATTAGGGAATATTGCTCGTGCCTCGGCCAAATGTTGCTCTTCATTAAAATATCTTTTTGAAAAATGCCCAAGTATAAGTTTGCTTGCCCCTGCAAGTTTGGCTATTTTTGCCGCTTCTGATGCTGTAGAGTGTCCACGTTCACGTGCTTTATGTGCCAACTCGTCAGTATACGTAGCCTCATGATATACGACATCGATTCCTGACACAGATTCGGCAACTCGTTCATCCATCATTGTATCCGAACAATAGGCATAGCTGATTGCCGGATCGGCATCAGTTGTCAATTGACAATTGGGTACTATTTTCCCGTCATCGGTCACGAAGTCTGCACCCGCTTTAATGCCGGGCAATTGTTTCATAGGGATATTGTAAAATTTCACCATATCACCACGAAGATGTCGCAATTTGGGCTGTTCCTTAAAGATATAACCGACACAAGGAACACGATGATACAACGGAAAAGCCGTCACTGTTAAGCTCCCATCTTCATATACAATACCACCGTTAGGATCGACAGGACTATACACAATGTCAAAAGGTGTTTCACGACAAAAATAATCCAACTGAGTCTTCAGTAGATCAAGTCCTTCTTGAAATGCATGCACAGTGATATAGCCCCCGTCACGACCTTGCAAAGCTAAAGTAGAAATCAATCCCGGAAGTCCAAAAAAGTGATCTCCATGAAGATGAGAAATAAAAATATGATTGAGACGCGAGAATTTCAATTTCATACGACGCATCATCAGTTGCGCACCTTCCCCACAATCAATCATAAAAAGATTGTCTCTAAAGTCCAACACTTGACATGCCGGATAATGACGCAACGATGGTGTTGCCGACCCACAACCCAATATATTGACTTGAAATCGTGCCATGCTACAAATGTACGCATAATTTTCTTAACCATAATAAAAATCCATTTATCATAGAATCATAACAATTGCTCACTCAAATTACATATAATATAATTAACTTTTACTTTACCCCCCACATTACGTTTCTATCCGTTACTTTAATCTTCAATTAAGCAACAATAAGAAACAAAATCTACCAAATGGCACATTTTTAAGTCATTTGTGCCATTGGTTAACTATTTGTTAAACCTTTATATTGTAAAAAAATCTTTATTATATTTGTGTTCCAATTTAGGAGTTGACTTTAACGGAAACAACATTGTAATAGTTACCAATGTATGACCTACCAAGTTTTCCGACAATTGCTGTCAATCAATTATTATATAGAAAATAAACATATGGCAAAAGTCAAAGGCGCAGTAATCATCAACGAAGAGCGATGCAAAGGTTGCAACCTATGCGTAGTCGCTTGCCCGACCAAAGTACTTGACCTCCAACCAAAGGAAGTCAATGACAAAGGCTACCACTATGCATATGCTGCCAACGACGATGCATGTATTGGATGTAGCAGTTGCGCAATTGTGTGTCCCGACGGTTGCATTGAAGTGTATCGTGTAACCATCAAGTAATTTTCATCGATCAATAACAAGTCATGAAAGAAGAAATAAGATTAATGAAGGGCAACGAAGCCTTAGCTCATGCCGCGATAAGATATGGAGCCGATGGCTACTTTGGATACCCCATCACTCCTCAAAGCGAAGTTCTCGAAACTCTCGAAGAAGAAATGCCCTGGGAAACCACCGGAATGGTTGTATTGCAAGCAGAAAGTGAAATTGCGGCAATAAATATGGTCTACGGAGGCACCGCTTGTGGTAAAGCAGTTCTGACATCATCGTCATCTCCCGGTGTAAGCCTCAAGCAAGAAGGCATCAGTTACATCGCAGCCGGAGAACTTCCTGCGCTAATCATAAATGTGATGCGTGGAGGGCCCGGATTGGGGACAATACAACCATCTCAAGCCGACTACTATCAAGCGACAAAAGGAGGCGGACATGGAGATTACAGACTCATCGTGCTTGCACCATCATCAGTACAAGAAATGGCCGACTTTGTAAGCCTCGGATTTGACTTAGCTTTTAAATATCGCAATCCCGCACTCATTCTTGCCGATGGCATAGTCGGACAAATGATGGAAAAAGTAGTTTTGCCACCACAACGTCCCCGACGCACCGAGGCTGAGATTGCCCAGCAATGCCCATGGGCCACAACCGGCAAGGCTCGCAACCGGAAGCCAAATGTGATGACAACGCTCGAACTTGATGCCGCCAGCATGGAAGTCATCAATCATCGACTCCAACAAAAATACAAACAGATTGAAGACAACGAAGTGCGCTATAAAAGTTATTACACTGACGATGCCGAGTACATTATCGTTGCTTTTGGTTCAATAGCACGTATATGCCTTAAAAGTATCGAGGAAGCTCGAAACAAAGGGATAAAGATAGGCTTGATACGCCCCATCACACTATGGCCATTTCCCAACAAAGAGATCGAACGCTTAGCTTCACAAGCAAAAGGCATGCTTGTTGTTGAACTTAATGCCGGACAAATGATCGATGATGTGAGACTTGCCTGTCTCGACAACGTTCCCGTATATCATTTTGGCCGTCTTGGTGGCATCGTACCTAATCCTCAAGAAGTACTTGATGCATTCATGAAACATTTCCCCGACGCTAAATAACCACTATAGGACAATGGATAGAAACGATATAATTTGCCCAGAAAATTTGGTATATCGCAAGCCAAGACTACTCAATGACACCCCCATGCACTATTGTCCGGGGTGTAGTCACGGAGTAGTCCACAAAATAGTTGCAGAAATAACCGAAGAACTTGGATTGGACGACAACATCATAGGCGTAGCTCCGGTAGGTTGTGCTGTTTTTGCATACAACTACATCGACATTGATTGGATTGAGGCCGCCCACGGACGAGCTCCGGCTATTGCTTCGGCTGTAAAACGCCTAAAACCTGACACTATGGTATTCACCTACCAAGGCGACGGCGATTTATCGGCGATTGGCACATGCGAAGCAATCCATGCTGCCAACAGAGGCGAAAACATAACCATAATATTTATAAACAACGGTATATACGGGATGACCGGAGGGCAAATGGCTCCAACCACCCTTGAAGGGATGAAAACTGCAACCACCCCCTATGGTCGTCGCATTGACCTCAATGGATATCCATTGGCCATCAGCAAATTATTTGCACAACTCGATGGTACTTGCTACGTCACCCGTCAAGCTGTTCACACTGCAGGCGCAACACGTAAAGCCAAAGCGGCAATCAAACAGGCATTCCAAAATTCCATGAACGGTCATGGCACATCGATTGTCGAAATTGTGAGCACGTGCAACTCGGGCTGGAAAATGTCGCCTGAGGCAGCCAACAAATGGATGGAAGAGAACATGTTTGCCCAATATCCATTGGGCGACCTTAAAAACACGGTAAAATGAAAGAAGAAATCATAATAGCAGGTTTTGGCGGACAAGGAGTGTTGTCAATGGGCAAAATTCTAGCCTATGCAGCTCTAATGGACGGTCTTGAAGTTACTTGGATGCCGGCATACGGCCCTGAACAACGCGGTGGCACAGCCAATGTAACAGTGATTATCAGCGACACAGCAATCAGTTCACCCGTGCTTGATTGTTATGACACCGTCATTGCTCTCAACCAACAAAGTCTTGACAAATTTGAGATAAAAGTAAAACCCGGAGGAATACTCATCTACGACAGCTATGGCATACATCGCGAACCCACACGCCAAGATATTGCAATCTACAAAGTTGATGCTATGGATGCAACTATTGAATTGGGCAACTCCAAAGCTTACAACATGGTAATTCTTGGCACCTTATTGGGGATAAAGCCTCTACTACCTCTCGATGCCGTAACCCGAGGATTGAAAAAGACCCTTCCCGAACGCCATCATCACCTTATACCTATGAACGAACAAGCCATATTGCGTGGCATGAAACTTATCAAAAAATAAGCTGTTATTTTATAATTTATTTCATCGAGCTAAACATGAACAATAGGCACAAAGCTGGATTTGTCAACATCGTGGGGAACCCCAATGTTGGCAAATCTACGCTTATGAATGATCTTGTAGGCGAACGCCTAAGTATCATCACGGCAAAAGCACAAACGACCCGACATCGCATAATGGGCATAGTCAACACCGAGGACTACCAAATAGTATTTTCCGACACACCCGGGGTACTTAAACCCAACTACAAGATGCAGGAAGCCATGCGCGACTTTTCGGAAGGCGCACTGACCGATGCCGACATTTTGCTTTACGTCACCGACGTTGTCGAAGACCCGACAAAAAATGCTGATTTTTTATCAAAAGTTGCACATGAAAAGGTTCCGGTATTGCTCGTAATCAACAAAATCGACCTACTTAAAGGAAATGAAGACCTCGAAAACATCACAACTCAATGGAAAGAGTTATTACCCAATGCCGAGGTTTTCCCTACATCGGCCAAACATCGCTTCAATACACAAGCATTAATGGCCCGAATAATAGAATTGCTGCCACCATCACCTCCCTATTTTGGTAAAGACGCCTTAACAGACAAGCCTGCTCGATTTTTTGTAACCGAAATTGTCAGAGAAAAATTACTCACCAATCTTGACAAGGAAGTCCCCTATTCTGCCGAAGTAATGGTTGAGAAATTTGATGAAAAAGATGATTCAATACACATCATGGCTGTAATCTACGTCGAAAGGGACTCCCAAAAGGGCATCATAATCGGACGTGCAGGTTCAATGCTGAAAAAAGTTGGCACAGAAGCTCGTCGTGATATTGAAAAGTTTTTTGAAAAAAGAGTATTTCTTGAGCTATTTGTAAAAGTAGAAAAAGACTGGAGAAACAGAGAAAACAAGCTCAAGGCGTTTGGATATATCGAGTAACTTTTATTCTCCCAATATTCCCATACTTCATCTTACCAAATTGTCTAATTGGTGATTTGGAATAAATTATGTAATTTTGCAGTCTGAAAATTACAGACTTAGATATTTATATGGGTAAACTTATAGCTATTGTAGGACGACCCAATGTGGGCAAATCCACCTTGTTCAATCGTTTGACACAAACACGCACCGCCATAGTCGATGAAACCGCAGGAACGACTCGCGACCGCCAATATGGTAAAGTCGAATGGTGTGGTAAAGAATTATCAATAGTCGACACCGGAGGATGGGTGGTAAATAGCGATGACATTTTTGAAGGCGAAATAAACAAACAAGTGCATCTGGCAATCGAACAAGCCGATGTGATATTATTTGTCGTTGATGCAATGAATGGTGTAACCGACCTTGATGACCACGTTGCGGAAATATTACGCAAATCACGCAAACCGGTAATGCTAGTAGCCAACAAGGTCGACTCAGGCGATTGGCTGTACAACGTACCTGAATTTTACAGTCTTGGTCTTGGCGATCCATATTCCGTGTCAGCAGTAAATGGGTTCGGCACAGGTGATCTTCTTGATGATATTTTAAAACGTCTTCCCGAAGACAATGATGAAGAAGAACAGCTCGACGACATACCTAAGTTTGCCATTGTAGGAAGACCTAATGCCGGAAAATCATCAATTGTAAATTCCTTTATCGGAGAAGAGCGCAACATTGTGACAAATATTGCCGGAACCACACGTGACTCTATCTACACTCGATATGATAAATTTGGATTTGATTTTTATCTTGTAGACACCGCAGGCATCAGAAAAAAGACCAAAGTAAACGAAGATATCGAATACTACTCCGTAATACGTTCAATCCGAGCAATTGAAGCATCCGACGTGTGCATTCTCATGATTGATGCCACCCGTGGCATTGAAAGCCAAGATGTTAATATTTTTTCACTAATTCAACGAAACAAGAAAGGTTTAGTTGTGTGTGTAAACAAATGGGACCTTGTAGAAGACAAGTCACAAAAGGCTATAAAACACTTTGAAGATGCGATACGTAAACGTTTTGCTCCATTCTCCGACTTCCCCATAATATTTGGATCGGCATTAACAAAACAAAGAATCTACAAAGTACTTGAAACTGCAGTTGACGTATACCACAACCGCCGTCGCACAATACCGACATCCCAGCTCAACAACTATATGCTCGAAATAATCGGAGCATATCCGCCTCCTGCCAACAAAGGGAAATATATCAAAATTAAGTATGTGACAATGCTTAAAGGTGCAACAATTCCAACATTTATCTTCTTCTGCAATCTACCACAATGGGTCAAAGAACCATATCGACGATATCTTGAAAATAAGATTAGAGCAAATTGGAATTTCCTCGGCACTCCTATCAATTTGTTTATGCGAGAAAAATAACATCAATCTTAACAATCAACATCTCAACGCTATCAAATAATGACTTTTGAAGAACTCGGAGTGCGTGACGACCTGTTACGTGCCATTGATGAATTAGGATTTATCAACCCAATGCCCGTGCAAGAACGTGTCATACCTCATTTACTTCACGCCGAAGGCGACGTCGTAGCACTCGCACAAACAGGGACAGGTAAAACTGCGGCTTTCGGGTTCCCGGTGTTACAACGCATAGACACAACAGCAGAATACACTCAAGCACTTATCTTATCACCCACACGCGAGTTATGCCTACAAATCGGAGGTGACCTAACCGACTTTTCAAAATACATACCCTCAATGAAAGTGCTACCAGTATACGGTGGCTCAAGCATTGAAAGCCAAATACGCGCATTACGCAAAGGCGTACAAGTCATTGTTGCCACTCCCGGACGTTTGATGGACTTGATAAGACGAGGCGTTGTAAAACTCGATAAAGTTCACACCGTAATTCTCGATGAAGCCGATGAGATGCTCAACATGGGATTTGTCGATGACATCAATGAGATTCTTGAACACGTTCCAACCGACCGCAAAATGCTACTATTCTCGGCCACTATGCCCAATGAGATTGCACGCATAGCCAAACGATACATGAATAATCCCGAGGAATTTGTAATCGGGACTCGTAACGAGGGCGCAGAAAACGTCAAACACATTTATTACCTGGTACACGCTCGCGACAAATATCTTGCATTGAAACGTATCGCCGACAGCAACCCAAACGTTTACGGAATCATATTTTGTCGCACTCGCCGTGAGACACAAGAGATCGCTGACCAACTCATTCAAGACGGATACAATGCCGATGCTCTACATGGGGAAC
The DNA here is from genome assembly GCA_964562595.1 of uncultured Muribaculum sp. Lineage (GTDB taxonomy): Bacteria > Bacteroidota > Bacteroidia > Bacteroidales > Muribaculaceae > Muribaculum. The sequence continues at coordinate 25,727 of CAZLUB010000001.1, read as the reverse complement.
TATCGCAAGGACAGCGCGACATGGTGATGAAAAAATTTCGCGACCGAGTGTTACGATTACTTGTTGCCACCGATGTCGCTGCCCGAGGTCTTGACGTGAGCGACCTCACTCATGTCATTAACTACGGACTGCCTGATGACACTGCAACATACACCCACCGATCGGGGCGCACGGGACGAGCCGGCAAGACCGGGATTTCTATAGCTATCATACATTCTCGCGAACGCTCTAAGCTACGAGAGATAGAGAAAAAAATAGGCAAAAGTTTTGAGCGCAATGATGTTCCGTCTCCTCGTTACATCATCGAAAAGCAACTTTATAATTTGGCCGACCGCATTGAACGTGTTGAAGTCAACGATGAAGCAATGGAAAAATATCTACCCGGTATTTCTCGAAAACTCGGATGGTTGTCGGAAGAGGATTTGCTAAAACGCGTTTTTTCCCTTGAATTTAACCGTCTTCTCAACTACTACAAAGATGCTCCAACCATAGAATATATAGACGAAAAAAGCTCCAGAAAGAAGAAAAACGACGACCGGAAACCTCGCACTCCCGAAGAAAAAGATCGCCGTACCGCTGACCGGGGCATGGCTCGAATATATGTAAGTGCCGGGAAAAGCGATGGTTTTTTTGCCGGAAATCTAATCGACTTGCTCAATCACACAATTCAAGGGCAACGCATTGACGTAGGACGCATTGACCTAATGCCGGGATATTCCTTGTTTGACGTAAAAAAAGCAGATGCCCGACGTGTTGTCGAAGCACTTAAAGGCGCTGACTTCATTGGTCACCGACTACACGCAGAAATTGCAGATCCTGAAAAAGACTATTCACGAGCCTCCAATCGCCGTAAACGAGAAGCAGCTTCAGCCAAAGACAATTCTGAAAATGATTATAATCATTTTGACCGGAACAAAAAATCACGCAAGTCCAAAACTCATCGTCGCAGATAATCTGGGAAGTCTTTGTAACTCAAAGAAGTTAAATTCTCACGACTTTACGCTATATTTACACATATGAAACTTATATCATGGAACGTAAACGGGCTGAGAGCCTGTAGAGAAAAGGGATTTGAAGACATATTCAAACAATTGGATGCCGACTTTGTGTGCTTACAAGAAACCAAATTACAAGAAGGCCAAATCGACATCTCCTTTGACGGCTACGAATCATATTGGGACTATGCCGACAAGAAAGGTTACTCAGGGACAGTAATTTTCACTCGCCATAAACCGCTGGCTATCACAACCGGCATAGGCATTGATGTTCACGACCACGAAGGACGTGTTGTGACGCTTGAACTTCCCGATTTCTATTTAGTAAATGTTTACGTACCCAACTCTCAAGACGGGTTAAAAAGACTCGACTACCGCATGACTTGGGAAGACGACTTCCTCTCATACATCACAAAACTCGACTCGATAAAACCTGTCATCATATGTGGCGACTTAAATGTAGCACACACAGAGATTGATCTCAAAAATCCAAAGACCAACCGCATGAATGCCGGCTTTACCGACCAAGAACGTGCAAAATTCACAAATCTGCTCAATTCCGGATTTATTGACACATTTCGCTATTTTTATCCCAACCTGACCGATGCTTATTCGTGGTGGAGCTACCGTTTTAAAGCAAGAGAAAAAAATGCCGGCTGGCGTATTGATTATTTTGTCGTATCAAATAGACTTGCTCCACGGTTACACTCAGCATCAATACACAATGAAATTTATGGGTCAGACCACTGTCCGGTAGAGCTCGTTATCAACTGACAGCACAACAACAGTTTAGTGGTATAGACTATTACATACGTCTTTATCTATGTAATAAATTATATACCACACATGAACGACTCAAGAATCATACTAACACTCGATGCCGGAGGAACTAATTTCCTGTTTTCGGCAATGCAAAATGGCAAAGAAATAGCAACGCCTGTGCATTTATCAACCAACTCCACCAATCTTGAAACCTGTATCAACCAACTTACAACCGGTTTTCAACGGGTTATCGACCAATTACAAGATAAACCGTCAGCCATAAGTTTTGCTTTTCCGGGACCGGCCGACTACCCTCAAGGCATCATCGGCGACTTGCCCAACTTCCCTTGTTTTAAAGGTGGAGTCCCATTAGGTCCTATACTCGAAGAGACATTCGGCATACCTGTTTACATCAATAATGACGGAGACCTTTTTGCCTACGGAGAAGCTCTTGCCGGAGCTCTGCCACAAGTCAATGCCCGACTGGAAAGCATGGGCAGCAACAAACGTTTTCGCAATCTGATAGGAGTAACATTTGGAACAGGATATGGCTGTGGCGTGGTACTCAACAACTCTTTATTGCAAGGCGATAATTCTTCGGGTGGCGACATTTGGTGTTTCCGCAACAAAAAATATCAAGACAAAATCGTAGAAGAAAGCGTCAGCATTCGCGCCGTCAAAAGAGTATATGCCGAGTTATCGGGCGACACATCTGAGCTCACGCCTAAAGACATCTTTGACATAGCAGAAGGCATACGCCCCGGCAATCAAGATGCCGCATTAAAAAGTTTTTCAGAACTTGGGGAAATGGCCGGAGATGCCTTGGCCTCAGCAGTCACCCTCGTAGACGGCATTATAGCGATAGGCGGAGGATTGTCGGGCGCTCACAAATACATTCTTCCGGCACTTGTTAATGAACTCAACAGCAAGTTATCAACTTTTGGAGGAAACTCATTCCCCCGACTACAAATGAAAGCTTACAACCTTAATGACGAATCTGTTTGGCACGAATTTGCTCAAGGGCAAGAAGTTGAAATAACAATCCCCGGCAGCAACCGTAAAGTCGTATATGATTCAATGAAACGCATCGGAGTAATGACGACAACCAATAAAACCAGCCAATCCATAGCAATGGGAGCTTATGTCTATGCATTAAGCCAACTTGACAAATAACAATCACTACATTAACATACATCAATTAAAAAGGGTACTTCGTCATGGATTGTGAAGTGCCCTTTGATTTATTATACATTTAACCATCTCCATTAGTTAAATTTAGGCATTTAAATTGGCGTTAAATGATAGTTTTTAGTTATTTTCGCAGAACAAACACTATGACACGACTATGGACAACGTAACAGTCAAGATAATCAACCGTTCAAAGCACCAATTGCCGGCTTACGAAACACTATTTTCAGCAGGAATGGACGTAAGAGCCAATCTGACAACTCCGATAACTCTTCAACCAATGGAACGCGCATTAGTACCTACCGGGCTATTTATTCAACTTCCAGAGGGTTATGAATGCCAGATACGTCCACGCTCGGGACTTGCATTCAAAAAAGGCATATCAATAGTCAATTCCCCCGGCACTATCGATGCCGACTATCGCGGAGAAATAGGCATAATACTCATCAATCTTTCAAATAAGCCTTTTGTAATAAATGATGGAGAACGCATATGTCAGATGGTAGTAAAGCAATACAGCCGCGTCGAATGGGAAGTTGTTGATACCCTTGATGATAGTGAACGCGGTGCCGGTGGCTTTGGCCACACCGGAGTTAAATAAAACCATATGACAGCTATTTCCCATCGCATATTATCAATAAGCTTCATAGTCCTCATTCTGGGTAGCTTTTTTGCTGATGCCAAAAAAAAGATTACACTACCCGACAATAGCGACTTCTTGAAATCGGATTACGTCTTCATGGAAGCAATGAGGCAATCGGCACTTGACAACGTCGATGACTACTTCATGTTGCTACGCCGTGCACATCATCTTGACAGCAACAATACCGACATCGGATTTTTATACGGCTATCTGCAATTGATTATGTCTCAAAACGACTCAACAGTACTTGCCGAGTCGCTAAACTTGATGAAACGCCATTTTGATGCCAAGCCCGATGACTTTTACAACAGTTTTATTTATGGCAATGTCAACAATCGCATTGGCAACGGGGATGAATCATTGAGAGTGTGGGCCATGCTTGACTCACTATTTCCTGAAAAGCCCATCATGGCTGTAAAATATGCAGAAACCCTCACTTCGACAGGCGACTCTGCAAATATGCGCAAATCTATCGAGCTTTATAATCGCGTAGAAATTGCCGAAGGAAGAAATGCCAACTTAACAGCTCGAAAAATAAGCATTCTCAACCATTTTGGCGACACCTCAGCCATAACGACTGAAATCGAAGAACTCTTGTCATCATCACCTCTAAGTGCAGAATATAACATACTTGCCGGAGATGTATACCACCTCGCTCTCGGCAAGAATCAACAAGCCATTAAGTTTTATGACAAAGCCGTTGAACTTGATCCGGCATCCGGTCATGCCTATTTTGCAAGAGCCAATTTTTACCACTCCATCGGCGACAGCATTGCCTACGATAGAGAGATATTTAGAGCATTAAGCCAAGACAACCTTGAACTCGACACAAAACTCGAACTACTCACCGGATATATAAGGGAACTTTATACCGACACGGTGCAACAACCCCGCATCAAAGAGTTACTTAACACCCTCGTCGACCTACATCCCCATGAAGTAGACATACACGACCTGTATTTTTCATACTGTTTGGCAGTAGAAGACATGCCGGGAGCAAAGGAGCAAATGGGATATGCACTCGATATTGATCCGTCAAATCCTCGCAGGTGGGGCTCGCTGATAAGCCTATACGCTCAAGACAATGATTTTGCGCAAGCCACTGAAATTGGAGAAGTTGCACTACATTACCACCCCGACGATTTAGGATTGTATGAGTTGTTAAGCGCATGTTTTCAACAAAACAAGCAATATGACAAAGCCATGGATATGCTTAACCGTTCTATGGCTCACCGCGACTCATCTGACACCGAAGCGATGTCAAACGCATGGGGACTTCGTGGCGACATTTATGCCGCAGCCGGACAAATCGACTCATGTTTTGCCGCCTACGATAAAGCATTAACTTTAAATCGCCACAACTCGGTTGTGTTAAACAATTACGCTTATTTTCTCGCTGAAGAAGGGCGCGACCTTGATAGAGCAGAGTCAATGAGCGCAACAACGATTAATTATTATCCCAACAACGATACTTATCTCGACACTTACGCTTGGATTTTATTCAAACAGAAGAGATATGTCGAAGCTAAAGAATATATCAATCGCACTTTGCAAAACAGCGATAAACCATCACATGAATTATACCAACATGCAGGCGACATATATTTCATGACGGGAGATCCTGACAAAGCTTTGGAATTTTGGCAACAAGCGCTGGAACTCGCACCCGACAATGAGCTATTGCAACGCAAAGTAAAGCATAAGACATTTTTCTATGAATAAGACAACTCTAATAAAATTACTGTCTATTGCAATAGTCACAGTGATAATATCATCATGCGGCTCGTCTAAACAAGCTACAATCCCGTCTCAAGCAGAAGACCGACAGACACTCGACCTACGCTATGATGCATTAGTGACTACCTACGGAGAATGGGAAAATGTCTACGTCCCGATTAAACTACAATTGACAGAGCCTTCTAAATTTAGCATTTCTGGAAGGATGCGCATGATCAAGGGAAAATCTATTGACATAAGTTTGCGCATGCTCGGTTTTGAGATAGGACGTATATTCGCTTCTGCCGACTCAGTATATGCCATAGACAAAATAAACAAGAGGTATCTTGCTGAAGCCCTACCTTCGATAATCAACAACGTACTGCCTGCTTCTGCCGAGGTAATACAAGACATGCTCATCGGTCGCGCATTCATCATCAAGAAAGGCACCCTTGACCAAACCATGCGCAATGATGTCAAACTAACATCAGACAGCATAAACATGGCATGGTTTATCAAACCCATTGTCCAAATCAACGAGGGGGAAGCATATGGCTTTCGTGCAAATGCAACAAACAACATCGATTTATTTGCAGCCGGATCATCCACAATAGGAGTCGTTGCCACATGCGCTTACTCAGGACATATCGATATAGACAATGTAGGCATTGTGGCATCAAACATATTTATTGATATAATGACTATAAAAAAGTCGACAAAGGCTGAAATAAAATGGTCTTGGGATGATGCAAAATGGAACCAGGAAATAACATCAGCTACTTTTTCCATACCCAAAGGGTACAAGCGCTTATATGGCACTGACATATTAAAAATGTTCAACACGACAACAAAAGAATAATGCATAACGCCAAAATTTCAGCCATATTATTGACTGTTACATTGGCACTGACTTTGCCCGTCGAAGCCAGGCAAAAAACCGTACGCACTTCTTCAACGATAAAAAAAGAACAAAAAGCCACACTACAAGAAATAAATAAGACTTCGCAGAAACTTGATGAAGTAGGTAAACAAACCGAACGCAGCCTCAACCGCCTTAACTCACTTCGTGCGGAAATAAAACTCCAAGAGCGCGACATAAAAGACATGAAACGACAAGTCGACTCTATAAACAGAGCAATGCGCAGGTTAAGCGATTCGATCTCCACTCTCGACCAACGCATTGGAGCAATGCGCGACAAATATTCGACGGCCTTGCGAAAAATGCAAACATCTCAAGGCGACATGTCAAAATTTGGATTTATTTTTTCTTCCGAATCATTCTACCAGGCTTATCGCAGGATGCGATATCTACAACAATTTTCCCATTGGCGAAGATTGAAAGCCGAGGAAATCAAAGAGATGCAACACGACCTCGAAACACAGCGCGACCGATTGGTTACTTTGCAAAAAGACAAGAATGCAAAACTTGCAACTATGAGCCAGGCTCGTGACATTTTGGCTAAGCAACAAAAAGAAACATCTTCACTTATTTCCAAACTTAAAAAAGAGAAAACATCTCTACAACAAGTGCTGAAAAAGAAACGCAAACAAGCCCAAGACTTAGACAATGAGCTTGAAAAACTTATTGCAGAAGAGCGACGTAAACAAGAAGAAGCCGAGCGCAAAGCTCGCGAAGCCGAAGAACGCAGGAAAGCCGAGCTGGCAAAAACAGACACTGATGCAAGCAAAAAAATCTCAGACGATGACTCCTCAAAACAGATAAAAACAAGCCAAAAGACAACACCCAAAAAGGACAAAGATATCGCTCTTACTTCGGCCGAAGACACTCGCAAATTGACCGAAAGTTTTGAAAGTAACAAAGGACAACTTTTATTCCCCGTCAGTGGAAAGTATAAAATAGTACGTCCTTTTGGCAGAAATACACATCCCGAATTGCCATACGTGCAGATTGAAAACGGGGGTATTGACATTGAAGTTTCTCAAGGAAGCATGGCTCGAGCCATATTTACCGGCAAAGTATCGGCTATATTTCGCCAACCGGGCTACAACAATATTGTAATGATACGCCACGGTTCTTATCTAACCATCTATGCCAACATCGGCACTATTGCAGTCAAGACCGGAGACTATGTAAAACAAGGACAAAATATAGGCACCATCTTTGCCGACCCCGATGACGATAATCGCACAATATTACATTTTGAAATAAGAAAAGAGACTCAAAAGTTAAATCCCACCTCATGGGTCAAATAACCTAATCGACACATTTGATGAAATCGGCCAAGACCAACAATCTATCAGCGCTCGTACTCAAAGCAATGGGTATATTTGGAGGTGTGCAGGTATTTAGTATACTTTGCTCTATAGTTCGCACCAAATTGATATCAACATGGATTGGTGCCACCGGGGTGGGTCTTTTCGGACTCTACAATACGGCCATCGAGATGATTGCATCCATCACACAACTTGGGATCAGAAACTCGGCCGTAAGAGATTTAGCTACGTCCGACAATGATATTCGCAATAGCATCATTAAAGTCATACGACGCTGGGCCTGGGTATTAGGAATATTTGGAGCCATAACTACATTTTCATTATCACCCATTCTCAGTCAATGGACGTTTGGCGACGACCAGCATTCATGGGGATTTATTGCATTATCTATAGTACTGTTATTATCCTCCATTACAGGAGGTGAACTTGCTATCTTGCAAGGCACTGAACGCTTGCATGCATTGGCGAGAGCATCTATCTGGGGTGCAATAGGTGGGCTTGCAATATCAATCCCACTGTTTTATTACCTTCACATAGACTCAATCATACCATCAATAATTGCATATTCTCTATTGACATGCATCGCCGCAATATGCTATAGATACAAATCCCCGAGTCCGCCGGTCACAATCGGCTGGAAAGAAACCGCACACATGGGACAAGGATTTATCGTCCTCGGTATCTTTATGACCATATCCTCATTTGCCGTAAACGTAGGATCATATATTTTCATGTCTTACCTCAACAATCGTTATGGAACGGAGACTGTTGGTCATTATCAAGCCGGATTCACTATTGTCAACCGCTATGTAGGACTCGTATTCGCAGCCATAGCCATGGAATATTACCCTCGACTCACTCGTGTCAATGGAAAACGTCGCAGAGAACGTCTATTTGTAAGTCATGAAATGACAATTGCATTGCTGATACTGATTCCATGCGTCACAATTTTGATTGCAACTCGACAAATCGTTATAGTCCTTTTATATTCACACGATTTCTTAGTTATCAGCAATTATGTCGCATGGGCATTGGTAGGCACTTTTTTACGGGCCGTCTGTTGGTGCATGGCATTCGTGATACTTGCTCGCGGAGACGGGAAAGTGTATATGGCATCCGAAATAGGCAGTGTCGTAATAATGCTTCTGTTTAACATTGCCGGATACGAATTGTGGGGACTCGACGGTCTCGGATATTCCTATATTGCTTGGTTTGCGGCATATACAGCAATAATTGCATCTATCTACACATTTAGATATCGATTAAGTCTTCCCAAACGCCTCATAGCTTTAGTGGCTATATCTTTGTCAATTGGCTGGCTATCCGTTATATCCTCACAAACTTTACCTTGGTTTGGAGTCATAATAGCTATCACGACTACACTATCAAGCGGTTATTATTTAAAGAAACTTATCGTAAAACATTAGCCTCTCAAACTAATTTTGGTCGTATGACGTTTTTATTGTAATTTCGCACAATAACAAATAAAAACAAATCAACCATGCTGCGTTACTTATTAATAGCTATTATAATATCCGCTTCGATACTGACGGCTCGAAGCGACACAGCATGGGAAACGCTCAACACATCGGTCAGAAACGAACAGATAGTTGAAAATGACGACATTAACATATCATCACATGATGGATATGTGTATCTAAGCACACCCCACTCCACCAATGTAAAAATATTTTCTATTTTGGGACAACTTATTTCTCAAAAAGACATTCAGGCCGGCTCCTACCGCATACGACTAGCATCTAAAGGCATATATATACTTCGCGCCGGCTCTATCACTCGCCGCATAACAATTTAGCGACAAACAACCATAGCTGTGTATCTACCAATTGGCTATAACAACGCATTACATTAACTTATACCGGTCGCTTATAAACTTATCCCTAAACATATTTCCTTGCACGACAAAACACACCGATACCGGCCAAATTACAATCAGTCGACCTTTCTTACCTAACCGGCCGAGATGTTATTTATAATTTTGCCTAATAGTCAAAAAAACGACCTTTATCTGACAATCTTTTTTAGGAAATGTCTGTCAAAAAACTCAAAATTAATCGAATCCATAATTTTATGGTTATTTAACCAAATGGGGGGGTAATTTGTAACATTTGTGTTAATTTTGCTCTCAACAAAATTCGCTTGATTTACAATTTTTATTGAAAAGGTATATAATAATATTGCACTAAATAATTAAAATCACATTGGTGGGTGGCTTTAAAGAGATTCCGGTTACCTGTCAATAAATTAATTTGTGGAACCTCGCAAAAATAAATTTACAATTATGAAAAATTATTTTTATTGGCTTGCCATAATGATTGTTTCTGTGGTAGCTCTGCCGGCTTGTTCCGAAGATGATAATGACGCTCCCGATATTCCACCCATAGAAGAAGACGGCACAACACCAGAAGAAGACGGCAAGACTCCAGAGGAAGATAAAGGTGATGATGTTATTGTCGTTAACGAAAAGAAGTTGGTGAAGGTGGAGTTAAAATCAGATGCTTCTTGGAGTGGAACCTATACATTTAGTTATGATAGCAAAGGAAGGTTGATTGCAGCGACAGAAGCGGATGAATACGAAGGAGACTATGGAGACTATGAAGACTATGAAAAATATATTACTTATGGCTTTGATTGGGATGACGATGTAATTACGGTTACAGAGATAAAGTCTGAGTCTGTATCAGGACCTGATAACTATACAATTACTCTAAATAACGGACTTGTACAATACATTTCTGAAGATGACGACCCTGACGACACTTACACTTTCTCTTATAACTCATCAAACAGAATAAAAAAAGTTGTCTGGTTTGATGGAGATTTTCGTATAGACGAAGTTGCTATATGGGATGGAGACAAATTGCTGTCTGTAGCTGACAACTACGACGATGCAGTTACATTTACTTATGGTGAATCATGTGAAAATGGCTATTGTCCTCTTATAACAGGAGCAATATCCGGCTTGGGAGATTTAGGTATCCTGTTCATAGCTCATCCAGAACTCATAGGAATGAGAACTACACAATGCCCCACAAGCGAGGCTAATCTCGAAGAAACCGAAACTTATGAATATGAGTTTGACACCAACGGCTATATTTCAAAAGTCTTAGTAACTGAAACATATCAAAATCAAACAGAAAAAACCACAATAACTTTCACTTGGCAATAGATTATTGCCATCTGATATATAAGGATTTTTACTCATGGCTATAATGTTTTAAAGCCATGATAACCACAAAGGGCTGAATTCGATCATTGAAATCAGCCCTATTTTTATTCTCTCAAAAATATCTGACTCTAAAACAAAAGAAATAGGCTGTGTCGAAGATAAAACACAACCTATTTCTTTTATTTCAAGGATGACATGGCGCTAAGACGCTTAATCCTCACCATTGCGGTTCTTGGCTTTTGATTTTGTCTTACTCGACGAAGAACTCATGTCTTTTTCTTCGGCGAGGTCTATCTCCTCCTTATTTTTATCAATCACACGATATTGCAGATATGTCAACGACTGGTCGGGCAAGATTTTAAACCTGCCGCCCAATTGCATACGCCAACGGCGATAAAGTGATAACAAACCTTTCTTTAGATAAGCATCGACAAAAGGATGAACATACATTATAAATCCCGATACGTTAAGCGTTTCTATGAGATACTCGAGCTTTTCACGCAACGTGTCGGTAAACAATAACGACGGTTGCACCTCTCCTTTACCAAAACAAGAGGGGCATCTCTCCGATGTCACGATGTCCAATGCGGGGCGAACACGCTGACGAGTAATCTGCATCAGTCCAAACTTGCTAAGAGGCAATATATTGTGACGTGCGCGGTCATTGGCCATCACCTCTTTCATGTGGTCATAAAGAGTCTGCCTATGCTCTGCCTTGTTCATATCGATAAAGTCTATTACAATGATTCCGCCCATATCGCGCAATCTAAGTTGTCGTGCGATTTCGTCGGCCGCACGCAGATTGACCTCAAGAGCGTTGCTTTCCTGATCGTTGGTCGCCTTAGAGCGATTTCCCGAGTTTACATCAATAACATGCAGAGCCTCGGTGTGCTCGATTATAATATATGCGCCCGACTTAAACGATACAGTTTTTCCAAATGACGACTTTATCTGCTTTGTGATACTAAAATGGTCAAAAATAGGTTCATCTTTATCATAAAGCTTGACAATGTCTGCTCGCTCCGGAGCTATCAAGCTTACATATTTACCTATCTGTCCATAAATTTCGGCATCATTTACATAAATACTTTCAAAAGACGGACTGAAAACATCGCGCAACATGCTCACAATGCGACTTTCTTCTTCGAAAATCAATGTGGGGACTTCCGATCTCTGAGCCTTAGCCACAGCATCTTCCCAGCATTTGAGCAAGGTTTTAAGTTCATTGTTAAGTTCAGCAACTCGTTTACCCTCGGCTGAAGTGCGTATGATTACGCCAAAATTTTTAGGTTTTATGCTCTCAATGAGCTGACGCAGGCGTAATTTCTCTTCTGTAGTCTTAATTTTTTGCGACACGGATATTTTATCGCAAAATGGTATCAGCACAAGGAAACGACCCGTAAAAGTAATTTCAGTAGTCAGTCTCGGGCCTTTTGATGATATAGGTTCTTTCGCTATCTGCACCAGCAACTTCATGTCCCTCTCGAGGACATCCGATACCGAGCCATGCTTGTCAATATCCGGCATAAGTTTTCCTTTGGGAAAGGCCGGTATTTTTTTTGTTTCGGTCAACAGTTGCTTTACATACTGGTAATAAGACGAAAATTGGAAGCCAAGATCCAAGTAATGAAGAAAAGCGTCCTTTTCGTAGCCTACGTCGACAAATGCGGCATTCAATCCCGGCATGAGTTTTTTCACTCTCGCCAGATATATGTCGCCGACGGCATAGGAGATGTTGCGCGACTCTTTCTGCAAAGAAACCAATCGCGTGTCCTCAGTCAAGGCGATTGACACCTCGTTGGGCTGTACGTCTACTATGAGTTCACTTCTCATTATTTCTCAGAACGCCACCATAATAGTGGCAAATAAATAAGTATTAATATACGCAGAGAACAAACATATAGCGACCCTGTTGTGGAGACTTCTGCATGTTTGTTCTCGTGTATATGCGTTAATTAGTCATAAAGAAAGCGGGTGTCGCCTTATTTCTTCTTATGACGATTTTTTCTTAGGCGTTTTTTGCGCTTGTGAGTGGCCATCTTATGACCTTTTCTTTTCTTTCCGCTTGGCATATTTACGCAGTTTTTGAGTTAATAACTATGTTGATTGTCTCTTATGTTTCTTATTTCACTTCTTCCATGAACACCTTAGCCGGCTTAAATGCAGGTATTTTGTGTTCAGGAATAATTATTGTAGTGTTCTTAGAAATGTTACGAGCCGTCTTTTCTGAACGGACCTTCACTATGAAACTTCCAAAACCACGAAGATACACGTTTTCGCCATGAGCGAGAGAATCTTTTACAATCTCCATGAACTTTTCGATTGTCTCAAGCACATTTGCTTTTTCAATGCCTGTAGTCTTTGAGATTTCGTTTACAATGTCGGCTTTAGTCATTTTTGTAATACTTTAATTTATTAGTGTTTACCTTTTAATGTCAAACAAAAAATAATGAAGTTGCCACCAACTTCAAAATTTGCAACTGCAAATATCGCATTTTTTTTTCAATTTGCGACTATAGCGAGGCAATTTTTTCAATAATTTTCTCTTTTTCACCCCATTAGCAACACGCATTAGGAATGTTTTTATTGCAAAGTAACTTCACCGCATAGCGAACATTCGACATACTTGCGAACATCGGCGGCATCAAGGCCTAAACCAAAGAGATACATCATCTTTGTAATTGCCGCTTCACTTGTCATGTCATGCCCCGACACGACCCCGGCGGCGGCAAGTCGACTGCCTGCGACATAAAGTGATGGATTGACCCCACCATTGACACACTGCGTGATATTGAGTATTACAATGTCGCGATCAACGGCCTCTTTTATTGCATTTATAAACCACTCCTCGGTAGGAGCATTGCCTGCGCCAAACGTCTTCAACACCACCCCTTTGATGCCGGGAGTGTTGAGCTGATGACGGAGTATATTCTCGTTGATGCCCGGATGTAAATCGATAAACATCACAGCCGGGTCCATTGCATAACGCACCTTGAGCGGACGTTTTACCACTGTGCGCATAAGAGCTTCTTCGTTGAAATGAATACCCAAGCCTATCTTGGCCAGAGACGGATAGTTGTTGCTCTTAAACGCATTAAAGTTGTCTGCACTCATCTTAGTCGAACGATTACCTCTCCACAGATAATTTTCAAACAAGATGGCCACTTCTTGTACCATCGGTGCGCCATTGGCATCGGTAGCGGCAGCGATTTGCAATGCTGTTATTAGGTTTTCTTCCCCGTCGGTGCGCACCTCTCCAATCGGCAACTGCGAGCCGGTAATAATTACCGGCTTATGCAGATTTTCAAGCATAAACGACAATGCCGATGCCGTATAAGACATAGTATCTGTGCCGTGCAACACCACAAATCCGTCAAATTTACTAAAATTTCGCTCTATGATACGCGCCACTTCCATCCAATGTTGCGGACTCATATCTGATGAATCGATTGGATTATAGAATTGTTCGTTTTCTATAATATAATCGAGCATTTTTATTTTAGGCACGTTATCAATCAGGTGGTTAAAGTCAAATGGTTGCAATGCTCCCGTCTCGGGATTTTCAATCATTCCTATCGTACCACCGGTGTAAATTATCAGTATGCGAGGTTTTCGGGGATTTACCATCAACGATTAATCATAAACTTAATGAGTACTCTATTTAACTTGCGAGCCCGGGGCGACATGCGCTGTCGGCCCAATCACGACAAGACTGCCATCGGCATTTTCTGCCGACAATATCATGCCTTGCGACTCGATGCCCTTCAGCTTGCGCGGAGGCAAATTGGCTATGAAGCACACCTGCTTGCCTACCAAGTCTTCGGGTTGATAATATTTTGCGATTCCCGACACGATTGTACGTTTTTCCAAGCCGTCATCAATAAGGAATTGGAGCAGTTTATCGGCTTTGGGCACTTTTTTGCACTCGAGCACGGTGCCCACACGCAAATCAGCCTTCATGAAAGTTTCAAAATCCACGTCGTCGGCCTGTGGCACAGGCTTCCATGCCTTTAACTCATTGGCTTTTTTAGTATTTTGCAGTTTTTGAATCTGAGCATCTACGGTTGCATCTTCGATTTTCTCAAACAACAATTCTGCCTCATTGAGCTGACTTCCGCCTGCAACCAAATCATTACGTCCCAATTGCTCCCATGTAAACTCTCCCAATCCCAATATTCCGGCAAGTTTTTTACTCATGAATGGCATAAATGGCTCACATGCAATCGCGATATTGGCACATAGTTGTATTGCGACGTTCAATATAGTGGCAGTTCTTGCCATATCGGTCTTTGAAACCTTCCACGGCTCTGTTTCTTGTAAGTATTTATTGCCAAGTCGTGCCAAGTTCATGGCATCTTTGAGAGCCTCACGGAAATGGAAATTATCAAGATTTTCGCTTAACGAGGCTTTTATTGCGACAAGTTCGGCAAAGAGATCATTGTCAACTGTTTGTAAATCTGATGCATTGGGTAATTGTCCGTCAAAATATTTATGAGTCAACACAACAGCTCTATTCACAAAGTTGCCGAGTATGGCCACAAGTTCATTATTGTTACGAGCCTGGAAATCTCGCCAAGTAAAGTCATTATCTTTTGTTTCAGGGGCATTGGCTGTCAACACATACCTCAACACATCTTGTTTACCGGGAAATTCTCGCAAATATTCATGCAACCACACCGCCCAATTGCGCGATGTCGAGATTTTGTCACCTTCGAGATTCAGGAATTCATTTGCCGGCACATTTTCAGGGAGTTGGAATCCATCGCCATAAGCCATCATCATCGCCGGGAACACGATACAATGAAATACGATGTTGTCTTTGCCGATAAAGTTGATTATGCGCGTCTCGGGGTCTTTCCAATATTTTTGCCATGTATCGGGAAGTATTTCTTTGGTGTTGGATATATATCCAATCGGGGCATCAAACCATACATATAGCACTTTACCCTCTGCACCTTCGACCGGCACCGGTATGCCCCAATCGAGATCTCGACTTACGGCTCTTGGTTGCAAGCCCATGTCGAGCCATGACTTGCATTGACCATATACATTGCTTTTCCATTCTTTGTGCCCTTCAAGAATCCATTCTCGCAAAGCAGGCTCCCACTTGTCGAGTGGCAAATACCAATGCTTTGTCTCACGCAACACCGGAGTATTGCCGGTCAACGCACTCTTTGGCTCTATCAAGTCAGTGGCATTGAGCGAAGTGCCACAAGCCTCGCACTGGTCGCCATAGGCCCTATCATTGCCACAATGAGGACATTTTCCTGTCACATAACGGTCGGCAAGAAATTGATCGGCTTGCTCATCATACAACTGCATCGATGTCCGTTCAACAAATTCGCCCTTATCATAGAGTCGCTTGAAAAACTCACCGGCAGTCTCTGCATGTATCTTTGAAGTTGTGCGCGAATACACGTCAAACGAAATGCCAAGTTCTTCAAACGAAGCCTTGATAATCTCATGATAACGATCGACAATATCTTGCGGAGTCACTCCTTCGTTTTTAGCTTTTATGGTAATGGGCACGCCATGCTCGTCGCTACCTCCGACCATCACGACATCTTCACCCTTAAGGCGCAAATAACGCACATATATATCTGCCGGTACATACACCCCGGCAAGATGTCCTATATGCACAGGGCCGTTGGCATAAGGCAATGCCGTTGTAACAAGCGTACGCTTATAATTTTTTTCCATTTTTATTGAATGATTGATTTACAGCTACAAAATTAATCTATATCAGCGAAAAAAGAGGTAAATTTGCATGGAAAATTTGAATTTATGGAACTACCTAATGACATTTTGATACTTTTCAGTTTTATCAACACAAAACTACGCGATGAGTATCCATCTCTCGACGAGTTATGCGCTTCTTTAGACATCAACCGCTCCGAATTGGAAGAACGGTTACGCACAGAAGGGTTTGTATACGATGCCCGGTTAAACAAATTTAGATAAAAACCGGTCGACAGCCTCAATGAATTTTACCGGACATCGGCAAATAAAAATGAGGGCGATACCACTATTGGTATCGCCCTCATTTTTATTTATGTCTCAGGGATATCAGAGTTTGTCAACGAACACCACATAAGGTGTAGCATCAAGCAATAATTCAAAAGAATAAGTGCCTGCTTCCTCAATCATGATGTTTGCGCCACCGGGCACGAGTGCATTGATGTCACCGCCAAGATTTACATCCCAGCCGTCGTTGGCACGGAATTTATACTCTCCGGCAGCCATTTCAATTTCACCAGTCCAAGTAAGCATATCTTCGCTCGGAGTCAAATCCACATCGACATCCCAGCTACCCACAGCAGTTCCTACTACACCGATCGTCTCGATTTTGGTCAAAGTATAGGTAAGGTCTTCAATGTTGACAGCACACCAATAAAGTCCGGTTTCTGCGCTGAGGTTACCACCTTTATAAGCGAGTGTACCCTCTGCGTCACCGATACCATAGTCTCCATTGTCCCAAGAGTCTCCGAGACAGAACTTATACTCTCCATCGAGATAAGCAAATCCTGAGTAGTTGACATAGTCGGTAGTAGTCAGTCGCATAGCTGATGCCGGAGCCCAACCATTGCTTCCGCCAGGAGTAGAAAGATATTCCCATGCCGAAACAAACTCATAAGAGCAGTTTTCCATATCGATAGTCAACAAATACTGACCGGCTTGCTTAACGCAACCTGCACCACAATCTTCGGTATCGGTACGAGCCTGCAACAGACCTGACAGAGCATCATCACCATCTACCTCAACACCATAAGAGCCATTCTTGGCATCTACCCAGTTTCCGGTTTCATAAGTTGATTGAGGAACAATCTTCCACCACCAACCACTCTCGGCTTGGTCAGCTGAAATATTTACATGTATTGTAAATACAGGGTTGGCATATACGTCATCACCTTCGCGGTCAAACTTAACCGCTGAAGCTACCGACCAATCACTGATTGTACCTACAAGATAGTATGCTTCTTCAATAACAATACCAAGGTCATAAGGAGTAACGTCGAGCGTAGCCACGCCAAAATAAGTATCAAGGCCTCCGAGACGCACATCGGTCACGCCATTGGTCACGTATGCCTCAGTACGCACATATGTAGTACGAGTCTTTGGAGACTTACCAAAAGTCAACACGTGGGCATTTTCCCAATTGTCGGGAGTCACATACACGATATTGTCAACCACTTCGGTTTCAACCTCACGATAAGAAGCGAAATCTTCGCTATCAGACAACTGCATGACAAACTTAAGGTCATACCCTGCAGGAACGTTTTCAGCAGCATCAATGCTAAGCAATGCCACATTGAGAGCATCGGCATTGACTTGGTCGAGGTTAAGAGCTCCGGTGGCTACGTCTTCACCGGCAGAAACAGTGAGACCGTCAACGGTCATTGATGCTTCAGGCTCGTTGGACTGCAACGGCGGATTGGGTTCTGCGAAGTCATCGCAAGCAACAAATCCTAAAGCAAGAGCCGCAGTCAAGATTATGCTATATTTTTTCATATCTTAAGATCTTAGTTAATCATTATTTTTGAGTGAATGTCACTGTGTTGGTGTTCATATCAACAGCAATATCGAGCTTTCCACCTGCCCAATCAGGACAATTCCAGCTTCCTTTACCTTTCATACCCTTGCCTGAATATACTCCATCAGTCAAAGCAATATCGATTGGCGAGTCGGCTTCTTGTGCTCCATAAGAATCCTGATCCCATCCGGTAAGAGCTGTATAGAAACGGAACATGAATGAACCGGCAGCAATCTCAAACGGTTTAACAGTTGTGTAAACGCCGTTGCCCTCCATGTCATAAAGTTTCCAACTTTCATAGTGAGAAGCATTTGCTTCATCCGGACCGGCCCATCCTTCGGGAGCTCCAACAAGATATATAAATGCCTTACCGGTCACATCGATACCTCCGACTTCCATTGTTACTGTCATATTGTCAGGATTACTCATGTTTACGGTTAGCTTCAAGTTTCCACCTTCCCAACCGTTAATAACCCAACTTCCTTTACCCTCAAATACAGGACCGGAATAAATTTTATCGGTAAATTTGACTGCAACTGTATTATTATCAACCGGATGGGCACCAAGAGATGGCAACGCGCTATCAGATCCCCAACCACCTAGACTAGCATAGAAACGGAATGTATGGTCTCCTGCCGCGAGATTGAATACTCCGGAATAAATATTATTGCCGATTTCTGTTTCAATAAGTTTCCAGTTTTCATAAGTTGCAGCAGCTGCACTGTTTGGTTCAACCCAACCGGTAGGAGTTCCCACCAAGTAGATATATCCGGCTTCCTTGATAGCACAATATTCTTTGATTTGCGAGAACTTGATGGTATTGGAGATGACTTCACTACCTTCAACGTTTTTCAACGAAGACTTCACGCGGAAGTAAACGTTACGTGCAGGTTCATCGACATAGCTCGCCACATCTTCGATACCACGCATGCTGCAGATAGCCAATGCCAGGCTTGCTTGCTTGATCGAGGCGTTACATACAGTTGTTGTAGCTACTTGCTCTGCAGGGTCAAAGTTTTCGTTGAGAGAAGCTTCCACCGCATAGTTTGCAACTGCGGCATAGCCATAGTCAAAAGCCGACCAGGTAAGATCGATTGTACCACCTTCGGTTAACTCATAATATTGGTCGGCCAACGGCGGAATATTAAGCACGAAGCTATCGGTCGACTCAGGAGCTTGGTACACCGGGTCACGGTCTTCACACGCAGTGAAACCAACCATCATGGTCAAGCCCACAAAGAGTGTTTGAATATATTTGTTATTTTTCATTTTGATAATTCTCTTAAATGATTAGACTCACGATGTCAATTAATAACCGGGGTTCTGCGTATAACCGGCCAATGAAACGATAGTCAAAGGCAGCGGATAGAGGTTTTGGTGTTCTGCAATAGCAGTTCCTTCGAGAACGCCACCCTTCCAGTTCCACACATAAGCATCGCCTACATATTTGTCGTGACGAACCAAGTCGGTACGACGGCAGTTTTCTTGATAAAGTTCGCGACAACGTTCATCAAGGATGTTGTCCTTAGTCAAGTCTGTAGCAGTCCAATTGCCGAGTCCGGCACGGTTGCGCACATAGTTTACATATTTAACGGCATCGCTCGAATTGCCAGCTCCGCCAAGCACGTATGCTTCTGTAGCGCTGAGATAGATTTCGGCAAGACGGATTACCGGATAATCGGTATTACTGAATTGAGTAGCTCCGGCTGATTCGAGTTTTTCACCATTGTCGCCATACTCAAAGTTTGTGAACTTGGTGGGAACCCAACCATTGCCATAATCAGCTTGTGTCAAGCCGGTATTGTCAATTGAGAATCCGTGAGCCGAAGTTTTCCAAAGAGCAGTGCGCTTGTCAGCAGAAGTGCCATCGGCATTAAAATCAAATTTTTCGCAGAATTGCTTACGACCGAGCATACACTTCCAACCTTCAGTGGAATTATAATCGCTTTGCGAAATAGTCCAAGTTGAAGCATCAGTTGAGTTGGTAATCCATGCAGCGATAAGGAATGTAGTATTAGCCCAAGAAGTAAGATTGGCGGCATCACATGGGATCACCCAGATGATTTCGTTTTCTGCAGTGTTACTTCCACCGGCAGCATACTGGTCGTTGTTGGCAGCAAAAAGATTGGTGTAGTGGTTGGCAAGACCTGAGCCTTGGAAACCACCGCCTTGGTGACGACCAATGATTTCAACACACTTGTTCCAGCACTTATCGTAAGCAGTCGTACCGGTAAACACTTCGGCATTTAAGTAAAACTTAGCCAAAAGCGCATCACATTGATCCTTACCAACATATCCGTAAGCAACATCGGTAGTTGTGTATTCTGCTGAGATTTCCTCAAGAGTGGTAACCACATTGTTATAAACCTCGGCACGCGTCAACTGAGCAGGAGTCGCTCCGGTCACTACCGACTCATCGGCATAAGGCACATTGCCAAACATATCTATCAAGTAGAAATATGCGAGGCTGCGGAGTATCTTGGCCTGACGTACATATTCATCAGCTTTTGCCTGAAGATTTTCGGGCAAACCAAACTTGCCTTCTTGCACGGTGCGGATAAACTCGTTACATACCGAAGCATTGATAGTCAAGCGAGAATAAGTACCGTAGATAGCGGTGTTGTTTGTGGGGAAAATGCTATATTGCAATGATGCATTCAAATAATCGTCGTTGGTTGACAACCAACAAGCTTCATCGGTAGGCACTTCGTTGAGGTTGAACACAGCGCGCTGGAATGTACCGCTACCGCCATCAAAACCCTCAACGTTGGCTGTGCCGCTGGCACCATTTACACCGGTAGTTGCAAAAGAGAGATAACACTCTGCCAACACACGGTTCATATATTCTTCAGGATTGGACTTGAAGTCAACAGCCGTAGTGGTGTTTGGGTCTCTTGGAACTACATTAAGGTCGTCGGTACACGAAACAACCCCAAGAGAAGCCATCAGCCCTGCAGCTAACAATATTTTATTGAAATTTTTCATATTCGTTTCTGTAATTTATTAGAATGTAGCAACTAAACCAAGCGAGAATGTAACAGGACGTGGATAAACGTTATTGTCGATACCATCATATACTTCAGGATCGAGACCTGTGTACTTGGTAATTACGAATGGATTCTGAACTGCGCCAAACAAGCGGAGACGCAATTGATCTTTCAAGAGGTTGTCAAATGTGTAACCAAGTGTGATATTGTCACAACGGAGGAAACTACCGTCTTCAACCAAATAGTCGCTAAGAATCAAATTTTCATCGGTATTGGCAAAGAGGTATGTGTTGTTCATCAAGTTGCTAAGGCCATAACCCTCAACAGAGTAGAGGCGAGAACGATCATACTTCTGTCCGTTGTATACATAGTTGCCTAAAGAAGCACGCAATGTGATGCCAAGATCCCATTTCTTATAGTTGAACGTGTTGTTCCAAGTCATGGTAACCTTAGGATCGGGAGAATGATAATAAATCAAGTCTTCAGAGTCAATCTTGCCGTCAGCATTTTGGTCGACATATTGTCCGGGAACCGGGTCGCCCATTTCATCGTAAACTTGCTGATAAACGCGGAATGAATAAGCCGGTTCGCCTACAGCATGCCATTGCAAACGAGTACCTATACCGGAAGGGGTGTCGCGAGCATTTACAGGTGAGTCGGTGTTTGCATTACCGGTCAACTTGGTTATTTCGTTGCGGTTCCAAGCAATATTGTAGCTTGTTGACCAAGTAAAGTCTTTGGTAACTACCGGTTTTGCAGTGATCGTGGCTTCAATACCATAGTTGCGAAGCGATCCGATGTTGCGAGTCATGAAGTTGGAGGTATTTACACCGGCCACCGGAATACGTGCGAGCAAGTCTTCGGTGTCACGAAGATACCAGTCGAGAGCCGCAGTGATGCGATTGTCAAGGAATGCCATGTCAAGACCGATGTTCCAAGTCGTTGTTTCTTCCCATTTGATAGAAGGGTCGTAGGCTTCAGGATAAAGGGGCGAAATCCAACCGTTTCCATCGGGTGAAGGATAGAGACCGGGGGCATTTGAAGCAGTGTAAATAGCCATGTAAGGATAGTAGTCATGGTTAGAGTTACCAATAGCCTGCTGACCGGTGATACCCCATCCGAGACGAAGTTTAAGGTCATTCATCACATCTTGTGCACCCTTCATAAACGACATGTTGTTGAGTTTCCATGCAAGAGCCACTGATGGGAACAAGCCCCAACGGGTATCGGGAGAGAAACGAGAAGTTCCGTCGTCACGAAGAGTGAATGTCAAGAGATAAGTATCGTCAAACGAGTACATCAAACGTCCGAAGAACGACTGTAGAAACAAAATATTGTTCCAAGGCTGAGTTGTCACTTTCTTGACAGTGCCAACATAGTCGGCAGTCGAAGGATCTTGCTCGAGCGTATACGTACCATCATTCCACAATGGAGAATTACCGGTAGTGTAATATCCGAGAGAATTGATATAGTTAAGGTCAGTTCCAAACTCATCAAAACGCTGCCATGAATAACCGGCCATAGCATCTACGTTTGATTTGATTTCTTCAAACTCTTTACGATAGTTTACATAGAAGTCAAGCAAAGTGTTACGTGCCAATTCATGACGACGACGATACATCTCAGCGCCATTGCCATAACCTGTGTCGTTATTGCGCCAAGTCATGACCGAGTTAGCAGCAGTAATATCGTGTACCACGTTCTTGGTCACGTCATAACCGAGGTTTAGATTAAAGTGAAGTTCTGGAAGGAAATGGAGAGCATAGTCAACCTGGAAGTTACCGGTAGAACTGAATACTTCCGACTGATTGTTTCGATCCATAAGTATCTGCACAGGGTTTTGAGCAGCCATTGCTTCAAGGGCACCGCCACCAACGATCACATTGGTATATCCGTTGAATGCATAAGCACCGGCAACACCTGTAGTTGCATAATTGCTCTTAACGGGGAGTGTCGGGTTGAACGATGCAGCAGCACCAAGAGCACCTTGGTCGGCATCACGACTCTTTACATACACGCCCTTGACATTGGCATTGATTGAGAGCTTGCCATTGAAGAACTTGGGCGAAAGATTAATGCCTACTGTGGTACGTTGCATGCCCGAAGTCTCAAGGATACCATTATTGTTGGCATACGAAGCCGAAACGCGGTAAGGTATGTTGCGATACTGTCCACCTACGCTCAAGTTGTAGTCATGAGAAATAGAAGTGCGTAGGATCTCGTCTTGCCAATTGGTGTTGGCCGTGCCAAGTTGGGCAATAGCCGATTCTGTACCAATACGGCTGTTAACAACTTCGCGGAACTGGTCACCGTTCATCAAGTCGAGCGTATTGCGCGGAGTGTTGACATGCATATTTGCAGAGAAATTAACTTGTGGTTTTCCACTTTGACCTTTCTTTGTAGTCACGATGATAACACCATTAGATGCACGGCTACCATAGATAGCAGTTGCCGAAGCATCCTTAAGGATAGTCATTGACTCGATGTTGTCGGGCGAAATCATATTCAATGGGTCAGATCCGGAATATAACTTGTCGCTCATAGGCACTCCGTCAATAACAACAAGAGGATTGTTGGTAGCATTAAGAGATGCACCTCCACGTATACGTATCGTAGCACCACCCATAGGATTACCTCCATTAGATGTGACAACCACACCGGGAGAAGCACCTACAAGAAGGTCTTGAGCCGAAGTTGCAAGTCCGGCATCGATTTCGTCAGGTTTAATCATGGCCACAGAACCCGTAGCATCCGATTTTTTCACAACACCATAACCGATTGCGACAACTTCGTTAAGCACTACCGAGTTTTCCTGAAGCACTACATTGATGATTGTACGACCATCTACAGCAATGCTCTGAGGCTGATAACCGATATAAGACACTTCGATAATGGCATTGGGCTCAACAGCGAGGCTATAGTTGCCATCGAAGTCGGTAGCCACTCCCATAGTAGTGCCTTGAGCAATAACACTGGCTCCAATAAGGGGCTCTCCGGTCGGGTCAGAAACGTTACCGCTGACGGTAATCTTCTGCGCCAGAGCCGGGAAGGATAGACACAAGATCATCACAAGGGTGATCCACGCTTTCCGAGTCATTTGAAAACAAATGTTCTTCATGCAAAAGTTTTTTAGTTATACAAAAATTAAATTATATTATATTTCATCTAAATAATACATTTTATCCCTAAGGAATGTTTAATTTCAATTAGACATTCCCTACGTTCGACCTGAACGTAGGGACGCAATGCGCATTGCGTCCGTCGCTAATTGAACACCATCCTGAGGGGACATCGTGTCGCCTCTGCTTCACAATGATTACATAATGGCATGCTGATGACTAAGATGTTAATTTATGAGGTTTTTGAATGAGGCGTGAACAAAAGATGCCACATCACACCCTTTAGGCTGTAGCTGGGGCGCACATGGTTGATTTTCTTGGTATTACAACTTCTCAAACGTTCTACATTCTATCTTTTCATCACCACTATTGCTATTTCTCATAGAGAACAACAATGTGCCGTAAGTAATCAATGAGCAAAAATAAGGAGATTTTTGTAAAAATTCAACGTTGAGACGTTAAAAATGGAATTTAGACACACATTTTAACACTCATTATAATTTTTAAGCAACCAAAAAACATCACAATACACGTCTTGACAAATGCAGGAAATGAACTTATCGAGCATCAACAATAAAATATGATTCAAAAATTTGGCAGAAGTAAACTCTTTAGTTAACTTCGCCGTTGTAAAAATTGAATATATGGCTAACCGAGAAATAAAATTCTACAAACATTATTTCAATGAGTTCTATGTGGCTCAGACCGATAAGGTTAGAAAAAAGATTGCACAAACATTGGTTTGGTTGCAAACTTTAGACCGATTGCCGGTTACCATACTTAAAAGTATTGAGGGCAAAAAAGGACTTTTTGAAATAAGAATAGAATTTGGTGGCGATATATTTCGCGTGTTCTGCTGTTTCGATGAAGGCTCTTTGGTTATACTTTTCAATGGATTTCAAAAGAAAACACAAAAAACACCTTCGAGTGAAATTGAAAAAGCAGAAAGACTAATGAAAGAATATTTTGAATCTAAAGAATCAAAAGACTAAGTGTTATGGAAGATAACAAAAAAGAAGCTCTTATGAATTGCAGCAATCTTGAAGAATTGCTCAATGTAGAATTTGGCGAAGTTGGTACAGCTTCTCGTGAAGAGTTTGATAAAGAAACTGTGGCTTTCTGCCTTGCTCAAACGCTTAGAGAAGAACGCAAGCGTGCAGGACTTACACAACAAGAACTTGCTGAAAAAATTGGTACAAAAAAGACTTATATTTCACGACTTGAAAACGGCAAAGCCGACATTCAATTAGGAACTCTTTTCCGTATTTTTGAGGGTTTAGGCCGTCGTGTAAGTTTAACTATTCTCTAACATTAGTGTCCACTAAAAAATCGAAATAGTTCTTTGAAATGATTGATATTTA